>JAFIGA010000181.1 GCA_020831715.1 Leptospira sp. | reverse complement strand
TTTTCTTTCTATCGGATTCTTTATCATTCAAACAATCAAGGCTTATAGAAAAAAGATCCAGAGTGCCAGAATTATTGGAATCTCTTTGGTAATATATGGTATATCAATCATGAATGATACATTGATGTACTTGGGCTCGCCTCTTCAATATCGATTGGGATTTATCGGAGTTATATTTCCGGTGGTTGCTATATCCATCGCTCTTTCTCGGAAGATGAAGAAAACGCAAGAAGAAAAAGTAGAAGCTCAAAAGCAAGCCATCATTAATTTAAAGAAATCCGATGAATTAAAAGATGAATTTCTTGCCAATACATCTCATGAATTGCGAACTCCTCTTCATGGTATTATCGGAATTGCAGAGTCGCTTACCAAAGGTTCAACGGGAATGTTGAGAGAAGATACACAAGAGAATTTGGAGTTGATCATTCAGAGCGGAAGGAGGCTTGCCTCTCTCGTAGATGATATTTTGGACTTTTCCAAGATGAAAAACAATGATCTTTTAATAAACCTTCAAAATATATCTATATTCCCCATTGTTCACCATATCGTAAAAATTTTAACTCCTTTGGCTGATGCAAAAGGCATCACATTGAAAACGAATCTGGATGAAAACCAAGCGATAGTATATGCTGATTCCAATCGACTGCAACAAGTATTGATGAACTTGGTTGGTAATGCAATTAAATTTACCGAGAAAGGATCTATTGAGATTAGAACAGAAGCCATAAAAGGGAGCCTGATAGTATCTGTTATAGACACTGGCATAGGAATTCCTCATGATAAATTGGAATCCATATTTGATGCCTTCACGCAAGTTGATTCCAGAGATACGAGAGAATATCTGGGAACCGGTTTGGGTCTGACAGTAACCAAGAAATTGGTCGAGCTTCATGGTAGCAATCTGAATGTGGAATCTAAACTCAAGGAAGGTTCACGATTTTATTTTGAATTAAAGCTTGGCAATGCCGAGAAAATGGATATGGATTCCGAGAAAATTTCCTTGGTCGAAGGAGGTAATATTGATTCTGATTCAATTGTTACCTCCAAAAATCCAGGAGATTACATTCCGGAAATTATCAAGTTAGAAAAAAAATCGGGAATCATACTTGCTGTCGATGATGAACCTGTCAACTTGAAGATTCTATATAATGTATTGAGTTTGAATGGATATCGAGCAATAACAGTCGATAATGGAGAAAAAGCATTGGATCTCATCATGAATTCTTCCGAAGAAAATTTTCCCGATGCGGTTCTATTGGATATAATGATGCCCAAGATGAGTGGGTATGAGGTCTGTCAGGTGATTCGAGAAAAATATGCCAGTCATGATCTTCCTGTTATTATGCTCACAGCAAAAAGAACCGAAGCGGACATATTGGCTGGATTCCAATCGGGTGCGAATGATTATGTTACCAAGCCTTTTTTTCAAGATGAACTTGTAAGCAGAATCGAAACTCTGATCAAGCTCAAGGCGGCAGTAGAAAACGACAAATATATATTAAACATTGAAAAAGAGTTGGAGATAGCCAAAAAAATTCAAACATCCTTATTGCCGGATAGTTTTTCAGATAATAAAGAATATGATATAAGTTGGAGATACCAACCTATGATTCAAGTTGGTGGAGACCTAATTGACATACAAGTAGCAGAGAATGGAGATTTATTTGTATTGGTTGCGGATGTATGTGGTCATGGAATTGGTGCGGCATTGGTTTCCTCTATGGTTAAATTGTCTTATCAAATTGCCAGAAATTCTGTATCCGAACCCCAAGCAATTTTGGAGACAATTCATTCCAACTTAAAGCATCTACTCCCTAAAGGTCAATTCATTACCGCCGCCTGTTATCATTACAGTCTTACAAGTCACACCCTCACACTCGCACGTGCTGGACATCCCTCTCTTTTTCGAATGAAAAAAACTGCAATCGGATTCGATACTTATCTCCCAAAAGGGAGACCATTGGGGATGCTACCAATCTCGGAAAGGTATGAATCGGTTGATATACCTATTGGTATTGGTGATATTGTATTTTTAACAACAGATGGCATTTTGGAAACTACTAATACAGAAAATGAATTCTTCGAAGACAAAATACTAGAAAACTTCTTTCAAAATAACAAAAATATTGACTTGGAAATTATGGCAGATAACTTAATGCGAGAAGTTGAGCAATTCGCAGATTCGAAGACAAATGATCCAGATGATATAGCATTCGTAATTTTAAAGAGAAGTAGATAGAATTTTTTAAATTTATGGATTTTTTAATACAACTTCAAGACCTATCCTATTCCCAATTCTCCGACGGTGAGATTGCCGGTCTATCTACCGGATTTCCCTGGGGGTATTTCTGGCTGGGAATACTGATTGCGTTCGTAATTTTTATTACCTATATTATAATTCCAATTTTATGGGAAATGGAATCCAAAGAAGAAAGCCAAAATAACCAAAAAGTTTTTGGAATGGTGAAAAGATTTTTTAAGGATATAATCGTTTTTTATCCCAATTGGCTATTGTATGGAGCAGTTATACTTATCTGGATCTACGGTGCCTTGGTTTTTCATGGAGATAGGCAGATAACTTCCATTCAGTGGAATTCTACAAAAAGAATCATTTCACTTACCGATAATTATTTTCTTACATACCAATATCTATACTCTGAGCTATCTCATATTCGTCTTTCCATTCCTACTGAAGACGAACTTGCAATCATGAGCTCCAAGATATTATACACACGTATGCAAAATGATAAGACAGTAAGCATCGAACTCATCACCAAGGGTCACGAAAAATTCACTTTGGCAAAATTTCCTGAATCCACACTGCATATATCGGAATTGCAACACCGAGATAATGGTTCTGATTTTCAACAACCAAGCAGAGAGGAAATATTTGCTTTGCTATCTAATTTTTCTCAAGAATTCAATATACCCCTGTTTACTTTTCGTGATAGAGAAGTTCTTTTTTCGGACGCTTCACTTCTAAAATTACTAAACGAAAGAGGACTAAAAGATTCTCAATCCTATCCATTGCTTGCAAATCATAAAGAAAGCCCTAGTGATTCAACTACAAAGTCCGAATATATGATTGAAAAAAGGGACTTGCGGAAAGGATTCGGATTGGTATTTAGCTATCTTGGTAATATTAAAAATGTATTCGTACTTTTTTCTAGTCTTTTGCTTTCCATTTGGACATACTACTTGACTCATTATTTTGAAAAATGGAAAAGAATTCTATTTCATAAGTTATTTGGGAAGATAACTCGCAAGCCTTTAGAAGAATATGAGAAAAAAGATTTCTGGAAAAGTCGATTCTTTGTTATAACGAATCTTGTTTTGTTTCTCATAGCATTTAGTTTTATAAAAAGTCAGGATCGAACCAGACTCCTTCCTACGAAAATTACAATCAATGATACCAAGTTTACCCAACAACAATTGGAACCCGGTAAAGACTTTGAACTTTCCGATATTACATCACCTGAATTTATAATCGATGTCTACCTCAATGACCCCTTTCGTGCTTGGGATAGGCTTCGAGATTTAGCGAATCTAGATTTTGCAAAATATCTGATTGATTTTGATGAAATCGATGCTCTCCATAAATTTTCATTCTGGCAAGGAGAAAACAATATTTATATTCATACAAAAGATCAGACATTTGACTATTACAATTTAATATGGGACGGATTCGATCCTTTGGTGAGTGAGTATTTGTTGTATCAGATTGAGAGAAGGATGAAGTAATTTCTATATAGACCGTTCTATATAATACTAAACCTCTACACCCTCATAGATATCCGAAAGCTGAAGTTCCACTCCAACACAATTCATTGGGATCGCGGATTTCAAATCCTTGTATTCGATAAGTTCCCAATTGCCCTTGGAATTTATAATGTATTGTGTAACGAGTTGTTTGTCCTGCTCTATAAGGTAGTATTCTTGGAAGCCTGGAATACTTCGGTAGTTGTCAAATTTTTCCGCCTTATCGAAGTTCTTAGTTGATTCAGAGAGAACTTCGAAGATGCAAATGGGATTTGTGATAATATCCTTTCTATCGTCATAAAATAGGGGAGGGGTGGGAAGGATCAGAACATCGGGATAATAGAAAGCTTCTTTTGTCGGGATCCAGATTTTCTGATCAACGGAAAGAATTTCCCACTTTTTTGCATCCATTTTCCAGCTTATATTTTTTATTAAGAACTTGTCCCAAAACCTATAATTTTACCTTTCTGAAAATAATTAAAGCGCATGCTAGTTGGCATAAAGCCATATAATTATTTTTGTTATATTCATAACATGTTCGAATAGCTCTGTAGGCATTAAGCCATGCAAATG
>JAFIGA010000178.1 GCA_020831715.1 Leptospira sp. | reverse complement strand
TCCTGTGAGAACAATAATAATTTCAATAATTCAACCCAGACTACAAATTTTTCCTTGGCAGGAGTCACCGGATCGGGAACAGTTTTTACAATTTCCTTGGGTACTTCCGAACAACAAGTATCAGGTGTGAATTATACAGTAATAGCCAACAAAGCCAATCTTCGTGATACGGCAAGCCCATCCAACTCATTGGGATGTGATAATTATGCTTCCTTTGAAGGGCAAGCTAGACTCAGAGTGAATTCGGCAAGTTCATCAAGTTTAACAAGGATATTGGTAACTTTCTCCAAGCCGGTTCTAACGGGAACGACAGTTGGTGGTGCCGAATGTACAAACTCCATCCAATGTGAAGGAAAGTATCGAATAACCGGTAGTAGTGATTTGGGAAATATAAACTCAGCAAGCATTCCCAATGGAACCAACTGTGGAGGTATCCCTGCAAACCCGGCACAGGTATGCATCACCCACTCCCTACTACAAGGTGGTGGAGTTTACACAGTTATTGCGGCGAATGGTATATCCGGGGACGGATTCAATGATGCAGGAGCAATTCGAGACTCTACAAATTCAGAGAACATGCAATCTTCTCCCAGGGATCGAGTGAATTTTACAGGAGGGGGAGTCATTCCGAATAATTTTGTGGAAGGACCTATTTCCGAAGATACCTTTGGTGATGGAACTTCCTTTGGTTACCTAACTCGCTATAATGACCAGATCTATATCGGTCCCAATTCCAAGGGAAACTCAGCATCCAGATTCAATTTTGATGGAACAGGTATTGCCAATCTTGGGTTCACCATTGAGAAGGATAGCGATACTCATGGGGGAAGAAACAATACTGCTTCCACTCGTGATGGGGGAATTGCTGTCCCTCCCTTTGTTACAATGGGTCACGCAGGTTGTTCTGTGAATTCTGCCGATATCCAAACCGGTTGTGGTCCCGGTAATGAAAATGGAAGAGGAGTTTTTGCCCGTGCAACCTTCTCCGGCAAGGACTACCTTTTCTTAGGTGGAGCGAGAAACTATACCGGTAACTGGAATTACAATTATATCTACTATACCGAGAATACGGGAACCACCCTCAATTTCAAATGGATTCGATTGGGAAATATGACCGGAGGATCGACGGAAGGTTCTCAGAGCTTTGCGACGAAAGGAGATCGATTGTATGCCGGCTTTGCCAAAATGAATCATCCGAATAATTGTAACGATTTAACTCCTGTCCCATCATCATGTTCCCGAAATACACCTGATTTTGGCTTTATAACCTTTACCGAGTCAGGATCTTCCTCTACTTGTGGATTGGGAACGAATTGTGATGCATCCTCCGGAGGACGTGGCGTTCGTATTCGAATTGATGCTGTGGATTATTTCGGGGGTTCCAATGCAAATACTACTGCCGGAGTAGCGACGGATAACTGGGGAAAATACACCGGTGTGGACACCATCTTTGTCTATAAGGATCGCATCTATGCCGGAAATGGAGGCCACCATAAGATCGGAAGAGACGGTGGGATCATTCGTTCAGTAACCAGCGAGCCAGGGGCATGTAATTTTGGAGGCAATGAATGCGATTCCAACTGGATCGACATTGCCCCTAGAACCCATTCCATGTGGAATAATAAAGATGCGCCTGCGAGCGATAGATGGTTCTCTTTGGAACTTCGCAAAGCTTTTGACTTTTCACCTATGGACAAGGCAATTGCGAATTTTGCCGAATACAAGAACAACCTATATATGATTCGTACGGTTTGTAAGACAACTGAATCTTCAGCGGATGAACACTTCGAAGCATTTGAAATGGGAGCAGTCGCAGGTTGCACCGATGGTTCCTTCCACAACCGAAGACCCCAACTCTGGAAATGCGTACCCGATACGGTAGCTCCGGGTGATACTTGTGAAGCCGGTGACTGGTCTCTTGTAGGAGATGGTGGGTCGGGATTTACCAATTTTGGTGCCGAAGGAAACCACAGTGCAACCTTACTCACAGTAAACGGAAATTATTTATATATGGGTTTCGACAATGAAGCGGGAGTGCAGATTTGGCGAACCAATCATAGCAATCCCGATTCATCGACCGCCCTATGGGAGCAAATCGGTGAAAATGGACTGGGTGATCCCAACATGAGAAATATATTTTCCGGGCTCTCTGCTCCGGTGGGAAGTCAAAACTTCATCTATGTTGCAACAGGTAGAAACGGGACGCCACTTAAGATTTACCGACAACAGAATAATTAAAACATCACTCTGCATTCAATTCACAGGCAAGGAGTAGAGGGAGTGTCAAATCTTCTCCACCACTATCGATAAATCTTCCACCGGCGACAAGGCAATCATCCTTGGCTTCATTGATGTCATCATTCGGTCGCGCATAGATTCTTTTTTCGTATCGTTTATTTTCAGAATCTAAGATTCTACATTCGCCTACATAATTCTGTCTGGAGCATCTTGCTTTAAATTTTCTATAGCGAGTCGGACAAAACTCTTCCAAGAATACTTGATCAGGATTCGGAGAATAGAACTCACGGCAAGATGGTGAATCTCCCGATTCGGATGAGCAGGAATAGGATAATTTTATATTTGTATCGCTCAATAATAGAGATTCCTCTGATGAGGTGGCTGTTTTATTTTGGTTATTCATAATTTGTAAAAATGCCAATCTTCTGCATTCTTCTGTTTTCTTTTCATTTGCCTTAGCCTTGTCAGCTGAGCATTGAATGGAAAGACAGATTAGCATGAAAATAAACAAATAACTTGGTCTATAGATAAAATTTCTTATTGCAAAAGAGCTTATTATTAACATCATTCTTTGAATTGCATCTTTAAATTTCATCTTATAATTTTTCCCTCAATAGAACAGCTGAAGCTGTGTTCGAATCTCATGACTATCGGCTAATAATAAAGGATTTCCTGTTAACTTAAAATAATCCAACTGCCACTTTAAATTATGCTTGGAGAAATAATAAGAAACTCCACCACCTGCTTCTCTAGAATAGAGAAGATTGGGATCTGTTTCACCTAATGGTTTGTATTCACCCCACCTGAGAGAAATCTCCCATTTATTTTCGAATAGATAGGCTCCTTGGAAAAAATATCCATAACTAGATCTTGAATATTCTCTTTGCAATTCACCGGTTCCCAAGACTCTTTCTTGGTAAGGGAGATTGGCTCTTCTCGAAATAAATTCTGTTGTGAATGACCAGCCCATCCATTTTATCATAAGATCGGCAAGCCCATGAGTATAGTCGAATTGTGCGAATTCATATACTCTTCCGAAAGTGGATCTTTCTCGTCTTGTCTGACCATTGAATCCTCCGGCAAATCCTATAGCTAGCTTGGGAGTTCGATGGCGAGTAAAATCGCCTTCGGATAACAATTCATCATCCACACCGGCAAGTCGGTTACTCAAAAAATTTCCAAAGGGAAAAAATGTAACCTTAGCCATTGTAAGAACACCTGTGCCCTTAGCTGTTCGGTTTCGTCCATCTCCACCAAAGACTCCAATGTTTACACCTACATATTTCGACAATCCAAAGAAATCATGAGAGAATGCTTGTATTCCCACATCCCTATCCAGATTCAATTCTGCATTTACAATGGATCTATCAACCAATTGCAATGCAGATGAAGAATTCACTCTTTGTCTATTGAACGGAACTTTCATCTGACCGAAGGTAAATTTGATACTCTTCCATCCGTTATAGGTCAGAACCGAATCTCGAAGAGGAATCGGTCGGTCACTCTCCATATCTTGATTGGCGAATCCAAATTGAACATAGTAGTGCCACTCATCTCCCTTGAGCTTTCCCCTAGCCATAAGTCGCATCCTTCTGGCAAGAAATGTTGTGTTGTCCTGAGACCTATCTTCCGGAATAATTTCTTGACTTGCTCGAAGTTGAGCTCGAATTCGAATGTTAATCAAAGACTCACCGTCGTCACTTACAATAGTAAATCCCTCTCCCATTCGGGATGTAAACCAGTGAGGATTAAAGGGCTTGTCGTCTGTAGGTTTTTTGTCTGTTGATTCTTGCGAATTTAGATTATTTACCGGTAAAATAATGATTGATATCAGAAATAAAACAAAAAATTCTCGTATGAAGGAAAGATTACATTTCATGAATTGTGATTATTTATTTAGATTCGGGAAGCTAAAATCCATATTTCGACTCTATTAAAATTTGCCAATTAGATTACAATTCGCCGAAATGCAAAAAACTTAAAAAATCCATAG
Organism: Leptospira sp.; assembly: GCA_020831715.1. Classification (GTDB taxonomy): domain Bacteria; phylum Spirochaetota; class Leptospiria; order Leptospirales; family Leptospiraceae. The sequence continues at coordinate 16,476 of JAFIGA010000178.1, read as the reverse complement.
ACGAATTCCTGGGAAAATAGTTTCTTGAGTCATGGCACCTAGTATGAAATTCAATTCTATCTTGAGCTTCTCATTTATTTTTCTATTTAATTGCTTAGGGTATTCTCCTAGCAGTTCTGATTATTGGGAGAATCTGGTCGGTATCAACCAAGCCATACATAAAAAGTTTTTTGGAACAAATATCAATGCCATCGTTATGGGAAGTTTGAGCCCTAAAGACGAGGATCAACTTTTTCCCATTGATGAGAATAAACTATATATTAGCATAGAAGCGAAAAGATCCGGCAATTCCTGGATCGTACAAAAGACAAGAAGCACCAATCCAAAAGCTGAATTCACCAACAAGACTACATATACAAAAATTCAATCCGGAAAAGATGAACTCTACGAAGTCTACAGAAAGCAATACACCAAGATCGGTGACTCTAGACCCAGCATAGCTTTTTCATCTATTTCTCAGATGATCATTAAAGATCCAAGCAGTACTGAAACCCAAAAGCATCTCTGTCGTGCTTTTCATTGCAATCAAACTAACAACCAAAATGGTAAAACTCTTGAATACAGTTTTGGCAAAAACACTCAAGCAACCTACCCTGCATTTTATGAAAAATTTAGCAATCGATTTAAAAAACTCAGATTCAATTGTGTCGCTATACCGGATGGAAAAAGAGCCGCCGCAATTCGTGTAGAAAATGTATCTCAGAAACTTTTAATCCACCTTCCCGGATCCAATGACTCTTCATCAATATGGGAGTATCCCAAGCGAATAGATTTCTATTTGGATTTTTCATTGGATAGCTATGGATTGAATTTCAAAGTAAATAAACTTCATTATATTTTGAAATACAACAAATCAGGAACGACTGCAACTCCTATAGAAACTTTGGAAGGAAGATTTGCCGGAACGCCTAAATCCAATATAGAGGGTAGATTTTTCTATGTAATTCCTCAAGGATTTGTAAATTTCTTTATTCCTGAAGATATAGAAACCTATCTTACAAGAGGTTTAGAATTGGTTACAGTAGGCTCCGATGGAAAAAAGGGAAATCGTTTCTTCATGAAATTTGTAGGTAAAGACAAGAATAGTTTTTTTGAATGGAGATCTCACGCGGAAATCTATCGAAATAAGTTTTCTTTGTTTGGTGACAAGAAACCGGATCAAGAAGAAGGAAAGGGAAATGCAAGAGTATTCTTCAATGATTTTTGGCTAGCTATCTCGAGGGATTTGGCTCAACAGGTAAAGTAGCATCTTCTTCTTTAGGTGGAGAATTTTCCTTGGGAAGTTTGTTTTCCGCAGGTTCTGTAGTTTCCTTTTGTCCTGTCTTTCCTTTATTCTTAAGAAATGCCTTAAACTCGGGATCCTTCCTCAATTCGGCAAAATCCTCTTCTTCCTCGGCAAGTTCCCAATAGACAGGCTTAGAAGCAGCGGCAATTTTTAGTTTCTCTTTGGTCTTATCAATATTTCCCAGACTGGCATAAGCCTTGGATGTTAAATAAATTGCGGCTGTAGATCTCTCAACTTTTTCCAAATAGACAATTGCCTTGCTAGGATTATTCGAATAATAAAGAGCCTTCCCTCTGTAAAAAAGGTATTCTCTATCCTTGCCATAATCTTTTTCTAGAACATTATAATATTCTTCTGCCTGCACATACTTCTCTGAATTGGTATAATCTCGAGCAAGTTTAATAAGTGCCGGAAAGTATTGCTCGGGAATGTTTTTGGCATCGGAAAATTCAGCTCTCAATTCCTTTTCAAATGCGTACAAAGGGCCTGCATCTTTTTCCTGGGAATCGTATTTACATAGAGCTCGAAACATTTTTGTTTCCAGGTCATCTTGCGATTCTTTAAGAACTTTTTCTGCCGACTGAATGCATTTTTGATAGTTCTTTAGATTATAATACGATCTTGTCAAAAGAATCAAAGGAGGAAGAGATGGATTGTGACTGTATGCTGTTTGAAGAGAGTTAGTCGCCTCCGAAAATTGATTCAATTTATAGTTGGCTAGACCTTCATTTAAATAAAGAAAATACTGAAATTTTTTATCATCATTGGAGAGATGCTTTTTTGAAAGTTGGAAATTCAATAGTGCAGGTCTGTATTTGTCCAGGCGAATCTGCGTAACTCCCAATTTATAAGAATAAGACGGCTTATTTGGATGATCGTTTACCAAAGGAATCATTAACTTTTCCGCCAATGAAAAATTCTTTTCCGAGAATGCTATCAGTGATAATTCCCAACGAGCATCTTCATTTTTGGGATCCGACTTTAAAATATTCTCATACTCTTGCTTCGTCTTTTTTGGGTTGGATTCGATTGCTTGTTGAGAGGTTGCAGCAGGTGGTGTGGTATAGGTCGGTGTTCTAGATGGGTAGCGTCCTTTATTTGCTTCGGCACGCTCTCTAATTTTGCTCACTTCTTTATTATTGGGATTCATACTCAAGTATCTTCCCGAATAAACATATGCCTGATCCCATTCCTGATAATAATTGTAGTATAACGCCAACTTGAGCAAGGTTGTCTTCTTTTGTTCCGTTGTTAGCTTACCCTCCACAGCTCTTCGAAAATTATATATGGACTTCGCAAAGTCTTTCTTGGACTCGTAAATATAGCCCATATATAAATAAGGTGCACCATCATTGGGATTCTTTTCAGCATAAGCAGTAAATTGCTTGATTGCCGTGTCATATTTCTTTTGAGAGTAAGACTTCTTTGCTTCCTTAAGTTCAGGAGGATCTGAATAGGATGTCTGTGAGAATATAACTTGACCATCTAACAAAAAAGTCAGTGCTATTACAATGAAAGTAGTATATTTTAGATTCATGAAACCTATGATGATATTAATCTATCTATAACCTTTTTCCCTTTTCCCCCGCTAATTGTCTAGCGGCTTTTAAAGAAACACTCATTGTCGTGATCTGAGGATTCACCGATAATCCTGTAGGGTAAACCGAAGCATCCATGACAAATATGTTATCATGACCATAAAGTTCCAAATTTGGGGCAACCGCTCCCATTTTTGGCGAATCTGCCGCTTGGATAGAACCATGAGGGTGCGCTGAACCTATGGCAAGGTAACCGGGGTCAAATCTTTCACCCAACACCCAATCAAAATTCATCCCTGCTTCCACCTTCATAGGCTCCGTAAATCTCGGAAATGGAAAAACCAATTCGGTAGCACCCGCCGCGACAGAAACTTCCGCAAGTGCCTTGATACCTTTCAATAAATTCTTTCCATCACCAGGAGTTAATTCGAAATACACTTTTCTTTTTCCAAAACTCCAAGTAACAGAAGCATTGGTTTCTCCATCGGAACCATCACGAACCAAGGCGATTCCTGCGTAGTAATTAGGATAATCTTTTAATACGGAAAATTGGTTCTTGCCATAAAAAGGAACCAGTGAAGCAGCAAGAGTAGGTCTATAGGGTGCAACTTCCAACCAATATCCATAGCCGGTACCATCTTGATTGTGACCGTCTTTGATCACGACAGACTGAGGAGGTCCGGAATACATTTTTATCTCATCGCTGAACTTGGCGAAGACGGTCGATGTAGGATGTACCTTTAAATTCTTGCCTACCCAATCATTTCCCAAGGAAGATCTCTGCAACAAGGCTGGTCCTTCGATGGCACCAGCCGATACAATTACAACCGGAGCGGATATTTCCATCTTTTCTATTATGGAAGAAGGTGCTTTTTCAAAACTATCCGGTGAGAATTCTGCATAAACTGTTTTCATCTTGCCATCGGATATTTTGATTGCTCGCATATTCGGAACTACTGTTGCTCCATGTTCCAAAGCGTCCGGGATCCAAGTCAAGAATGTAGATTGCTTCGCATTGATTGGACAACCCAAACCACATCTTCCCAATCCTATGCATCCTCGGTTGTTGTTTTTCAATACTTCGGGATTAAGTCCCAACTTCTTTCCACCTTTCCAGAGTATGGAATTATTGGCATTGATAAGGTTATCAGGGACAGTGTGAACTCCAACTCTTTCGTGAACCTCACTTACATAGGAATCCATCTCGGTTAATCCATATCCCTTCCAACCAAAACGATTCGCCCATTCATTTGTAACATAATCCGGTGGATACAGAGAGGTCTGCCAATTTACGGTAGTGGAACCACCAAGAGTCCGGCCTTGCACTATACTCAATGTCTGATCTTCTGTTACTATAAAACCGGCATCCCGATAAAGTCTGGCTTGAGATTGAAATTCATCCCCATTGAATTGAGCAGGAGTTAAATACGGCCCCTCTTCAATCAATACAACCTTCCAACCATTTTTTGCCAACTCAGCTGCTGCAACAGCTCCTCCTGCTCCGGAACCGATTACAACTGCATCAGCTTTAAGCTTCCATTTACCATTGGTTATATTTTCTTTTTCAATAACTTCTGCATGTTTTTTTGGTGTAATAATATTTCGATTGATACCGGGAACTCCCATATTTGACTCCTATGAATTATAACTCATGAACTGTTGGAATTTTTTGTCACTGGACAGAAGAAAAAAAGAAAATTGCCTTAAAATACTATAAAGACCTCGTTTCAATGCAAGAGATGAAGTCTTCCAGCTCAGAAGTCTTTTTTCCATAGAGTCCTTATCCAGGCTACTTAGCGGAGTAAGGGAAAAATCCAAAAACAATGCAATTGCCGTAGAGGATGGAACCATAGCCAGGAAACGAATCAAATCTTCCGTTTCTATAGGATAGGGATGTCCATAAATGTAATTGTCCAAGGCAACTCCCAGGTCAAAATCCTGAACCGGATTGCCGTCCAAAAATACCTTTTGTATCCCAACAAAACCTTCATAGTCACTTTCCGAAATTCCTTTTAAAGGTGGAATTCCATCACGAGAACAATTTATGGTTTGTGAGCCGACGAAGAATACAGCGGCAAATTTTGCAATGAGTTTAATAAATTTACTTCGAGATATTTCTGATTCAAACATGTGCTTAACCTATTTCGAACAATTGCATAATAAAAAAACCTCGTCCACATTATTTTTAAATTTCTTGTGAAAAAATTAGTTTTCATTGTGAAATATCCAACCAATTCTCCTGAAAGCTAAGGGAAAGTTGATTACTTCTATTCAAATTCGGTTGATCAATTTCAACAATTTGAAATATTGGAAAGAGAATTGAAATTTCATTTGCCAAATTCTTTAACCAACGCCCTCAAACTTATGAATAAAATACAATCAATCATCCTCGTTGCAATTTCTTTAACTGTCCTAGTGCCGTCACTAATCCATTGCCAAGTAAAGGAAAGTAGACCCAATGTCTGGGAATTGCAAAAATTGGACGCGCCCTATCCTTATACAAAATTCCTTCCGGGGAAATACTATGGACCTGAGTTGAAAGAACGAAATCCCAAAAAGGTTTCGGCTATCATCATTCACTCAACCAAAGGACTTCCGGCTTGGGAGTTTTTAACGAATTCATGGAAGAGTGGTTGGAATGTTCATCTATTGGTTGATAAAAACGGTGTTGTAAATGGTGAAATGTATCCGGGAAACTTCATCTATCCAACGGCTCCGGGATTGGATGATGTTGCAATACATATTGCACTGGAAGGGACATCTTACGAAGCCAAGAAAAACACCACTCAATGGAACCAAACAATAAAATTGGTTCAAGCCTTAGTGAAACAATATAATATTCCAAAAAACAACTATGATGTGGGATCTAAAAAAGGAATATTTACTCACATTCAATCCAAAAAAAGATTTGGGGGATTTATCAATCTCAAATCCTTCGGTGAAGAGACTATGCTATCCCAACTCCTCAAAGAAATTGGCGGGAAATACTATCCGGAAACACAATGGAAGGATCGTTATAAACCTATATGGGTGGCAAGAAAGGAAAATAGCAAAGCGATACGTGCGGCATTCAAGCCCAATCGTGGAAGAGGAATCACAGCAACACCCAAGGCTGAATTGAAATCTTTGGAGCAGACTAAATCCGGCAAGGTTTTGGAAAAATATAGAGTGCGATATGTCCATAGAGGAAAAATTAAACCTTCCTGTGTGGTTTTGCACTATACCGCAATCCCTTCATTCTTCCAATCCCTCAAAGTCCTCGAAGATAGAAGTTTAACAGCAAGCATTATGGTCGATAATGATGGAAAAGGTTACCAACTTTTGGACACTTTGAACGATTTTGCCTCTGCCGCCTACGGAACCAATGATCATTGTGTACAGATTGAAATTGTAGGTCGAGGAACACCGGATTTAATGAAAAATTCTGCTCAGACCAAAAAAGTTGTGGAAATTGTAAAAGAGCTCTCCAAGAAATACAATTTCCCGCTCAGCAATCACAAAATTGAATCCTTTAGAGGAGTTTTTTCCCACAACCAAGCAAAGAAAAAATTCGGTGGATCGTCGTACCTAATTGGAAAAGATTTTGACCCGGGGGAAGAGTATATGGAGAAGGTTCTCAAGCTTGCGGGTGGTAAATTCTATTCCGAGGAAAATTGGTTTGAACGCAAATCCGAGAAATGGGTAATTTTGGATCGAGAATTCCAACCCTAGTATTGGATTAATAGGTATTCAACCCGATCAGTTACCTTTTTGATGAGTCTAAGGGATATATGCATCCCAAATATTTATCTATCTTTATTTTATTATATATTTCGTCTTGTAAATTTATATTTCCAATTTCGGATTTAGATCCCAAAGTGTTGGATCAAAAGACCGCCGAAAACCGTGCCAAGCAGGTAACTAATGTTCGCTATGATATATCGCTAGATATTACGAAAAAGGAAACCTTTCATGGGGTGACTTCCATCCATTTTGATTTCATAAAAAATGACTCTCCCTTGAGAGTGGATTTGGCAAATGCTGTCATCGAATCTGTTCAAGTAAATAATAAAACCTTACAAGGCATCGACTATGAAAAGGGTCATTTTATGATCTCGGTAAATCATCTATCTCCGGGTAGAAATACTATTAAAGTTGCTTACACACATCCTTTTAGCAGATCCGGAAATGGGCTTCATATATTCAATGACCCCGAAGATAACGAAACGTATATTTATTCTCAATTCGAAACCAATCATGCCCAGGCTATGTTTCCCTGCTTTGACCAGCCGGATATTAAAGCAAGTTACAAGCTGGATGTTTTGCATCCCAAAAAATGGAAGATTGTCACAGCCAACTTAGCCGATAAAAAAACTTCAGAAAACGAATTTACCAGAAGCTATTTTCCGGAGACCTTGGTTTTTTCAACCTACATTTTCTCTCTTCATGCGGGACCATATGCCGAATGGATGGATCGATATGGAAAGCTATCCTTAAAGCTTTACGCAAGAAAATCCATGGCGAAGTATGTTGACCATAAGCTTTGGTTTCAAGTAACCAAACAAGGGCTCAGGTTTTTTGAAAAGTATTTTGGAATTGATTACCCATTTAGCAAATACGACCAACTCATAGTACCTGAATTCAATTTCGGTGCCATGGAAAATGTAGGAGCAGTGACATTCTCGGAAAGATTTTTAAGTAGAGGAAAGGTAACTCGCTCCGGAAAAGAAAAACTAGCGTCTGTGATCCTTCACGAGATGGCGCATATGTGGTTCGGTAATTTAGTAACCATGAAATGGTGGGATGGATTATGGTTAAACGAAAGTTTCGCAACCTATCTAGCAGCTAAGGCTCAATACGAAGCCACTGAATTTAAAGAAGCATGGGAAACTTTTTTTACCGGGATGAAATCTTGGGCTTACAAAGCAGATAAATCAATCACAACTCATCCTATTCAAGGTAAGGTCTCTGACACAGAAGAGGCATTCACCAATTTTGATGGGATCACCTATGGTAAGGGTGCATCTGTTCTTAAACAATTGGAATTCTTTATAGGAGAGGAAGAGTTTCGCGTAGGAGTATCCAACTATCTAAAGAAATATTCTTATTCCAATGCTACACTCCTCGACTTTTTGACCTCCCTCGAAGAAAGTTCGGGAAGAGATTTGAAAAAATGGTCCTCGGAATGGCTGGAGTCGGAAGGATTCAATAGACTGCTTGCCGAGAAAACTTGTGACTCATCGGGAAAATACTTGGAGTCTATTCAATTGACCCAAGATCATATAACCAACACTAAAATACCTCGCTCACACAAAACTCAACTAGCTCTTATTAAATTACAATCCAATAAGCCGGTATTAATGGGAACACAAACCGTTGAATATGGAGAAGGTATCACTAAAATAAAATGGAATACCGAAGTGGAATGTCCCGATTTTATCTTTTCCAATTATGGGGACTATGACTTTGTAAGAACGGATTATCCTTCAGAAATTTTGGAAGAAAAGAATCTCTCCACTCTTAAATCCATCCTCCAGGGTATGGATACTCTCTCCACTCTAATGATATGGCGAGATCTTTTTGAAGAAGTCCGTGACGGGGATCTATCGCTAAATCGATATAAAAATCTTACTATGGATATCCTTCCTCAAGACAAAAGAGATATTGTTTTGGAATCCAACCTAGGGCACATAACATCTCCTTCATTTTCATCTTACCATTCTTTTCTATATCTAAAAAAACAATCCGATAGACAATTGGAATTGGAAGAATTGGAAGAGTATACATGGAAGCATATGCTGGGTTCTCCTTCTCAATCGGACAGAAAGAAGCTTTGGTTCCGAGGTTATGTTGCCATTGGTCAATCCAATGATTTTTTCCAAAGAACCATTCAACTCCTGACCAACAAAGAATCCATATCCGGTCTAAGTCTTGATCAAGATATGAGATGGTCTTTGTTGAAAAAAATATGTTCCTTAACATCGGATCGGTCTCGTATCAATGAGCTACTGGATGCGGAGAAAAAAAGAGACAGTTCCAGAATTGGATTGAATTCTGCACTTGCCTGTGAAGCGGCAACTCCTGATCCTGTAACAAAAGGAATATGGATGAATCGATTCACTAAACCAAATGAAGTCTATTCTCCATCCACTCTAAGAACAGTGCTGCATTATATATTTCCTATCCATCAAAAAAACCTTCAGATACCATTCGTTGAATATTTCTACCAAAACATCAAAGAAGGTAAGATCGAGGGCGATGAAAATTACCAAGAAACCTATGCTTATTCATTGGCACCAAGCTTTTGCACAGAAGAAAATCGACATATACTTAGAAAATTCATCAATAACAATAGAAATCTTCCGGCAAATATTCTAAAAAGCCTTAAAATAAAGTTGGAATCTGAAGAAGAATGTCTGTTGATTCGAAAGAAAAACGGATTTTGAATTCTCGAAGGCTTACTGAAATATATAGCAATATTTTTTCCTGAATTGGATTTTTCATTTGCCAAGATCAAAAAGCATTATAAAAACAAACTATGGAAACATTAGTTCATATTTTTGATTGGATTGCGAATAATCCTATTTTCTCTATTTTCATAGGTTTTGGAATTTTTCTTTTGATTGTCTTCTTAAAAGACATTACGCAAACCAAGCACACCATCAAACATAATTTTCCGGTGGTAGGACATCTAAGATATTTTCTGGAAATGATCGGACCGGAACTACGCCAATATTGGGTGGCAAATGACAAAGAAGAAAAGCCATTTGACCGAACAGAAAGAAGATGGATCTATGCTACAGCAAAGGGACAGAATAGCAATTTTGGTTTTGGAACTACAGAGTTACAATATGAACCGGGTTATCCAATTATAAAACAAAAGGCTTTCCCCTTTCCCGAAGAAAAAGCCCATCATATTATGGGTGACAAAACCTGTGTCCCAAGCCTAAAAGTTATGGGTGAATTTCACAAAAGACGATATCCCTTTCGCCCCTATTCCATCATCAATATTGCAGCTATGTCTTATGGAGCTCTTAGTAAAAATGCAATCATTGCTTTGAATAAAGGCGCATTGGAAGCGGGGGCTTTTCATAATACAGGGGAAGGGGGAATTTCACCTTACCATCTCAATGGTGCCGACATTGTTTGGCAATTGGGTACCGGTTATTTTGGAGCAAGAGATGCAAGTGGTAGGTTTAATATAAATGTATTAAAAGAAAAAATCGATAGCTCTCCTCATATTCGTGCCATTGAAATCAAATTATCCCAAGGAGCAAAACCGGGAAAAGGAGGGATCCTTCCGGGCAAGAAAGTCAATGCAGAAGTGGCACGAATTCGACATGTTCCTGAAGGGGAAGACTGTATATCACCTAATTCTCATTCGGCTTTTACAAATGTAAAAGAAATGATTGACTTCATAGAATTGATAGCAACAGAAACCGGACTCCCTGTTGGGATTAAATCTGCTGTCGGTGAGATTGAGTTCTGGGAAGAACTTGCAAAAGAAATGAAAAAACAAAAAAAAGGTCCGGACTTCATTGCGATTGATGGAGGAGAAGGGGGAACCGGAGCCGCTCCCCTAACCTATGCAGACCATGTTTCTCTTCCATTCAAGATTGGATTCCAACGAGTATATACAACATTCCAAAAACACGGAGTGGTGGAAAGAGTAGTATGGATAGGAGCAGGTAAACTTGGCTTTCCTGATCGTGCCGTGGTTGCATTGGCTATGGGTTGTGATTTAATCTATGTTGCACGAGAGGCCATGCTTTCTATTGGTTGTATACAAGCCGAACAATGCCATACGGATAGATGTCCGGCAGGAGTGGCAACACAAAACTGGTGGCTCTCCAAAGGACTCAATCCTACTATGAAATCCGATCGAGCTGCATTGTATCTAAAAGGGTTCAGAAAGGAATTGCTATCTCTTGCTCATTCTTGTGGCTACGAACATCCTGCACAATTCAACGGCCAAGATATTGAAATCTCAGCCGGTATGAATCGTTTCGTTACTTTGGAAGATCAATTGGGCTATAAGAAAACTCCCATTAAATTCAAACGTATGGAAGACTATGGAGTTTTTCCGGTTCGGTAAGTTTTTACTTACCGATCTGCGTCCCGGTCTACTTCTTTTAGTACTTTCTCCATTTCTTCCTCGCTCACAGGGATTTCATAGACTTCGCCGCCTTGGTTTCGAATCTCATCCAAGTCAACCATGGATCCCGTTAGCACATAAACGGCTTTTTTACCCGTTTGTTTAACACCATATAATACCCATCTGCCACCTTCCAACGATAGAACCAAATAAGTCATATCGGATGCAGCCAAAACTGTATGTGCCGATAGTTGCGCTGTCATCTCATAACTCATTACAACTCCCGATCCGATGTATACTCCGGTAGGAACGCCTACTGCTTTGGACACATAGTACACTCCAAATGCTCCCGCCGTACCTGCAGAAACTGTCGTACCACCCACATAGACTGCACCTGCCGTAGCCTGCCCCGCTCCCAAACTTGTTACAGAAAGAACGGATCCTGTGGTTGCCATAGCAGCCCCACTCCCCGTATCAATCGTATACGATCCTAACCCTACTAGAGTTTCTTCCCCAATTCCTATACCCAATCCGACCGGTGCTACCAAATATTTACCGGATGCTTCTGTGATCACTCCGGCACCATACAAACTCGCAACACCCACTCGTTTACTCGCACCGGAACTGATATTGCCGGTAGTATCCAGAGTATTTTTTGTAACCTTGCCTACACCTTTTGCCAAGACTTCTGATCCACCAATGATTCCCGCTAAAGCAAATCTTCCGGAAGGTGCTACAATTGCTACAACTCCATCTGTCCCATACTCAACTACCTCTACCAATACGACAGCTACAGTTTTGCCGGAAATGGTTACCAAGCCAATAGGATAAGCAATCGAATTCCACACGACATATCCAAATGAATGTACGGTTGTCTCTCCAATGGGGAGAATGATTGCATCTACTAATATAGTTTTGGTTGTAATGGCAATTGCCTTCAAAACCGCCCAAGACAAACCTGCTCCGGATTCGACTTTTTCCAACTCGGAACCTGCCTTGCGAAAGCCGGTTTTTACTCTCTCACCTATGCCAATCCAGGAATCTGCAATCCCATCCAATACTTCGGAGGAAAATTTTCTTCGCAGTTTTTCCCATTCCTCAAAATCTTTTTTAGTACTCACATTTCCGAGATCTTCCGTTAATTTTTCAGATCTCTCTTTCAGCTTGGAACCTAAGTCAGTGTATCCGATTACAAAACGTCCGGTTTCTTCTTGGATCTTTTGTTCTAGAATCTTCGCTTCTCTGCGCTTTTTCTTTTGTTCTCGAATTCTTGCCAGTTCTTTTTCCGAGCGTCTTTTGTTTTCTTCTTCAATAGTTGCTTGTGATAAGTCTACTCCTGATTCAAAAAGTATATAGGACATTCTTTCCGCTTCCGATTGGATACTGCGGTAATTATGCAAACCTTTACTCCAGGATTTTCCACCAATACCCAATACATCCGCTTGCGCCTTACTCATTACATAGTATCCCGGAAGAATCATGGAATCCCTCAAATCCTTGGATAGTTCGATGGAAGCCTTGGAAGATTCATTCGCCAATCGATAAGATAGCCCGTGCCCCTCTTTTAAAATGACTACTGACTCCGATGCCTTTTTTAAAGATTCTTGAAAACTAGCTTTGGCGAATCCAAAACGCCTACCCTGAATAAAGATTTCTGCTTCCTTGCCGGGTGGAATGAACTTGATCGAAGTAGAACCCACAGGGAAGGCACCATTTTCATAGAGGGATACATGACCATCGCGAACCAATTTCTTTGTGTTTTTGAGTGGATCTTCCTCTGCTTTTGATTCTTTTCCAGAATTTTGTTGCGCAAATAATCTACCGACTTTAACATCTGGCAAAATAAATAAAAACACAATTAAGCTCACAAAAATTTTAAATTTAATTCCTGCGACAATACCATTTCTAAAATACATGGCATCCTCTATCGGATTGAAGTAATGTGAACGATTTAATAAACTAACAATTTTATGATTGCAATAATTATAAATATCAATACTTAGGTTTTTTATCTTGGAACGGATCATAAAATTTTCCTCCTTCTTTCAAATCTTTATCCTGAGCCTCTATAACTTCCTTTATAACTTTTGGATCATCTGTAACAATTTCGACTTCTACACCTTGCTTCTTCGCCTTTTCCAAATCCACAATAGTTCCGGCAGGAACATTGCCCCATTGCTTAAGATTCCCTTTGGACTTGGCAACAACCAATCTCGGACCATCCCAGGCAAGAAAGAACACACTGTCCGGAGCAGAAAGAACCAATTGTGTTGGGATCACAGTAAGAGCCGTATAACCTAAAACTACTCCCGTCTTCAAACCATACAAAGCACTCACAGTCGAATCCTTTCCAAAATCGTAGGACATGCCCACAACCATCTCGCCGGTTTTGTAGCCAATGGCACCTATAGTTCCTGCTGCTCTTGCCGATTCTGTTCCGGCAACAACTGTGACTTGATTGAATGCTCTCAAGCTTTCCCCTCCCACTACAGTTGGAACGGTTGCCGAAGCTGACACCAATGCAACGGATGATAGAAAACCCGCTTCGATGGTTGGGGAAATGGTTTTTACACCTACCTTAGATGTATAGAACAAAGTCATTCCGGTGGAGGCGAGAGTTCTCCCGGCAAACAAAGAAGATGTAGATACAGGAAGAATCACCCCATCCCATAGCAAAATCTCTCCTGAACTCATTAGAGATGTCCCTACGGGTTTCAGAAAAAATTCGGACATTGCCATAGTATATCCACCTAATATATCAACTACGGCAAGTAAGCTATTTGCCCTTTCTCCCGATTTATAATAGGAATCTTTATAGACTTGCAAACCATTTTCTATGGCACCCTTCCAAGACTTGGTTAGTTTTTCGGAATTTTCTTTTCTGATTTTAGCGGATTCTTTATAAATATTCGAAAAATCTGATTTTAAATCATTATAATACCCACCCGGTATATTCTTTAATTCCTTAAAATCCTCCTCAGTTCGCTCAAAATACATTAAGTATCCCAACACAAAACTATCTTTGGATTGGTTTAGAAAGTTCCCTGAGGCGACCATTTCCTTACGAGCAAGATTCCACGAATTCTCCCTTATCCTACGTCTAGTTTCTTCTTCCGATTGTTCAAACTCCACTCCCCAATTTCGAACATCTTGGATTGCTGTTTTTAATTCCTTTGGATAGGTGGTAACTCTTTCTCCCTTCTTTAATAAAACAGCAGCCATTGCATGCTTTGCTGTCATGGTTGAAGACTCTTTGGCTGTCTTGAGACTTTTTTCAGTAGATGGTATTACCTTCCATCCATTCTTATGCAATTCCTTTCTGGCACCAATTGCATTGCTGGTAAGAGGTGCTATTTCTTCCATGCTAGCGGGCTGTGCGTCCTTACCAATTACCGGTTTACCAAGGATCTTTTCACGTCTTTCTTTCTGACAGTTGATAGAAAATAGAAAAAGTATCAAGATCGGAATAAATATATATAGATATTTTTTCATAGAAATTCTATAGTTGAATAAGGATTACTTTCATGCAATATCTTTTCCTATTATTATTTTTAATTCCGACACTACTTTTTCCAAAAGAAAAGGAGTTACATGAGTTTTTCGAATATAAGATAACATGGAATTTTGTTACAGTTGGTTACAGTACATATAGCACAAATAGACATGCAAATTTTGATGGGAAAAAAGTATGGATGTTCGAGTCGACTGCTCGAGGAAATGCAGTAATTCAGGCAGTGTTTCCCGTGGAAGATCGAATCATTAGCCTCTGGGATCCAAAGAATCAGCGAACACTTTGGCATGAAAAAAGTCTCAGCGAAGGAAATTACAGAAGAACCAACCGAGTTCATTTCAATTATGAATCTAAAAAGGCGGTATGGTGGCAATCCCAATACGCAGGTAATATTGGTGATGATGGCTTATTCAAATTCCTCCCCCGAACCAAAGAGAAGAACGGTGTCATTGAATCCATTGATGAAAGAATGAATGATATCCTGAGCCTGATCTATTTAACTCGGATCTCAGAGGAAAAGCCAAGCCCGGATCAAGAATTTAAAATTCCTATCTTCGATGATAACCGATTATCCAATGTATGGATAAAGGTAATTCGCTACGAAGATATCGATCTGAATGTCAATGAAGAAGATACGATTATCTCCTCTTTACTTGTAGAGCCAAAATTGGAAACCTCCGGTGCATTTCGTTCCAAAGGAAAATTACGAGTATGGATATCCAATGATGAATTGAGAATTCCTGTCAAGATACAAGCAGAGATTCCAAATCTGGGAATGGTCGAAGCTAACCTATTTAAAATGAAAATCTAGCTTATTAACACTCGATCTGCTTCTCGAATTCCACTTAGAAAAGCTCCATGCACATAACCGAAATAGCTTTTAGAAGTATGCTCACCGGCAAATTGAATCTTCCCAAAAGGCATTGCCATATTTTCCAAATCATCATGACTCGATCCGAGAGGTAAAAAGCTATAAGAACCATAGCTAAATGGATCTCGATTCCACCTTGTTGGGAACACCCTTTTGGAATCAGGAACCGTTTCTCCTATGGCATAGCGAAAAGAACGATCTACTAATTTCCTAAGCTCTGTTTCTTTCATGGATTCCAAATCTCTGGCCCTACTTCCGTGTGTAAAAGCTATCATGGTAGCCTTTTTAAAATAGGGATATAGATTCAGAAAACCATCGAAAAAATGTTTTTCTTCGGCGATTCCAATCATTACTTTCTTCTTCGCCCAAAATGGTTCTTCCCACTCAACGTACAGTTTGTTCAATAATCCCATCTTGACTCGCGAGATGGATTCTCTTTTTTCTTTAGGAAGTTGTGGGCTGAATTGTATGGAATTTTTCTTAAGAACACCTAAGGGTACTGTTACAACTACTGCATCCGCAGTCTCTATTCCCTTATTTGTTCGAATTGTAACCGACTTGGAAGATTGTTCTACCCGTGTTACCAAAGTTGCCGTCTGAATATTCAAACCCTTTTTCAAATAATCTATGATTCCATCATATCCATCTTCAAATATTACTTCCGCACCCTCAAAGTATTCATCCGTTTCAAAATATCCTCTAGCTGATATAAGATCGCCATCTTCGGCGATATCATTTTCAATCCAATGAAACATCCATTGGATGATTTTCTTTCGGTCTTCCGGATAATTTTTATCCCTCATAACAATTTGGTACAATTCTCGAAAACTAATATCCCCCGATATTTTGCCAAGCCTCTCTTCCATTTCATCCATAATTCCACGAAATGTACGAAGGGAACGAAACATTCCGAACCAGGAAGAGGATTTCCCTCTATCATAAAAAATTGCAGAATCATAATCGGTTTCATGGAGTTTTAATTTTTCTTGGTTGGCGATTTTATAGATTGGATTATTGTTCACACCATGAATCCAACTAGCACCCAGATCCATGGGATAGCCCCAGTCTCTATATGTATGGATTCTTCCTCCAATTCGGTTGCGTGATTCCAAAACCAATACCTCGCAACCTTGTTCCTGCAATTTTTTAGCACAAGCAAGCCCTGAAATCCCGGCACCAATTACAATCACCTTCTTA
>JAFIGA010000173.1 GCA_020831715.1 Leptospira sp. | reverse complement strand
GTTTGAAAAAAGAACTCAAAGCTTTGGAGATAATATCATTTTTATTGCTATTCAGGAAGGTTTCTAAAGATTTATTGCAATATACCAAGTTCCAATTTTCATCAATGAGAGCCATCCCGTCAACTGATACATCGATTGCCGCATGGAATGGAGGATAACCGGGAGAAAGAGAAGATACTTCCAGCTGTTTACAAACAACAATAATTTGTAGTAGTCCGCGATTATCGTAATCATTAACCACACAAACCGAGAATTCTTGAGTTTGGTTTACCAGATAAAGATTTAATTTATTGCAAACAAAATCCTCTGATTCATTTGTAAAAGAATCAAAGATTAGTTGCCTTAGGTTATCCAATGAATCCTTAAAAAGTATAAAATGATCCAATCTTGTTTTATGATAATTTAAGCTTTTAACTAATTCGATCAATTCCTCGTCATATCCACATACTTGTTCTATTTCAAAATCATAGTTCAATACAAATACAATGTCCCCCATAATTCGCAATACAGATTCTGACAAATTTATATCTAATTGATTCCAATTAATTGAATCAAATTTTGACATAGATTGTTTAGTATCGTTTATTTTGGGTATAGTCATACTATATATTTAGACTATGAAGAAAAAAAATTAGAGTTTATTTAAAACATCTTTTATTTTATCTTCCGTTGCCGGTTTTGTAATATAATCTATAACATTTGAGTATTCTTTTGCCTTGGAAATATCATATGGATCAATTGAGGATGTAACTATGCATACCGGAATATTCCAGGATCTTGCTGTTATAACATCCAAAAACTCCCAACCATCCATTACTGGCATATTTAGATCTAAAAAAATCAATGATACATTGTTAATTGCATCATCTTTAAGCAAATTGTTTACATGCTCCACCGCTTCTAAGCCATTAGAAAATGATATAATAGAAGGAATTTTAAGCTTTTTCTCCAATAATCTAATAAAATGCAATTTACATATTTCATCATCTTCTACAACAAAAACTTCCATTCATTCCCCTTTCCAAATATACCCGTCAAAATGCAATTCTATCATTTTTAATAATTTCGGTCAATTGAAATTCATCTAACTTTAATAAAAAGTGAATCTAAAATCGCTAGCTTTGTTAGATATGGAGCTGTAGAATTGCCTATAAGTAAAATTTATATCTTATAGTTCACATAGATCAGAGTCGGAAATGGGAAATGGTTGAAATTGAAAGGTGAAATTATAAAGAGAGGGAATGGAAAAGATTAAAATCTCTTCCATTCCATTGTGTTAATACTAAGCTAAAATATAATCTCGATTCATTCGAGTGATATTTTCTACAGATATCTCTTTCGGACATACTGCTTGGCATTCATACTGGTTTGTACAATTTCCAAAGCCTTCTTCGTCCATTGCCTTGATCATTTGCTGAACACGTTTCTTTCTCTCTACCTGACCTTGTGGAAGGTAAGCAAGGTGAGAAACTTTTGCAGAAACAAAGAGCATAGCAGATGCATTCTTACAAGATGCAACACAAGCCCCACAACCGATACAAGTTGCTGCATCCATTGCATTATCAGCATCTTCTTTGGAGATGGGAAGGGCATTGGCATCCGGAGCTCCCCCGGTATTCACAGATACAAACCCACCTGCTTGGATTATACGGTCGAAACCGGATCTGTCTACCATGAGATCTTTGATTACAGGGAATGCTTTAGCTTTCCAGGGTTCGATAAAGATTGTATCTCCATCCTTAAAGCTTCTCATATGCAACTGACAGGTTGTGGTAGCTTTGTTGCCACCATGAGCAACTCCGTTGATCATAAGATTGCAAGAACCACAGATCCCTTCGCGACAGTCGTGATCAAAAGCAATAGGTTCTTCACCCTTATGTGCCAAATCTTCATTTACTACATCAAGCATTTCGAGAAATGACATATGCTCGGAGATTCCGGTCGCCTTATATTCTTTGATCTCGCCCTTTGAATCTCTGTTCTTCTGACGCCAAACTTTTAAAGTTAAATTCATATTTTCAGCCATTATTTGTAACTCCTTACAGCAAGCTTAACATTCTCATACTCTAATTTTTCTTTGTGTTCTATAGGAGATTTATTATCCCCTTGGAATTCCCAAGCGGAGACATGGCAGAAATTTTCATCGTCTCTTTTTGCCTCACCATCCGGTGTTTGGTGCTCGGTTCTGAAGTGACCACCGCAAGATTCCTCTCGAGTTAAGGCATCTAAACACATCAACTCTCCAAACTCCAGAAAATCAGCAACACGACCTGCTTTTTCCAAGGATTGATTCAATTCAGCACCGGAACCGGGAACTTTAACATTCTTCCAGAACTCTTCACGAAGTTCCGGAATTCTTTTGAGTGCTTCCTGCAATCCTTCCTTGTCCCTTGCCATTCCACATTTGTCCCACATGATCTTTCCCAATTCTCTGTGGAATTCATCTACAGTTTTATTACCATTGATACTTAGGAATTTTTGGATTCTGTCCTCTGCATCTTTTTCTGCTTTTTTGAATTCGGGTCCATCATTCGGAATGTTTTTATATCCTTCTCTGGCGAAATAATCCCCAATAGTATAAGGAATCACAAAATATCCATCGGCAAGACCTTGCATTAGCGCAGATGCTCCCAATCTGTTTGCACCATGATCAGAGAAGTTTGCTTCACCCAATACAAATAATCCCGGAATATTGGATTGAAGATTGTAGTCTACCCAGAGACCACCCATGGTATAGTGAACGGCAGGATAGATTCTCATAGGAGTCTTATAGGGGTTCTCTCCGGTGATTCTTTCATACATTTGGAATAGGTTATCATATCTATCAGCGATAGTCTTTTCGCCCAGTCTTTCGATTGATTCACTGAAATCCAGATACACTCCCAATCGTTTGCCACCAACAAGAGGTCCTACACCGAAACCGGCGTCGCAGACTTCTTTTGCTGAACGAGAAGAAATGTCCCTTGGAGCCAAGTTTCCAAATGATGGATACTTTCTTTCCAGGTAATAATCCCTTTCGTTTTCGGGAATATCTTTGGGATCTCTTGTATCATTTGCTTTTTTGGGTACCCAAACCCTTCCGTCATTACGAAGAGATTCGGACATCAATGTCAATTTAGATTGGTAGTCTCCGGAAGAGGGAATGCATGTCGGGTGAATCTGCGTATAACAAGGATTTGCAAAATACGCACCCTTTTTATATGCCTTAAAAGTTGCCGTAACATTGCAGTTCATTGCATTGGTAGAGAGAAAGAAAACATTTCCATAACCACCTGTCGCGAGTATGACAGCATCTGCCGAGTGTGAAGAAATCTTACCGGTTACCAGGTCTCGAACAACGATTCCTTTGGCATGACCGTCAACCAATACCAATTCCAGCATCTCAGTTTTGGAATACATTTTGACCTTTCCAAGTCCGATTTGTCTGGATAGTGCCGAGTAGGCTCCGAGTAATAATTGCTGACCGGTCTGACCTTTAGCGTAGAAGGTTCTGGATACTTGGGCTCCACCGAAAGATCGGTTGGCAAGATGACCACCATATTCTCTGGCAAATGGAACACCTTGGGCTACACATTGGTCAATGATTTGTGTGGATACTTCTGCAAGTCTGTGGACATTTGCCTCTCTCGCTCTAAAGTCCCCACCTTTTACAGTGTCGTAGAACAACCGATGAACGGAGTCTCCATCATTTTGGTAGTTTTTGGCTCCGTTGATTCCACCTTGGGCGGCGATACTATGGGCTCTCCGGGGAGAGTCTTGGAAGCAAAAGCAAGATACATTGTATCCCAATTCAGCTAGAGTAGCTGCGGCAGAAGATCCGGCAAGACCGGAACCTACTACAATTACTTTATATTTTCGTTTATTTGCCGGATTGACAAGCTTGATATTGGCTTTGTGATTGGTCCATTTTTTATCAATGGGACCCGATGGTATTTTAGAATCTAGTGACATTCTTTTCTCCTATCTAAATGGCTATCTAACTATGCCGAGTAATATTGTCAGAGGAATGGAAACATTCCCCACGAAGATTATTGCGGAAATTCCATAAGCAAATTGGCGAATCTTGGAACTATGCTTTGGGCTATCAACTCCTAGGGTTTGGAAAATGGAAGCAACCCCATGGGATAAATGCCAACAAAGAAGACCCATCGAAATGATATATGCGATCGACACAGCCGGAACTTGAAATCCGGTGATAACCATCATATAAACATCATGAACCTTTTCACCTTTTAACAGATATTCGTATTCCAAATAATCGGGATTGGTAACTCCCAAAGTAAAATGCAATAGGTGGTAGATTAAAAATGCTAAAACCGTGAGGCCGCTTATAATCATATAAAGGGATGCAGAACTTGCTTGTTTGGTTTTCATATGGGCATATGGAACCGGTCTTGCAGCTTTATTTTCCAATTTAAGTTGAATTGTAAAATAGATATGCAAGGCAAATACTACTAGAAGACCGATTCTTGCAATCCATAGGGCAGGACCCAAGTCTTTTAGGAATTTTGCATAAGCATTGATCTTTTCGGCACCTGCAAAAATCTGCAGATTTCCTGCCATGTGTGCGATCACAAATCCCAAAAGCAGGATCCCTGTAACAGCCACCACGATCTTTTTTCCAATCGAGGTTGTAAAATAACCTACGGTAAAATTCATATATTGAACTCCTGTTGAAGAAATTGGTATTGAGGAATTAAGTCTGAGGATAGGAAGGAAATTTTTCTTATTCGTAGAATCATCCTACCTTCCAGGATTTATGAATTTTGATCCTTGGCAATTTAATTATTTTTTAGCTAGAAAAAAATTGAAATTTAACTCAATATTTTGAGAACAATTCTCAAATGAAAATATAATAAAAAAGCCTGCTTAGGGAAAATTCCCAAGCAGGCTCAATAGAATCGGTTGCTAAGAAAATCTTAAGCTAGATTTTCAGCAACCAATTCGGCAATGTCTTTTACTTTAACCACATCTGTTTTGGCTTCGTCTTTTACACCATCAGTGATCATAGTAATGCAGAATGGGCAAGCAGTTGCTATGGTAGTTGCACCTGTGTCAATGAGTTGCTTGGTTCGCTTCACATTCACACGATTGTTGTTTTGCTCTTCCATCCACATCTGAGCACCACCTGCACCACAACAGAGACCTTTTGTTTTGGTATCAATGGGTTCTTCGAGTTTTCCACCGGATACTTTTTTCACAAGCTCTCTAGGATTGTCATAGTTGTCATTGTATCTACCAAGGTAGCATGAGTCATGGTAGGTGAACTTTCCGGCATTGGCATCCTCGGATACATTTACATCAATCTTACCTTCTTTCGCCAACTGATTGATATAATCAGAGTGGTGGTAAACTTCGTAATTCCCACCAAATTGTGGGTATTCGTTTTTAATTGTGTTGTAGCAGTGAGGACAAGCAGTTACAATTTTTTTCACATTGTAATTGTTCATCGTATCAATGTTTTGTTGCGCCAGAGTTTGGTAGAGATATTCATTACCACCTCTTCTAGCTGAATCTCCGGAACAACCTTCTTCAGTTCCCAAGATTCCAAAATTCACATCTGCCTTTTGAAGAATCTTAACAAAAGACTGAGTGATGGATTTATTTCTGTCGTCAAATGCTCCGGCACATCCTACCCAATAGAGAATGTCCACATTTGAGTCTTCCGCCATGGTTTTTACACCAAGACCTTGCGCCCAATCTGCTCTTGTATGTGCACCGACCCCCCATGGGTTGGAGTTATTTTCCATTTTAGTGAATGCGCCTTGGAGTTCAGGGCTCATCTTGGATTCTACTTGAACCAAATGTCTTCTCATTTCAATGATAGCATTTACTTGGTTGTTACCTACAGGACAAGCTTCCACACAAGCATAACAAGTAGTACATCCCCAGAGAGCTTCCTCTGAAAGTCCTTCATAGGTATTGATTACACCTGTGTCAATGGCAGCGATCGCTTCTGCAGCTTCTTCCGGAGTTTTCCCCTTGGAAACATTGTCCACCTCTACCATCTTTTCCATAAGGGCATGTTTCAATTCAACAATGATAGCTTTTGGGTTTAAGACTTTGTCTGTTCTATTTGCCGGACACTGCACTTGGCAACGACCACATTCAATACAAGAAAGACCATCTAGTAGGTTCGGCCAAGGAAAGTCTTCCACTCTGTTCGATCCCCATACGCCGGTTTCATCTTCCAAATCCATTTTGGAAAGAGCACCCTTGGGTGTATCGGTAGCGAAGAAGTAATTCACAGGAGCAAAGATTAAGTGAGCATGCTTGGATGTGGGAACATAGAGCATGAAGGCAAATACTGTAAGTATATGACCCCACCACATCACTTCAAAAGCGATGTCGGCACCCATATAATCCACACCTACGGCTTTCCAAACAGAACCGATACCGGCAGCAATGATGTCCGGTTCTGCTACGTTATAGACACTTGCAACAGTCTTGGCACCTTCACCCAAAAGAGTGGTGATCATAAGAGTAGAGATCATGGCAATTACAATTGCCGAAGCGGGGGAGTGAACATCCAAACCTTTTGCCTTTTGAATCCATCTTCTATAAGCAAAGAATCCCAATCCAACGAGAACTAGAAGAGATACAGCATTTAATATAGCTACATACACATGTTCAACAGAATCGGAAAATAACCATCCTAGAATTGTGAAGCTATAAACTTCATCCAAGTCGGCTAAACCCCATCCGAAGATTCCGGCAACCATCTGACTGGAAGTGTGCAAGAGATAAATTATGAAACCATAAAATATAAACGCGTGCATAACACCGCGCAATGGTTCATTGAAATTCTTTTTCTGGAGAATTACATTGACGAAAAAACTTTTAAGACGAAATCCAATGTTCAAGTTATTTCTTGCATCTTCATTGAACTTTGCCGGTCTTGCTTTGAAGACCAAACCCAATCTGTAGATCACTGCTCTGGCAAATACTACATTTGCGACAGCGAATAGTATGATAAAAATAATGTGAAAAGCGATTCTGGTGCTATCCATTCCTGTTGGTACCCTTAATTTCTAGATTTACATATACCAGCGTAATATATATAATGAAAGTGTCGATAAAATATTTTTGAGTCTAATAATTGAATCAAAACAAGGAATAGTCATGAATTTAGAAGATTTTACATACAACGAAGAATCAGAAGTAGACAGGATTCTTAAATCAGCTTCTGAGGGAAAAAGAATCTCCCCCCAAGAAGCTGTGATTTTATACAAAGAAGCAGATTACCTAAAGGTAATATCTGTTGCAAGAAAGCTTCGTGAAAAAGTACTTTCTCATGACTATGCAAGCTATACCATGTTTCGGGTGGTTAATTATACCAATTATTGCAATGTGGAATGCAGTTTCTGCTCCTTTATGGATGAGATTGGGAGTGGAAAGGGTTACAATCTCAGTGTGGATGAAATTTTGGAGAAAATGGACTATGCCATGAAAATGGGAGCAGACCAAATTTTCTTGCAAGGAGGAGTCAATCCCGATCTTCCCTATCAATACTACTTGGATGTATTAACTTCTATCAAAAAAAGATTTCCTACTATGCATATTCGTGCTTTTTCGCCTGTAGAGATTATCAATTTGGAAAAAATTACCGGTCGTCCTCTCAGAGATGTCCTCTTGGAGCTAAAGGATGCCGGATTGGATTCGGTTCCCGGAGCAGGGGCGGAGATTTTAACAGAGAGAATGAGACGTATCATCTCTCCCAAGAAGGCAACCACCGATGAATGGGTTCGTGCAATGGAAACCTGCCACAACGCAGGGCTTCCCGGTTCGGCAAATATTGTATTCGGTTCCGAAGAAACACCCGAAGAAGTGATTGAGCATTTGAATGTAATACGTAGTTTGCAAGACCGAACGGGAGGGTTTCTATCCTTTATCCCTTGGACTTTTCAGCCACAGACGAAGAGATTTAAAATCCGCCATGTTCCAACATTCGAATACTTAAAAGTCCTGGGAATCTGCAGAATATTTTTGGATAATATACCCCATATAGAGACCTCACTTATGGTCTTGGGTAAAGGTGTGGGAGAACTCGCACTTTATTCCGGTGCTGATGATATTTCTTCAGTGGTGATTGAAGAAAATGTTTTGAGATCTTTCGGTTTAAAAACAGAGAAAGAGGCTGTGAAATTTCTATCCAATGCAGGGTTTGAACCTAAACGAAGAAATCTTCTTTACGAGTATCAAAAAGGAGAATTACAAAATCAAGCAATATCTTGAGAAATGGGTCTGAAGTATTCTAAACATGGTCTTTGAGTTCGAGGGTGGCAAGCTTAGGGAAAGCCTTTCTGGCAATGGCTACCACCACCAAGGTCATAGATCCACCGAATAAGACAGAACCTACAGCTCCCATGAATTTCGCCGTCACTCCGGACTCGAAGGCTCCAATCTCATTGGATGAACCAATGAAAATTTTGTTCACAGAGCTCACTCGTCCTCGCATATTATCCGGTGTCATCACCTGCATGATGGTGGATCGTATAATTACCGATATACTATCGAAGGCTCCACTGAGAAGAAGAGCAAAGAAAGACAGAAAAAAGTTACTGGATATTCCAAACACAATCATGCAGACACCAAAGCCCACAACAGAACGGAGTAAAATTTTTCCCGAATTCGCCAAAGGGGGATTTTGCGATAAATAAAGTGCCATGCCTACAGCACCAATCGAGGGAGCCGCACGGAGCAGCCCCAAACCTTCCGAACCAACGTGCAATATCTCTGCCGCAAAAATCGGAAGTAGAGCAACTGCTCCCCCAAATAACACAGCAAACATATCCAAGCTCATTGCCCCCAAGACATATTGGTTTTTTAAAACGAATTTGAGACCGGATAGTAGAGAAGATCTGAGTTTTTCTTTCACATTTTCAACAGGCAAGGGCTTACCTGCAACCAGGCTTAAGAATAGCATGGAGAGAGCAATGAATCCGAGATCCAATGCATAGGCGAAGCTCACTCCATAAAAGCCATAGACCAATCCTCCCAATGCGGGACCGGTTACAGCACCAATTTGAAATGATGTTCCCGACCAAGCAGCAGATTGAGGATACAATTCCCTGGGAACAATCTGTGTCATAAAAGCAAAAAGGCTCGGAGCAATGAAGCCTCGTGCAAAACCGGACAAAATGATTACGAGATAGATGGGATAAGTTCCCACTTCGAGAAGGAGTCTTTGATTATCCCAAGAAAAATACCAAAGAAGTAGGGAACATACAACCAAAACAAAAACTGCCGACATAGCTATTCTCTTACGGGGAATCATATCGGCAAGGTGTCCTGCATAGAGTGCGACAGCAATGGAGGGAAGTGCCTCGGCTAGACCGATCATACCGAGTGCGAGTGGATCCTTAGTGATTTCGTAGACCTGCCATCCAACAACAACCGCTTGCATTTGCACTGCTATAACAAAAAGTAAACGTGAGAAAAGATAGAAACGAAAATCTCGGATCCGAAAGATCTGCAGAGAAGTCTTAAGCTTGTCTCTATTTTTTCCCATAGAAAAAATACATTCCCAATGCGGCTACCATCATAGAATGGTGGATGGTTCCATTTCGTATCAAATCTTGAATTCCATCCAAAGGCTCTAGAAATATTTCGATATCTTCCCCTTCATCCCAATCCACATCTTGTGTTTTCTCTGCACCCAGGGCAAGATAGGTATAGCTCCAATTGTTGAAAACGGCAGGATTGCCGGAAGCCTTACCCAGTAGCTTCCATTCTTTTGCAGTATAACCGGTCTCTTCGGCAAGTTCTCGCTTTGCCGAAATTAAGTGAGCATCAAGTCCCTCTTCATCAACAACCCCACCCGGAAGTTCCAAGCAGTATTCATGGAGACCATGGCGGTATTGTCTGACAAGGACAATCTTTTGATCCGGTGTGATGGCAATTACATTCACCCAAGACTTTGTTTCCAATACATAATAGGGCTTGGTTTTTTGGGTGCGTGGGCTTGTGACATCTATACTGACCAGGTCAAAAATAGGAGTGGACTGAAGGACTTTCTTGCCGCTTCTCTTCCAAAGATTCATAAGGGGATCACCAAAGGGTTCCATAAGCCCAGGTTTTTAGGTAATACAACATTTCCCATTCATTTTCTGTTTTTGATTGATTGGGATGGTTCTCTTTTTATTATGTCTCTAAAGACATGGAGCTCAATCCCGAACAAAAAAAGGCAGTTTCCCATATTTCAGGTCCGCTATTGATATTTGCCGGAGCCGGAAGTGGTAAGACGCGTGTTATCACCAACCGCATAGCCCATATGATTGATAGAGAACAAATCGCAGCAAGTCATATCGTTGCACTCTCCTTTACCAACAAAAGTGCCCGAGAGATGGAGAAGCGACTCCGGAGTATGGTTCCACGCAAACACCTAAGAGGAATTGTTCTTTCCACCTTCCACTCACTCGGACTCAAAATTCTCAAAGAACATATCACCTCACTTGGATATAACGCTCACTTTCTTTTGATGAATTCCAATGACCAAGAAGCATTGGTCATCCAACTTTTGAAAAATAAAAAACTGGATCCCAAAGACTTCCATCCTCGTGAAATCATACGAAGAATATCCCTTTGTAAAAACAGTCGAGAGCTCTATCTGGACAGATTGTATGCTTCTTCCCAAGATTTGGATATAGTGGCAAGGGAAATCTATCCGGTCTACCAAGCCAATTTAAAAGACAGAAATACCTTGGATTTCGATGATCTGATTTTGCTTCCTTTGGAAATACTCAAAGGCTTTCCTGAGATTGCAGAAATATACCACAAAAGATACCATTATTTCATGGTGGATGAATTCCAAGATACCAATCAATTGCAGTATGAATTCTTAAGTTACCTCAGAGGTCCGCACCGAAATCTCTGTGTCGTAGGTGATGACGACCAGAGTATCTATGCATTCAGAGGTTCCAATGTGGAATTGATTTTGAATTTTGAGAAAGATTTTCCCGACGCCAAAGTGGTTCGCCTTTTGGAAAATTATAGATCCACAACTACCATCATCCAAGCGGCAAATAGCTTGATCGCCAAGAATGTAAATCGTCGCCATAAAGAATTGTTCAGCCGAGTTCCCTCCATTGAAAAAGTAGAATATTTTGAAACCATGGATGAAAGAGAAGAAGCAATCTTTGTTGTAGGTATGATTGAGGATGCCTACAGGAAGGGAACCAAGCCGAATGAAATAGCTATCTTGTTTCGAACCAATTTCCAATCTCGCCCTTTTGAAGAAGAACTCAGAATGCGAAATCTTCCTTATAAGGTAGTTGGTGGATACAATTTCTTTGATCGAAAAGAAGTGCGAGATCTAATCTCTTATCTGCGAATCATTGCCAATTCCAAAGATGAGACTTCTTTGATGCGAACCATAAATACGCCCAAGAGAGGAATCGGTCAGACCACACTGGCTAAATTATATAAGGAATCCTTGGACACCGGTCAATCTGTATCCGATATCCTAACCAAGATCATCGAGAGCCCGGATTATCTCACCGATATCAAGGCTAAACTCCGAGCTGAAATCTACAACTACCATGAACTCATCGAGAAATACAGAAAGAAATTTGCCCAGGCAGGCAAGCTTGCCCCCATACTCAGAGAATTGATTTTGGACTCCGGGCTCGAAAAAGAAATCCAATTGGAAGAGCCGGATGAAAAGGTGGCAAAAGCTCGAATCTACAATCTGAACGAACTAGTGAACATGATGTCCTTTTTTGAGGACGATCCCGATAGGGAAGAAAAGGCTACCATCTATGATTTTCTAGCGCGACTTGCACTTCTTATGGAAGATGATCAACGGGACGAAGAAAACGAGGATAGGCGAATCCAACTTCTTACCATCCACCAGTCAAAAGGGCTTGAGTTTGAGATGGTTTATGTCGTAGGTATAGAGGAGGGCATTTTGCCCAACGCAAGAGTGATTGACGAGGCAAATGACGTGGATGAAGAACGAAGGTTGTTTTATGTCGCCATGACCCGTGCAAAAAGAAAATTATTCTTGACAGGATCTAAGACAAGAAAAAAATATGGGGAGAGTATAGATACAAACCCCTCTCGTTTTCTCGACGAAATTGATCCCTCTACAATCCATCTTCACAAGTTGAGTGGTGGTGAGTCTGAGGGAGGAATTGATTTCCTGGAGGAATTGGAAAAATTGAAGGCTGGTTAGAAGTTACATGAAAAATATAAAACTGATTCTCATTACTATAAGTTTGCTTGCAGGAGCCTGTTCTTCAGGAGACAAAGTCTCCCAGAATCCTGTCGAAGTGCAAAGGCAGAAAGAGGTTGTTGCAAAAATACAATCCATAGACGAAAGATTGGCTCATTATTCCGTTCCGGATGAAGAAAAGCATAAGCTAAAATTGGATAAAGCGAAGCTTCTTTTGGACAATGGAGCTTATGATGAAGCTACCACTCTTTTAAAAGAAGTGTTGAAAGCGAAATCCCAATCTGTGAACGACTCCGAAGTACAACTCTATTTGGGTAAAGCATACTATGGAAAATCCGATTATGGAAATGCAATCAGCTATCTTAGCCAATCTGAAAAATTGGATAGAAATTACAGCCTTCATGAAAGAAAAAAAATGATAGCACACTCACTCTATGAGGAAGAAGAATACTATCCGGCACTCGCCGCTTTGGGCAAGGCTTACAGAAGCCCATCTGTTAAGAAAGATCAATTTTTCTATGAGACAGCTGCACAATCCTATTATAAGATGGGATACAATAATAAGAGTATTGAATATTTTAAGAAAAGCTTGCAAGTGTCAGAGTTGGGACTCAAAGACTATCCCAACAGTCAGATATTACAACATATCCAAAAAGAATCCTTGGAAGCTTTAGGACCAATTAACAAATAGAAATTGAAGCCTTCCAGAAAAAGACAGGGCAAGGGAATTATCTTTGTCCTGCTCTCTATTATAAAAAAACCAATCTATAAAAAACTATCCATTCTCTTCCTTAGCATACTTCTAGTTGTATCTATTGGATTTTTGGGAGTTAGATACTTTGAAAACAGAGCCTTTCAGTCTAGAGTAAACATGAAGGAACTCCGTTCATTCATTACCTATGTAATTCAAGATGAGCTGAACAAAGCAGTTGATTTAGGTATAATAGGTTTCAATCTAGTGGATGGCGTGATCATTGAAGATTTGGTCATAAGCCAAGAAGAAGATTTTTCCAATAGCAAAAAGTTACTACATTCCAAGAAAGTAGCGCTGAAACTATCTTCCATTTTCTCCAATAAACCATACATCAAAAAAATTCAATTTGTTAAGACGAAAATTTCCATAGATATTGAAGGTCCTTTCTTTTCGAAATTTGTAGATTACCTTAGAAAGATAAATATTCAGGAAGTTGAATTTATAGATTCGGAAATTGAAATTAGACAGGGTGATCAAATTATTCTCAATTGGGCGAAAAAGACTCATTGGATCTTTAAGCAGACAGATAATATTATAGATTTTCAATTTGACAATGGTATATTCTTCATTCCTTTTTTACAGAAAATACGAGGGAAAGGAAAGATTGAACTCAATGAAGATAAGATCCCCGCGATAACTTTAGATTCCGAGTGGAAGAACATCCAAGTTGATGAATTC
>JAFIGA010000159.1 GCA_020831715.1 Leptospira sp. | reverse complement strand
CACTTACTATTTTTCAATCCAGTCAGAACTAGGAATTGTACTCCCCTTATCAATAGGTACTGCTAAAAGTTTCTATGAAAAAAGGTATCCTTACATTCTTTTCTATGGTATTTTTTCCGGATTCATGATTTCAATGTTTTTATATAATGTTTTTATTTATTTTAAACTTAGAGATAAAATATACTTATATTATTGTGGGTACTTGCTATCCGGTTTATTTGTCTTTAATTTTATCTCGGGGAATTATGGGTATAAATGGAATCCTATAACCTATTATCCTAATCTACTTATTTTTTCTACATCATTAACCGCTATATTTATTCTTATTTTTATAATTAATTTACTAAAAATAAATCGAAATGAATGGTTTTATAGATTTAGTTTAGTTTTTATTTTTTTATTTATATCTCTGCAATTTATTAATTTATTCCCGAATCAATACATTTGGACACTTGATGCATATCAAGTTTTTTCTTTAGTGTCAAGTTTGTTTATATTATTTTATAGCTTTTATTTTTTTATAAAGGGTAACCCCGGAGCACGATATATAGCTTTTGGTTTTTCTTTTCATTTGTTAGGTGTAATCATTTATATTTTTGGAAATTTTGGAATAATGCCATTAAACTTTATTACCATAAATTCTATTTCGTTAGGTACTTCGATTGAAGTTTTATTGTTTTCCTTTGCTTTGTCTGCAAGACTTCAGGATATTCAACAAATAAAAGAAGAAAGTCGTTTTATTAATGCCATTGCAATAACGAATAGTTATTTATTAAATGAAGACAATTGGAAAGATTCACTTCAAAAGAGTTTACAGACAATTGGAGAGGCTCTGAGTGTGGATCGTTTATATTTTTTACAGAGTTATCCAAGTATTGATAAGAATTCTATTATTCTTAGGCAGGAATTATTATGGGATGCTGAAATCGTAAAATCAAATGAAGTACTATTAAATTTTGAAGATTTGCAATTAGGAGATTTGAAAGAAATTTTCAAGAATTTTGATAACAAAAAGACGCTCACAATCAATCGGTCTAAAATACTGAATGAAGGATTGTTGAATTTTATGATTGTTCGAAATAGCAAATCCTCACTTTTAGTACCTGTTTTTATAAATGATGAGTTTTTTGGAT
This sequence comes from Leptospira sp., assembly GCA_020831715.1. Classification (GTDB taxonomy): domain Bacteria; phylum Spirochaetota; class Leptospiria; order Leptospirales; family Leptospiraceae. The sequence goes on along the minus strand of JAFIGA010000159.1, from coordinate 6,151 downwards.
TCATAGGATTCGATGATACCGGAAAGGAAAGGGAAATTTCATCGAAAGAAATCAGTCTTATGGAAAATTTTGTATCTAATTTAACATCAACGATACAAAAGAAAGAATTTGAACAAAAATTAATCCTTCAAAAATCATATACAGAATCTTTATTAAATGCTATTTCTGACTTAGTTTTTGTCTTTAGTAGTAATGGAGAATTTCTTGAGTTCAAGGCTGGTAGGGAAAAAGATTTGGCGATGTCTCCTGATATTTTTTTAGGAAAAAAATTGGATGAAGTGTTTCCCGATTTTTTGTCATATCCCATGCAAGAGAAAATTGATTCTGTAATCAAGGGGAACAATAATGAAACTCTTGAATATCAGTTACCTGTAAATGGAACTTTAAAAGATTTCGAAGCAAGGTTTTCAGCTTTTGGGAAAGATAAAGTTATTGCTTTGGTTCATAATATAACAGAAAAAAAACTAGCTGAGCTTGAACTAAGAGTAACTCGAGAACAAATTTTGCGTTCAGAAAAACTTGCTGAATTGGGAAAATTAGTGGCTAGTGTAGCTCATGAAATAAATACGCCTCTTGCAATTATTAAAGCTTCAATCGATAGTATGGCTTTTAGTTTACAAGAAAGTTTTAAAGAATTGCCTTTGGTTTTTAGGCTAGTAAACCACGAAGAACAGCTGATTTTTTTTAATATGATTTCAAAATCTTCAGAAAAATTTCATATGTTAACTTCACGCGAAGAACGAATGATAAAAAATAAAATAGAATCAGAACTCAAAAATCTGAATATTAATAATAAGTTAGATATAGCTTCTAGATTGTGCAGTATGGGTATACATGATAATTTAACAAATTACCTGCCTTTGCTTAAACACCCGGATGCATATTTATTTATTCAAGCTGCATCACAGATCAGCAATCAACAAAAAAGTGTCAATATGATTCAGGCTGGGATAGAAAAAGCATCCAAGGTTGTTTTTGCTTTAAAAAATTACGCTAGGCAAGAAAACAGTTTAGAAAAAACAAAAGTAAGAATCCAGGATGGGATTGATACAGTTTTGACTATATATCATGGTCAGATCAGACATTCAGTAGATGTGCAAAGGAATTATGAATATATTCCTGACGTATTGTGTTATCCGGAAGAGCTTAATCAAGTTTGGACCAACATCATACATAACGCTTTACAATCAATGAATTTTAAAGGAACTCTTACTATTCGGATAAGTGCTGTTGGAAACCAGTTTGAAGTCGGTGTCAAAGATTCGGGAACAGGAATACCTATTGAGATACAGGATAAAATTTTCGAACCATTTTTTACAACAAAACCATCCGGAGAGGGAAGTGGACTGGGATTGGATATAGTAAAAAAGATTGTAAATAAACACAATGGCAAAGTGTGGTTTGATACTAAGGAAGGGGAAGGAACTGAGTTTATAGTGAGGATACCAATTGACTTCTGATCATTACAAGTTTCTGATACAGTAAACAACTGTAATTTATAGTAAAAAATATTCATGGATCCCATAACACAAAAATATCCTATCTTCGGACAGTTTACTCGAGTCCATACAGCTGAGAAATTAGTCGAATTCGCCTCAAGATTACGGTATTTCTATCTTTTTGGTTCCTTCTTCTCCGGTCATGCGGAATTTTATGAAATGGTAGAGTGCAGGATATTATTTTCCAACGAAGATGATTTGCATCATAAGCTTTCAAAATTGGTGGATTTGATTCCGGTAGGGAATTTGGATCAGATCCAAGATTACCCTCCTCCCTCACCTATGGAAAGTCTTCCTGAATTCTTGAATCCGGGTAAGACTCAAATCAAAAATTTACCATTGCAGCAAACATTTGTTTATATTAGTGAGGGAGATGGATTCTTTACAATCAGTCTTCACGGAGATGGTAAGAATGATTATTGGGGAGTAAATGAGAACACAATAAAAAATGCAAATCTATTTGAGAAACATTTGGAAAATATCGGTCTTGCGGATTCTGTGGATCATTCCATTGCCAGCCATTTTAATTGTATCAGCCGGGTGAATTTCCCGGAAGCATTTTGATTCCCACCTCTTCCAGATATTTTAAAATGATTTCCACCTTTCCTCTGTCCGGCGAAATGCAAAAGTCATGGAAAGCAATGATTCGCAAAAGGTGGCAAGCTATTCAGGGATGATCACCTTATCTAAGACCATCTGAATTCTGTGCACCGTCAGGGGATCGACCCCTCGCATATCAATCGTATTCTCCGGTGTCAATATCTCTCTTCGATTGGCAGAATCCATCCGGAAGAAATCCAACCGAGAGTGCCGGGTATGGAATCGAATGGATGTAACAGAGGCAATCGAAATGCTTCCTTGGATATCCTTTTCTTCGGCAAGATAGCTCAATCGGTTCCAGATTTCAAATGGATTCCCGAAGAATACTCCTATCCAGAATTCTTTTCCGGTGGCATCCCGGAGTGGTGAATACTCTTTGTTCGGATGGTAGATCCGATATGCTACCGTTCGATCCGTAATCTCCAATAGTAGTTCTCTTTCGGGATCATTTCTTGTTGTTAAATAATTCCCAATGAGAAATGCAATCACTACTGCATGACCCAGAAAAAAGATTCTAGTACTAGCCGCTTCTTGGAACAGAGTTCTTCCTTCCCGTGGAAATGGACGTCTTCGAATTACGGAGAGAAAAAACTTGGGCAAAATTGCGAATGCGAATAATACTGGATAAATGATTAGAAAATAGAGAGCAAGAACTGCGAAGAGCATTGCGAATAGCATAATAAAAAATTCACCCCAACTCCTAGAACCCTCCCATTCTACCAAAGGGATCTTCCACTTCCCGCCTCCATTGTCATTCGATCGAATTGTAGAATCTAAAATTACCAGAGGAACACCTAACATCTGACTAAAGGATTCGACCGCTTTGATGAACTCTTCCGGATGGGAAGGGGGTTCTTTCCAATTTAGCAAAAAATGTCTCTTGTGGTTCTTGTCCACGATTGCCAAGCCGGGGATAGGATCCAAGGGATAGTCCGGGGATCTTTGGAATGAGGCAAAATACGGATTTTGCGATAGGTCTAAATCCCGATTCTCCTCCTTGGATATACGAAGAGAGAGGTAAGAGATATCTTCCCGGGTATATTCCAATGATTGAAAATTTTGATTTCTTCCCCTGAGGATAAACTGCTTTTTCGGATCTCGCGAATTGGAAGAGTCGGAATTCTCTGTCTTATCTGGATGCCCGATCGATACGGATTCCATGGTTAAATTTTGAACCAAACTGTAATGGTAAAGGGGTCTTACAAAAAACAGACAGGGGAAAATATAAATCAGAAAGGCTACAATAGGATACGAAATCCCATAGAGGAGTCTTTCGGTTCCGTCCAATTTCTTACTGAAAATCGGAATTGCCAATACTAGTAGAATGATATAGAGAAAGCCTTCCAGAACCAACCCATAAGGAAAGAGAAAACCTGTGGATTGGAACGCAACCAAACCATCCGTTACCGAACGGTAAAGAGGGACGACGCCCTCGAAGGTTCCTTCCCGAAAGAATTCAGTCCAGTTTACCATAGTTGATTTAATCCTCTAACTCTTTTTCTCGAAAAATTTAACACCCTGTAATCCTCGAAAGTCGTTGTCTTGTGTCCATAATACTGCTCCATTTAATTGGGATGTAGAGTAGATTATACTATCAGCCATTGGTATGGAATATTCTACACTTAACTTTGCCGCATATATGGCGATTCTCGAATCTAACTCTATAACAGTTCCGATTTGCATATGGGCAACAGCCTTTATCGCTAAATCTTCTCCACGCTCTTTATAAATCTTTTTAAATACTTCAAAAATAGATAAACTGGGCACGAGCAAACTGTCAACGTCCTCAATTGCTTTTGCAAATAAGCCTGCCCTATCAGACCCACTAAAATATTCTAACCAACCGGATGAATCAACAACATTCAAAATCTTTCCTTCTCTCTTTCGATATTTGTATCCATACCTTTCAGAAATCCTCGTAATTTTTTGATAGGTTCAATGGGAATTAATTCAATTCGATTTCCAAATGTAACAACTTCCATCTTCATACCCACTTTGACTCCAATTTTTTCTCGGATATCTTTTGGAATTACAACCTGGAATTTTGGAGAGACAGTAACCTGATTCATATCGATACCTCTTTCGTAATACTAGGTATCAATCGAAAAATAGCAACTAGAATTTATTGAAATACCTTCCAAAACCTCCTCCGAATTTCTTTCTTGATCAACGAAGTCTCCCGTCCAAACTCATCCCATGACCACGCTGACAATCCCAAGCAAAGTAGATCAGCACCTATGCTACGATCCCAACCTTGATGAATTCCTCCGCCTACCAAAATTGGGTGGTTGGGACATTCTCAAAAGGGAAACAGTGTTCTACTGCACTGCTTGGAAGAGACCCATATTGGTATTGGAGAACTTCCGTCTCCCCCGCGTTAGAGCAGTTCAGCCTGTCCAAATCTTTGCCTTCCAAGAAGACAATTGGCTGGAAATCCATCATAATGGGGAGATCACTTCTGAGGAACAAGATCGAATCATCTATTCTCATAATTCCCAATCACTCATCCAGGTGGCAAACCGAAGAACTATTTCCACAGCTCTAATCATCAATCGTTTATCTCTTGTTCAAGATATACAATCCATCCATGAGACCAATATTCGACTGGGAAGAATTCCCGGATCGGAGAAGGACAGACCCCTGGAATGGAAAACCTTTGATGCCGTATATCCGGGATCCTTTTGTTTGGAAGTAGGCGAAGATACATTTCGCAATCAATTGGTCTTCTTTCTGGAGAATCAAATGGTTGGCTTTAAGGATGGTAAATTTTTTCCATTAGGGGAAGTGGACAATTTGTCCCTAGCCAATACTCCCGATTCCGGTAGAGTATTCATTCTAAAGGACAGAATCTATTTCTGCAATAGAGTGGGACGACCTAACATGTCTATGCCTTATGATACTGCCGAGATCTATTCTATGGATTTGGATGGAACAGGGTATCGGAAGATTTCCCCACCGGGAGTTTTGCATATAGGATCTTTGGACTGCAATCTCCAAAACGGCAAAATCATGGGAATCCATTGGGAGATGACGGCTAAGTATCCAACACCGGAATTCATGGTTTATGATGGGCAAGCTTGGGAAACGTCACCTAATACAATTGATCGGTTCAGTGCATACCGCTTGTCCACAAATCATATCTACCTTTTCCAACAATGTAAGATCCTAGGTAAAACGCATTATAGAATCGCAAAGGCAAACCGAAAGGATTTTCCCAATGCTACTGATCCGTCGCAATTCATCGACCTGTCCCATGTGCATGGAGGAAAAGTTTCCCTAGAATACCTTCCTCCCTTTGAAGAGTTCTATGAAATGGGAATGAGTAAGAATATCTCTATCAATGATTTCTTCACTGTGGGAGATGATCTCTATCTGTTATCCGCCCTGGGAGCCATCTGGATTTTGGACCAAGACAAGGACGAATTCCACAAGCAATGGAAACAAATTATGGATCCCCCGGAGAATTTCGAACCCCATGATAATTCGGCAATTTTCATAGATACCAATTTTCCCGATTCGAATGAATTCAAGCTCTACGTATATGGTGGAAGCCAAGTGGATATGAGAACCAATTCTGCTCAGAAGATTGGAAAGGAGCTTTGGATTTTTAACTTTCCGGAGAAATCCTGGAGCCAAGAAAAACTAACAGGAAAGATCCCGGCACTTTTCTTTCCCGGCTACCAGGGTCTTGCCATGAGAGAAGGGCATTTTGTTAAGGATGCAAATACAGGAGATTATATTGTAACAGGTGGGGAATTGGTCTCCAAGGAAGAGGAGAATGAAGATACATATCTTTGTGTTAAAGGGAAATGGTCTAAGAAGTAATTTTATTTCTGATATACTGAAATATTTGACACATTTTGAGATTTCAGAATCATATTTAGAGGAGTTCGCCAACTAATACCGAGAGTTTAGTGACATGAAAAATACTATCTACCAATTCTTTAAGTTTAATAATTTCTTTCCCATTTTAATCTTCCTCTTCCTCCTTGTCAACTGCCGAGACTCTTCTGATATCGTAGTCTCGGAACAGCATTTTACAGAAGCTAAAG
>JAFIGA010000146.1 GCA_020831715.1 Leptospira sp. | reverse complement strand
AAAAGTGCAGTTAAACAAGCCAAAAAAACATCTTCCAAGAAAGTTTTATCTAAAAAAACTAATTTGAAAAATTCCCTACCGAAAAAGAAATCTAAACCAACAAGTGGAAAAAAATCCAGAAATCAGTAAAAAAGCTTTGTTTTTGCTTGACAGCTATTGATATTAAAAGATGGTTGGAGATAGAAGAACTTTTTATATCTTAGAATCTTCTTTAAGACTGCTCTTACCAGGTTAGCCTGAAAATCCCTTGAAAACAATCTACGAGAATAAATGTGAAGAATAAAAACGAATATATTGAAACAGAAGAAAATTTGTCCAATCCTGTACCCACAACCGAATCAGAATCCACAGACCAAACTCAAACTGCTAACAACCATAGAGGTCGTAAGAAGAAAAAGCAATTTGAAGGACCTATTCCCGATCCCATTGATATTGTTGAATTAAAAAAGAAGAGTATTAACCAGATGACCGAGATTGCGAAAGGTCTCGGTGTTGAAAACACTCATGGTTTAAAGAAACAGAATTTAATTTTTGCTATATTGCAAGCACAGACTGAAAAGGATGGGCAAGTCCATGCCGCAGGAGTGATGGAAAAATTACCCGAGGGTTATGGTTTTTTAAGATCTCCAGATTATAATTATGTTCCCGGACCGGATGATATCTATGTATCTCCATCACAGATCAAGCTTTTTGGTTTGAGAACCGGTGATACGATTACCGGAGTCATTCGTCCACCTAAGGAAGCGGAGCGGTTTTTTGCCATGCTTCGTGTGGAAACCATCAATGGTTTTCCGGTAGACCAAGCTCAGAAAAGAGCTCTTTTTGATAACCTAACACCCCTCTATCCTATGGAAAAATTCCAGATGGAATTCGATCCATCCCATTTGGATACAAGAATCATTGATCTTATGTGTCCGATCGGAAAGGGTCAGAGAGCCTTGATTGTTGCACCACCCAGAACCGGTAAGACAGTTCTCATGCAAAACATTGCTAACGCTATCACGAAAAATCACCCTGAGGTAGTTCTAATCGTTCTATTGATTGATGAGAGACCGGAAGAAGTTACTGACATGGCAAGAAACGTGCGTGGAGAAGTAGTGAGTTCCACATTTGACGAGCCGGCACAGAGACACGTTCAGGTTGCCGAAATGGTAATTGAAAAAGCGAAGAGATTGGTGGAACATGAAAAGGATGTTGTGATTCTTTTGGACTCCATTACAAGATTGGCGAGGGCATATAACCAAGTAATTCCTACATCCGGTAAGATTCTTTCGGGTGGTGTGGATTCCAATGCCTTGCATAAACCGAAGAGATTCTTTGGTGCCGCCAGAAATATCGAAGAGGGTGGTTCTCTAACGATTATTGCCACTGCTTTGGTGGACACGGGTTCGAGAATGGATGAAGTAATTTTTGAAGAATTCAAGGGAACCGGTAATATGGAGATTCATTTGGACCGAAAACTCTCTGATAAGAGGATTTTCCCTGCTGTGGATTTCAATAAATCGGGAACAAGGAAAGAAGAACTCTTACTTCCTTCTGATATTTTACAGAAAGTATTTGTTTTAAGAAAAGTGCTTTCCCCTATGAGCATCACAGAAAGCATGGAATTATTGCTGGAAAAAATGCGAGTTACCAAGACAAATGAAGCATTTTTAGCCAGTATGAACACGAATTAATCCAGGAAATAGATAAATGAAGACAGGAATTCATCCCAATTATGTAAGTTCTAAAATCAAATGCGCTTGTGGAGCAGTTTATGACACAAGAGCAACTACCGGTGATATTACAGTTGAGATTTGCTCAGCTTGCCACCCATTTTTTACCGGTAAGTCCAAGATTTTAGATACAGCCGGTCGAGTAGAGAAATTCAAGAAAAAATATAAAATGAAGTAGCCTATTTTTTTTAGAATGAGTCTAAAAACTAGGTGATATTATGAATAAAGTAATGAATTTTGATCTCTACAAAGAGATTAACGATAAAAGACTCAACTACAAAGAGATGGAAGATGCAACAGTGGTTTCCTATTACAGGAATACCGGCTGTGGCGACGGCTATCGTTTTTATCTAAAAATTGACGAATCAAATGTAGTAACCGATGCTAGTTATACAACTACAGGTTGTGGTTTTGGAATCGTTGCTTTAGCTATGAGTTGTGAAGCAGCCAAGGGCAAGTCCTTGGAAGAAATCAAGCAACTCACTACAGAAGATATTGAATCAATGTTTGAATTCCCTGATAGAAGAAAAAATTATCCGGAATCAGCTCTCCAAGCCTTGAAAAAAGCAGTGAGTGACCATGAATCCGGACAGGGTGTTCCTCCTGAAAAGAGAATTACCAAGGCATTCGCCTTAAAAACCTTGAAAGAACAAGGCAATCTACGAGAAGTCAACTTATCTAGTGTTATGCTGGAGAAGGAAGATTTATCAAATGTAGATTTTTCCGGAGCCAATCTTCATAATGCTTTTCTGCAAACATCCAATTTTTCCGGCGCCAACTTTTCCGGTGCGAATCTGAAAGGTGCTTTTTTTAATGGATCTAATTTAGAAAATGCGAATTTTCGTGGAGCCGATCTCAGATGGACAAAACTTACAGGTGCCAAATTAGACGGAGCTGATTTTACCGATGCTATTTATGATATCGGAACTCGTGTGGATCCCAAAAATATTTCCATATTCGATGTTATGAAAAAAGAAGGTAAAGATATCTATCTGAAGAAAGAGGAAGCATCTGCTTGAAACCCGGTGATAAGTGCAAAATTACAAAAAGAACATTCCTACACCAGGGAATATTTGTACATACGGGTTCTCAAGTTTCTGTAAAAGAAATCAAGGAAGATGGTAAAATTATCACTGAGTATTTTGACAAAGAGGGATTCCCACACGACATTAGTTTCGATCCAACGGAATTGGAATTGATATAGATTTTGTAAATAAATTCCTATTGAATATAGGAGTTTACTTTACAGTATTCTTTCCAATTATAGGTTTGTAAAGAGATGCTAATAATTTCAGAAAAGCTGAATTCTCATCTACTAATCCATATCACTGAAGATATTCTAATGGATAATTCTAGAGATTTTTTTTTGGAATTCGAATCTATCTTCAACTACGATAAAAATGGATTAGAATTTATGACAGTGGATTTTAGCGAAGTAAGATTCCTGGATTCGTCCGGAATAGGATCTATCATAAAATGCACCAATAAAGCTAAAGAGGCGGGTATAAAAGTTTTTGTTATCAATTTGAACAAAACATTGCACTCTGTTTTTCGCTTGTCAGGATTGGATCATATATTGATAACTATGGAGATTAGAGATTTCAATCATGAATTTCCGGAATTTAAGGATATATTGAGTAAATACAATGTTTAAAAAAATAATTTTCATCATCATACTTTCCTCTATGGTTGCTTCTTGTGCATCCGGCATAGCCGCTCGTAAGCTTATGTATCGGGATCATAAGACCGCTTTGTTCACATTGGAAGAGGATGAATTTTCCAAAAAAGAAAGAGCTGTATTAGGTGCACCTTTCCTTCATCCAATTCGAAATACCACTGAAGAGAATTGGAAAGCAATCCTGGGAAACCTTAGATTCAAGAAAGAAAGCACAGTTGGAAATATGATCTATCCGATCTTTTCGGAAGAGGAGTTGAATGATCTCGCTCGCAATATTGCAACTGCTATCAAGAAAGTTAGAAATGATCAAGTATTAATTGTAGTATCCAAGTTCAATGATATCAAAGGGGTAGTTTCAAAAGATCACAGAACTACTTTTGCAATATTTAAAAACAAAGATGGAATCAATTTAATTTTTAGAGAGTTGCATGCCGGAATGCCGGAAGTAGATGCAACAAATTATTACGAGTGGTCTAGAATCCCGGATTTGTTCATACTTAAAAACTTTGAAATATTTCGTGTCGAAGAAGAAGACTATATCCGATTTGCCAAAAGCGATGATTTTGAAAATAGATTGTGGATATTAATCGATCCGGAGATTGTCGACTCCTTGGAATATACTCCTCGTTTATTTCTCGAACCTGAAATGGAATTGAAAGATAAAGACGGTAATATTGAAAAAAAATCCAACGGCAAGCTTCCCAAATCTGAAGCCATAATCAACAGAGATTTAGATTAGATTATACCACTTCATCACAGCGCTTACACAACCCGGAATCTTGAATGTCTACTCTATGCCTCCAGCATCTAGGGCATGCATCTGCTTTTGGGTTGAGAACTGAAATTTTCGAGTGTTCCCCATCCCATTCCACATAAAGATCATTAGAGTCTATGTTTAGTGGTGAGCCTTTTTGTGAAATTTCGCATTGGCTCACAACAAAAAATTGTTCCCATTCCTCTTTAGAGAAAACATCCGTTTGGAATTCTATCTTGGGTTGAATGATAATCTTTGCTTCGAGAGATTTTCCTATCTTACCGTTTTGTCTTGCCACTTCCAAAGATTTCTGAACATCTTCCTTTATAGAAAATAGGTTGTCAAAATGCTTTTCCAATTCCGGATTTTTAAAAGAATCCAAATCAGGGAAATCTTCTAAAAATACCGATTCGCCGAGTCCGGCTTCTTTGAAAACTTCCTCAGATGTAAAACTGAGTATGGGAGCGAGTAGGGAGGTTAGAGTTTTCAGAATGATCTTGAGTGCCGTCACCGAAGAATTTCTCGGGTGAGAATCTTTTCCATCGCAATAGAGAACGTCTCTTATAATCTCAAAATAGTCTTGGGATAGATCCACAACACAGAAATGTGAAATTTTGTGATAGACTTGATGGAATTGATAGTTCTCATAACAAGCTTTAACTTCAGTGGAAAGATTCGCCAAGAGAGATAGATAGTATTTATCTATGGAGGATAGTTCACTCGGTGCAATTGTTTCGGATTGTACGGCAGTGTTACCCAATAGGTAACGAAATGTATTTCGAATCTTACGATAAGATTCCGAAACATTTTTGATTACATCTTTTCCAGCTTTCACATCATCTCTGAAGTCCAAAGTGGCAACCCAAAGTCTCAATACATCCGCACCATAGACATTGATTACATCTGTTGTGGGATCCACACCGTTACCCAATGACTTGGACATTGCATAGCCTTTCTCATCCAAAATATAACCATGGGTCAAGACTGATTTGTAGGGGGGAACTCCTCTAAGTGCCATGGAAGGCCAGAGGGAGGACTGAAACCAACCTCTGTGTTGATCGGATCCTTCCAGATACAAATCTGCCGGAGCTTCCTTGTGCTCACCCGGATAGACCACGAAATTGGAAACGCCGGAGTCGAACCATACATCCAATATATCATTGTCTTGCTTGAGATTATCTGATCCGCAAGTCGAACATTTTGTATTAGGAGGAAGTAATTCTTTTGCTGTCAGATTGTACCAAACTTCAATACCTTTTTCTTGGACCAGTTTGGTAAAATAATTTATTGATTCTTCATTGATATGATTGCTTCCACAATCGGAACAGGTAAATGCAGGAATAGGGACTCCCCAATTTCTCTGTCTGGATAGACACCAGTCCGGTCGAGATTCAACCATGGATCGAATCCGGGTAATTCCCCAATCCGGAATCCATTTAACATTTTCTATGGCTTCTAAAGTTTTCTTTCTCAAATCTTTTTCATCCACACCAAAAAACCACTGGGGAGTAGCGCGGAAGATCAGAGGCTTCTTGGATCTCCAGCTATGAGGGTAAGAATGATTGAATTCACTGAAGTGGAGAAGCATTTTTTTCTCACGAAGTAGTTCCACTATCTCCGGATTCGCGGCAAAGACTTTCTTGCCTTGCATGAGTGGAAACTCATCCGTATACTTCCCATATTGATCAACAGGACTAAATGGATCCAATCCATATTCCAGACCAACACGGTAGTCGTCTGTTCCATGACCGGGTGCAGTGTGCACGGCACCGGTTCCTGCTTCCAGGGTTACATGTGATCCAAAAACCGGAATGGAATCTCGATCTAAGAAAGGGTGGCGGAATGTAATTTTTTGAAGTTCTTCTTTGCTGATATTACGAACCTTGGTAAATTCTACTCCGGTTGACTCGGTTACTTTTTCTTTCATTCCTTCTGCGAAGATCAGATCACCGAACTCCTGGGTTTTGAAAACTGCATAATCCAAGTCAGGATTGAAAGCAATTGCTAAATTGGCAGGGATTGTCCATGGAGTTGTCGTCCAGATAAGACATCCTAAATTGTCATCACCCTTTACCGGAAACTTTACATAGATGGAAGGGGATGTATGGTCTTTGTATTCGATTTCTGCTTCTGCGTGTGCGGTTGCTAAATCAATACACCAATAAACCGGTTTTTTACCTTTGTAGATATAACCCTTTTTAAATAATTCACCGAAGACCTCTACGATCTTGGCTTCATATTCCGGACTCATGGTCTTGTAGAGTCTGCCTTCTTCCCAGAAACAGAGAAACCGATCTAAATCTCCACCCTGTTTTTTTACAAATTGTTCGGCATATTCACGGCAATGTTGTCTTAGCTCGGATGGACTTGTTTCTCTTGCTTTTTTTCCAAGATTTTTTAAAACCTGAACTTCAATGGGAAGTCCATGGCAATCCCAACCAGGAACCATATCCACAGAATATCCGGCAAGAGATTTGGACTTGAGAATCATATCTTTTAGAATTTTATTGAGTGCATGTCCCAGATGGAAGTTCCCATTAGCATAGGGAGGACCATCATGAAGTCTAAATTTGGGAGCCTTGGGATTTCGATCTCTCATTCTGGAAAAGATTTTATTTTTTTTCCAGGATTCAATTAAATCAGGCTCTCTTGCGGAGAGCCCTGCTTTCATAGGAAAATCAGTCTGGGGAAGAATTACGGTATGGGAAAAGGGATTCTCTTTTTCAGGTTTTGCCATACCTACCAAGATTTTTAAGTGAGTTAGTTTTTAAACTTTAAAATCTTTCTTAAATATCATTTACAAATTATTTAAATGTCAATTTGGTATTCATTTTCCCTGTCTCTTCTTTCTTTGATGAGAACAATCATAACGTCCATTCTGTAGAATGCATTTCTGAGTGAAGATTCCACAAGACGCAAGGCACGAATTTGATTGTCCAAAGAAATTGAATTGAGGCTGGTTCTTTTCTCTTCGTCAAAACGAGTGAGAATCACATTGGTTTTTAGAATATCACTGGGATCGATGATCATGGTCTTGTTTTCAAAGGCAAATTCATAGTGAATTCTTTTCTTTCTCGAACCTATTTCAATTTCTTTGATCTTGGAAGACTCGTATTTGAAAGAGATGTATCTGAGTAGGTTGGAGTCGTATCCTTCATCGATGGTGAAGGGGATGTCTTCAGTGATAATTGTGTGCTTGTTTTTGTATTCCGGTCGAAGCATAACCAACTGAGAATGCTTTTTTTCTATGTCTTCGAGTCGAATTTCTATGGTTTTTTTCAAATCATCGATGATTCTGAGTAGGGACTTGGTGTATTTACTCTCTCGATCAACAAAAATGTCACTTTCGGAGACGCCTTCTTGGGCGTGGACTACGCCGCTCAATGAAAGGATTAGTGTAAGTAGAAGTGTTTTTATTGTGTAATTCATGGTCTTCCAGCCTGGTTTCTATTATTTATTATCGACTTTGAAAATGGAACCTTAAATTTATTGGACGTGAAAAATTTCATATCCATTCTCACGAATTTCAAATTTTACCAGTCCTTCCAATTGCAATTTTCTTAAAATCGAGTAGATCAAACCGAGTGCGGTGGGAAGATGCCCTCCACTGTGGACTTTTTTTCCAATCGCCGCTTCCATTAAGTGCAGTAGATCTGATGGACCTTCTTTGAGTCTACGGATTACTCCTTTTTCCAGTATGGAAAGTGTCTTTTTTACCAGAGTGATTGTTTTTTTGGGATTCTCGATTTCTTTTCCATGAGCCGGAAGAAGTCTCTCTATGGGTTCTTCGAGCAAATGCGAAAGTGTGAAGTGGTAGTCGTTTAGGCTTCCATCCAATTCAGAATAAATCGCAGTTAAATTCGCAATGATCAAATCCCCGGAGAAATATACTTTGGAATCTACTTCGACCGGTGTTATATGGTATAAATTATGTCCCGGTGTGTAGATAAACCGGAAAGTTCTTCCACTGATTTCGAGACTGTCATTGTGATCAATGGCAACGTCAATATTCAGGAACGGTGTTCCTTTTTTGGTTTCTTGGAATCGATTGAAAAATTGATTCCATCCGTTTCTTGATTTAGTGAGAATCTCATTTAGTTTTTCCGGGTCTCCGAAGGCACGGCAGAACAAATCCTCTGTAGCTTGTTCAAATAACTTCATAGATTCTATATAATTTCCCACTCCATCTTGCATGGATTTGTAACCATAGAAAATAGCATTTCTCGCATAACTTTTCAATGCTAAAGCGCTTGATATATGATCTAGATGATTGTGTGTATAGATCACGTGGCGAATATCTTTTAAAGAAAAACCTCTCGTTTTTAAACTGGCTTGCAATAAAGGAATGGATTCTATATATCCGGAATCGATTAAGGTCAGTCCATTATCTGCATATAAATATATATTGTTTGGTGCATAAAAAGGTTGGGGGAGAACAATCTTAAATATGGAATCTCCCATATCTTCCATAGGAGGAATCTTGGATGGTTTAGTTACTTTCATTGGGATTCAAGGTCATCATTTTCCAGACTGGTTTTCTTTATATCAGAAAATTTCTTGGCAATATTTCGCCTTCTCTCCACAACTTTGTACGGAAAGTTCGCAAAAAAAGGATCATTGGGATATTCCAAAATCTTGCTGTATTCTGCTTCTGCAGTTTCATAGTCTTGAACTCGGGAAGCTGTTTCTGCATAATAATAATGTAGTTTTTTATCATAGTTTTTTTCTTTTCCTTCCGGGCTAAACAATTCGGTCTTGGAAAAAATCATGTATGCTTTGTGAAAATTACCTGCTTGAAATTCCAAGCGAGCCAGTCCCAGTCTTGCATTGGGGCTTCCTTCTTCAACACTCAATGCTTTATCTAAATAAAGCTTTGCTCTGTTATTTAAACCGGTGTTCATATAGTGCTCAGCAAGTAATACCAAACCTTGAGTGTCCCATGGATTTAAACTCACCGCCTTTTTATAATTTTGTATTGCATAAATTGTTTCATTGGTCCACTCACTCAAAATGCCAATATGGATATAGGTGCGAAAATAATCAGGAATTTCATTCTTGGCGAATTCAAATTGTCGAATGGACTCTTCATATTCCTTTTCAATTTCCAACAGTCTTGCATAATTGTAGCGAAATGGAAAAAACCTAGGGTCAAATTTGATTCCCGCTTGAAACATTTCTCGCGCTTTGATTCGATCTTCTGCTTTAAATGTTAGCAAGAGATTGACTGCTTGGTTATTGAAATCGCCTGAGTTTCGGACTTCTTCTCCATCGAAAGTAAAACTTCCTCGTGATGGTGGAGGATTTCCTTGCCAAAGTTTCCCTGTCGTTAGAATGAAATCGTCTTTATGATAAGTAAACCCTCCTAAAGCAAAATCATTCGGATCTTCCTCTCCTTCCCCCCACAAAAGATCCGGATATATTTTCCCCTGAATGGATACCTGACTTCTCAGTGAAGCGTCCGAATAAATCAAAATTGCAATGATAAATAGGAATATTTTCATAAAGAAAAACTCGTCGAAATCCCGGCAATCTCCAGAATGGAATGCAAGGCATGGATATTCTCCAAATTCAGAATCTCAATTATTCTATCGGACATAAATCCATTTTAAAAAAGGTGAATTTACAGTTTTCCTTGGGAAAGAGCTACGTACTCAGAGGAGACAATGGCGCCGGAAAATCTACCCTTTTAAAGCTCATATTAAATTATTCTCACCATAAAGACAGTATATTTTGGAAGCATTCTATTCAGAATCGAAATCAACTTTCGTATTTAGGTCATGATCTTGGTCTTTATAGCTCTCTGAGCTTGGAGGAAAATCTTCGTTTTTTTTCTAAGCTCACATCAAATGGATATTCTTGGAAAAAAATCCAAGAGTGGGTTGAGATGTGCAACTTGAACAGAAGATGGGAAGATCCCATCCATAGTTTTTCTCGTGGAATGAAACAAAAAGCAGCTATCATTCGAGCAATTTTAGTGAAGCCGTTGTTGCTACTTTTGGATGAACCATTTACCGGTTTGGATGATAAATCCTATCCGATTTTAATTTCTATGCTACAAGAAATTAAAAAGGACTCAGCTATACTGGCGGTGGTTCATGGAATGGAAGATTCTTTCTGGGAGAATAATCTTAGATTGGAAAAGGGAGAAATACTTTGATTTTTGCCTTATTGAAAAAAGAATTTCTCATAGTGGGGAAGTCTTTGCATGGACTTCTTTCCATGATTGTTTTGGCTTTTACATTATTGTTTTTATTTCACTTTTCCTTTGAGAAAGAAAGGAGTCTCGATTTTCACTCATTAGTAGGTGTTAAATGGGCTGTGGTCTTTTTGGTTTCATTCGTACTGATTGGGCAAGCTACATGGGAAGAGAGAGAAAGTGGAGCCGGAAAAATTGTTTTAATGTTGGTTCCCGGATGGTTGCAATTTATTATCAAATCAGTTTCCGTGTGGATTTTACTTATGGTGGTGGAAGTGATTTTCCTGTTTGGTATGACTGTATTTTTTACCAATATGAGTCAGGGAAGCTTTTGGAATCATTTTATTTTTTTGATTCCCGGTTCTCTGAGTCTATCCTTTTTGGGAGTGAGTCTGGGAGGATTTTCCGGTGCTTCCAGAATGAAGGAAATTGTATTGCCACTTTTGTTGGTTCCGTTTAGTATTCCAATTTTTCTATATGGTTTGAACGCTGAATTTCGTTGGTTGACCCAGCCTGAATCACTCTATTCTTCTTTTTTCCTATTAGTTTTCTTCTGTTTCTTTTATGGGGGGTTGGGAGCCTTGTTTCAGGAGCTTCAATCGGAGGATATGGATGGTTAATCGCCTAAAAATAGATATATCTCCCTGGTATTGGGATGCATTATTATTGCTATGTTTTGTAGGAATCACCGGGTTTGCATTATTTCATTCATTATTGGTTCCGAATGTTTTGTTGGAACAAGGCTTAAGTCACAGAATTTTTTATTTTCACGTACCGGTTGCATGGGTAGCTCTATATGGTCCTTTTTTTGCATCGGTTTTTGCTATTTTTTATTTGTTTCAGAAAAATCCCGTTTATGATAGACTCAGCTTTTCGTTGAATCAGGTTTCGTTGGTATTTGCCATGGGAGTTCTCATCTCCGGTCCCGTTTGGGCGAAATCAGCGTGGGGAGTTCCCTGGGACTGGACCGATGCAAGGCTTCAATCATTTTTCATTTTGTGTATTTCTTTAGCCGGATATTTCCTTTTACGATCGCTGATCACCAATCCCAAAAAGAAAGAATTAATTGGATCATATCTCACTTTATTATGTGCTATGAATGCACTGCTTACTTGGGGAGCCATCAGATGGTTTGATAACCCGGGAAACCATCCGGGATCGGTCTTGGGTAAAGGGGGGATGGATCCTGATATGCAATTTTCTTTTTATTGGAATGTTTTAGGATATCATATATTATTTTTATTGTTGATTCGTATTGCATATAGGCTACAAAAGTTAAAATCTCTATCGGAGGAATCAAAATCCTTGTGGGATGAGTAAAGCATGATAAGGAAAGAGTCTCAGTTTACAATTTTGGTAGTCGATGATGCTCAAGAAAATGTGAGTATATTGGAGCGTTTACTCCGCTCTGAAAACTACAATGTACTCAAAGCTTTTTCTGCTGATGAGGCAAGAGGAATACTGGTTTCCCAAAATGTGGACTTACTCCTTTTGGATGTAAATATGCCCGTTCAAGATGGTTATTCCTTCTGTAAAGAACTAAGAGAAATTGAACGATTTGAACTTCTTCCAATCATCTTTATTACAGCTGTAGATCGCGAAAGTGGATTTCAGGAAGCTATCAATAATGGTGGCGATGATTTTATTAGTAAACCCTTTAACAAGAAAGAACTTGTAGCCAAAATCAAGGCATTTAAAAGAATTAAGAATCTCCAAGATGAACTTTTAAAAGAAAAACTTCGTTATGAAAAAGAAATGAAGGCGGCAAGAAAAGTTCAGGAACAGCTCATTCCCTTGAAATCAATAGAATGGAATGGCATTAAAGCATCAACATACTTCCATCCTTTATTTCAGATAGGTGGTGACTTTGTGGATATTTGGATTGAAGGAGACAAGTTGCACGCAGTAATAGCCGATTGCTCCGGTCATGGACCCTCAGCAGCTTTGGTTGGAGTAATTTTTAAGATGCAACTGATGCACACAGGATACGGAGATTCTTTGGTGGATAAGATCACCACACTTAGGAAGAATTTAAAAGGTGTACTCCCGGAAGATTACTTTATTACATTTGTTTATGTAACAATTGATTCTCAAGGATTTATGGAATATATTAAGTGTGGACATCCCGAGCCAATTTTGTATTCCAATGGGGAAGTTATTACCTTACCCGGCTTAAGTCCGATGATTGTGGATGTTGATCTTAAATTAAGTGATAGCATCTGTAATAAACAATTGGAGAGGGGTTCAACACTTCTTCTTTATACCGATGGTTTGGAAGAAGCAACCAATCAAGATCTGGAAATGGTGGGAACGGATGGACTCAGTCGAATTTTTCAAGCAAGTTTGGAAGAAGAGCATTCAGATCTTTTTAAAAATATTATAGGTGGTGTATTGGAATTTTGTGGAGATATGCCACCGGAAGATGATATGGCAATGATATGTATAAAATTTTAAAACCGAATTATCAAGGTAAAGTTAGGGATATATTCAATTTGGATGATTCCTTGGTTATGGTGTCATCTGATAGAATTTCTGCTTTTGATGTAGTTTTTAAGGAAACAATTCCGGAAAAAGGCAAAATTTTGAATAGAATGTCTATAAATTGGTTTGGATTTTTTCCTGAGATACCCAATCACATTATAGAGACGGATCATAAAAAATTTCCAGCACCTTTCAATCAGGAAGAATATTTAGAAGGAAGATCCATTCTTGTAAAAAAATGCAAAAGGATCGATTATGAATGTGTTGTGAGAGGATACATCAGTGGTTCTGCATTTCAGGAATATAAAACCACCGGTAAAGTAGCCGGAATTTCTTATCCGGAAGGCATGTTGGAATCTTCCCAATTCGCTGAGCCTATTTTTACGCCGGCAAGGAAAAATGACCAAGGTCATGATGAAAATATATCGGAAGCCCAGCTTTTGGACGAGGTGGGAGAATCTGTTTACTCTGAGTTAAAGTCCAAAAGCTTATTTCTCTACAAAAAAGCTCATGATCATTTAGAGAATTACGGGATCATTTTGGCTGACACAAAATTCGAGTTTGGTGTCTGGGAAAATGAAATCATACTAATTGATGAACTGCTCACTCCCGACTCGTCGAGATATTGGAGTAAAGATAGCTATGTATTGGGTAAGACTCCACCGAGTATGGATAAACAGATTCTTCGAAACTATCTTCTTACATTGGATTGGGACAAGAGTCCGCCTCCTCCGCAACTTCCACAAAGCATACAAATTGAAATAAAAGAAAAATATTTAGAATTAGAAAAAAAGGTAAATCAGTGTATATTGCAAAAGTAAACATCACATTAAAAGAATCCGTATTAGATCCTCAAGGTCAAACAGTTATGAAGGCTTTGAATGGAATGGGTGAATCTTCTGTTAAGGATATTCGAGTTGGAAAATATATAGAAATCAAAATGGACTCGTCATCAACCGATGAAGCCGAAAAAAACGCACATAGAATCTGCGAAAAGCTTTTGGTAAATCAAGTAATTGAAAGTTACACACTGGTAGTAGAAGAAATATGAAAGCATCTGTGATCACATTTCCCGGCTCTAATTGCGATAAGGACGTCGGTTCTGTTTTAGAAGAATTTTATGGAATAAAAGTTACTTATGTCTGGCATAAAGAGCTAATTGAAAAGACCGATTTGGTGGTATTACCGGGAGGATTTTCTTATGGAGATTATCTTCGATGCGGTGCCATGGCAAGATTTTCCCCTGCTATGGAATCGGTAATTCAATTTGCAAAGCAGGGTGGTAAAGTCTTGGGAATTTGCAATGGTTTTCAGATATTGACCGAGGCAGGTTTGCTACCGGGAGCACTGACCCATAATTTGTCTTTGCAGTATATTTGTAGTGACAGTGCTCTAGAAGCAGTCGAACATGATTCCGGTTTCTGGAATCAGAATTCGAAATCCAATTTACCCAAAAGTTTCAACTGGCCAATCGCTCACGGTGAAGGTCGCTACCATGCGGATGAAAATACATTGAAATCTTTGGAAGAGGAAGGAAATGTATTGGTAAGATACAAAGTGAACCCAAATGGATCTAAAAACGACATTGCCGGAATCACTTCGTCTAATAAGAGAATAGTAGGAATGATGCCTCATCCGGAACGTGCGATGAATACATTTACCGATTCCATGGATGGAAAGCTTTTTTTTGATAAATTTTTATCGATTTAATTTTTCTTCTTTTCTTTTGCGAAAACTTGTGTATTTTGTAAACTGAGGTTTGTATAAAGATGAAAAATAATATCAAAGCCAATGAAGTGCTTATTAAAAAGGATGATGTCATAACTATCATCCTTGGCGGTGGAAAAGGTACTAGATTGATGCCATTGACTGATAAACGATCTAAACCTGCAGTCTCCTTCGGCGGAAAATACAGATTGATAGACATTCCCATTTCCAACTCTTTAAATAGCGGATTCGACCAGATATTTGTTTTAACTCAATTCAACTCCTATTCTTTGAACAGACATATATCCCGAACTTATAATTTAAATTCCATTAATAATAAAAGTTTTGTTGAGATCATTGCAGCTGAACAAACGAATGTTTCCGTGAATTGGTTCGAAGGAACAGCAGACGCAGTGCGGAAAGTTTTGCCACATATTCAGGAATACCAGCCGAAGTATGTAATGATTTTATCCGGAGACCAACTCTATAATATGGACTTGGTTGAGTTTATGATGAACCATAAATCCGATCCTGAAACAGAAATATCTGTGGCATCCAACTCTGTTTCGGAAGAGCGTGTTTATGGTTTGGGTATTGTTAAAACGGATGAGAATGGTTGGATTTCCGAATTCATAGAAAAACCCTCTGATATTAGCCAGGTTGAGTCATGTCGAATGCCAGATGGAAATTTTTTGGGAAATATGGGAATCTATATATTCAATACCCAGACTTTGATAGATGTTTTGAGTGATAAATCCAGAACCGATTTTGGTAAGGAAATTTTGCCTCAATCGCTGAAAGTTCGTAAAGTAAAATCCTATGAATACAAAGGGTATTGGGAAGATATCGGAACTATTTCTGCATTCTATGAAGCGAATTTAATGCTTACAGACAATGTGCCGCCATTCAATTTATATGATTCTGTCAGTCCACTATATACAAGAGCTAGAGCCCTCCCTCCCTCCAAGTTGAATAATGCGAGAGTGCACAATGCTCTAATTTCGGAAGGAACAATTATCAATGATGCAGAAATAACAAGATCGATTATAGGTATCCGTTCATTTATCAATCAGGGTACAAAAATCTCGGACAGTATTGTGATGGGTATGGATAAATACGAGTTTCCTGTAGAAGGAAAAACGAATTATATGGGAATCGGTTCAGATTGTGTCATTCACAAAGCTATCATAGACAAAGACTGTACTATTGGAAATTCAGTAAAGCTTCTCAATACGCAAAATCTTCAAGAATATGAAGATGACTACGTAATGATTCGAGATGGAATCATAGTTGTTCCTCGTAGAACAGTAATTCCTGATGGGTATGAAATATAAAAAAGTTCTTTCCTTGTTCGTAAAGTCAATTATCGTGTAAGTAAGGGCCCACTATTCGGGTATTTGGAAAGGATTCCATGGCAGCTTTACTAGAAAATCAATATGATATAAACCCGGCTTTTTTAAATGAAGCATTTTTCGTGCCTCACTTTCAACCTATTATCAATGTAACTACAAGGAATGTATCAGGATATGAAGTTTTGGGGAGATTGTTTTCTCCTACTCAAGGCAATTACATCTCCCTAGGAGCTTATTTTCATGGAATTGATGAGGATATGCTCTCGGTTTATAATATTGATCGAATCATACGAGAAAAAGCATTTCGATACCTCAAAGATTCCTTGATTAAGACAAAATTATTTTTTAACATCATGCCTCATTTTCTATCTAGGGTTCATAAGTCTGATCTCAAGGCAGAAAGATTTCACGTAATACAACTCATCGAGAAATATGGAATCGATAAGAAAGATATAGTATTGGAAATAACCGAAGATGAATTTGAAGGCTCTATAGAGAATCTCATTCAAATGGTGAATGTATTTAGAGAATACGGACTCACTATAGCCATAGACGATTTAGGCGTTGGATTTTCCAATCTGGAAAGAATTGGATATTTGCATCCGGACATAATCAAAGTTGATATTAAGATCATGCGAGAGAGTTTAAATAAAAATTCTTTTAAGCAGGTTTTAACTGCTGTTTCGGAAATGAGTCAGAAATTAGGTTCTCATCTTCTGTTTGAAGGAATAGAAACCGAAGAAGAACTCAACCTTGCCTTATCTATGGGTGGCAGTCTTCTTCAGGGATACTATTTTGCCAGACCTGATAGCAATTTCTTAAATAAAAACTACTTTGCTAAGCAATTGAAAGCTACTCTGGAGCAATTCTCCGGAATTCGGTTTTTGGAGCTTACCAAGAACTTGGATAAAGAAGAGATACTGATTGAATCTTTGGATGGTATATTTACTCAGCATGGGATAAAATATAGTGATAAAACCAATAAAGAAAATTTTCTTCCCGGTGTATTGAAATACCTTCCTCATCAAATAACCAAGGTATTCTTATGTGATATAAATGGTTATCAGATCACTCCAACCTATTTGAAAAACGAGTATAACAATTTTGAAGAGAGGTTATCCGGTCTGGGTAATAACTATGCATGGAAGCCCTATTTTACAAAGCATAAAGCATTGGCTCACAAAGACCGAAGGAGATGGAATATTACTACTCCTCTGTATGATATTCGATCTCAGACGGAGTATGTTGTGTTCACCTATTCTCTCGATGCAGAGACCATATTGGTTTCTCGTGTGGAATGGTAGATTAAATTTTATTTTCCCGGAAAACTATTATTTTAAAAACTGTCTAATTATTAGAATTATTCTAAATTTGAGGTGAAAATGAATCGGATTTTAGAAGTGAAAGATCTACATGCAAGCGTTGACGGTGTTGCGATCCTGAAAGGTGTAGATCTTATTATCAACCCCGGAGAAATCCATGCAATTATGGGACCCAATGGTTCCGGGAAGTCAACTCTCAGTAATGTATTAATGGGACATCCTAGTTATAAAGTTGAGTCTGGTGACATACTTTTCAAAGGGGAGTCTATTCTGGATTGGACTACGGATGAAAGGGCAAGAAAAGGTATGTTTTTATCGTTTCAATATCCAACAGCACTTCCGGGAATTACTATTCCTAACTTCTTTCGTACAGTTCTGAAGTCTATTCGTGGTGAAGATATTCCCATGAGAGAATTTAAAAAAGAACTGAAAGATGGAATGAAAGAATTGGAAATGCCGGAGGAATTTTTAAAACGTTATGTAAATGATGGATTCTCCGGTGGAGAAAAAAAGAGAACAGAAATACTCCAAATGTCTCTCATCAAGCCTGCACTTGCTATCTTGGATGAGACTGACTCCGGATTGGATATAGATGCCTTGCGAATTGTTTCTCAGGGAATTACCAATGCGAAATCTCCCGATAGATCTATCCTCTTAATAACCCACTACCAACGAATGTTAAATTACGTTGTTCCGGATTTCATTCATGTTTTCGCCAAAGGAAGAATTATTAAAACAGGCGATAAAGATTTAGCTTTGGAGTTGGAAAAATCCGGATATGACGGTATATTGGAAAAAGCAGGATTAAATGTATGATGCTTGCCACATCCCCCAATGAATTCATGAAAAAATGGGAAAACCTTGAACTTCCCAATTCTAATTCTTCCGAGAC
>JAFIGA010000045.1 GCA_020831715.1 Leptospira sp. | reverse complement strand
AATCTGCAGACAGCTTTTTGGACTGCCTTGGGAATTCCCGTCTCACTATTGGGGATGCTGATTTTTCTCCGATCCATGGATATTTCTCTGAATCTTATCTCTCTTGCGGGATTCATCATAATCATCGGAATGCTGGTGGATGATGCCGTAGTTATAGCCGAGGAATACAATAAAAATCGGGAAATGGGTATGGAGCCAAAAGATGCGGCTAAGGAAGCTGTAGGTAGGATGTGGTCTCCTGTTTTAGCCTCGACTCTGACAACGATTATTGCATTTGCTCCTTTATTTATGGTCGGTGGATTCCCGGGAGCTTTTATATGGACAATTCCCTTGATGGTGATTGTCGGACTTAGCTTTTCTTTATTGGAAAGCTTTGTAATGCTACCTGTCCACCTAACACATTCCAAGAAAATGGAACATGGTGAGAACAAATGGATGAATCGAATTGAGTCGTTATACAAGAGAACCATAATGTTTGCCCTGAAGAAAAGATATTTCGTCCTTGCGGGCTTTACTCTACTCCTCATTCTTTCCATGGTTACTCTAAGAATGATCATCAAGAAAGATCCATTCCCCCAGGATGCCGCAGAAAGCTTCCGCATCTCTCTGACATATCCATTGGGATATACGGAGGCTCAGACAGAAGAGGCAATTCGAAGCATAGAGAACTTAATTTCCAAGATTCCGGAAGAAGAATTATTGGGATACAGCGTAAGAATCGGTACTCATAGTGAGAGTAGTTATGCGAAGAGAGGAACTCAGAATAATCTGGCAACCATATTTGTCTATCTGACCTCTTATCAATCTCGTGGTCGCACAGCAATGGAGATAATGGAGTTGGTTCGATCCGATCTGGAAGAGCTAAAGAAAACCCAAAAGCAATCAGAAAGTTCGAATCCTTTCCGCTATGTGATCAATCTAAATCGTATCGGTCCCCCAATGGGTCGAGATATTGAGATTCGCATAATTTCGAATAATGATGAAATCCGAAAGGAAAAAGAAAGAGCAATACTAGAGTATCTGTCTGGACTAGAAGGAGTATTGGAGACAGAGACCGACCAAGTGGAAGGGCTCAGGGAAATCGTAGTCAATCTGGATCAGAGAAAATTGGGCATTACCGGTCTTACTGTGGATGATGTCCTTGTATCTATGAAGATGGCTATAGACGGTATAATTGTGACGGATATTAGTCGTGGAGAAGATCGTTTGGATTTTCGACTGAAACTACAGGAGGGTGCCATAAAAGATCCGGAGTTCAATCGACAGAAGTTGTTGTCCAGGCAAGAATCGGTTCTTCCTATTTTAAATAAAGCCGGTTACAGTATCAAAATGCCGGAAATTGTGAATCTCAGGGAACGAAGTTCCGAAGCATCTATCATGCGCTTGGACGGGATTCGAACTTCTACAGTGTTTGCCAATTTGAATGGAAAAATCTTGCCGCCCACAGATCTAATGAAGATGATTCGGGAAGAATTTCCCAACGAATCGAATTTTACGATCGAATTTTCCGGTCAACCCGTAGAGACAGAATTGATATTTTCCGGACTGGTCCAAGCCGGTATGGTAGCAATCCTGGGGGTGTATCTTATGATTGCTCTGATTTTTAATTCCTACAGTCGTCCTGCGGTAGTTATGTTCAGTCTACCATTCATGGCGATTGGATTGGCTTTGGTTCTTCTAACACATGGAATCCCGGGCTCCATGATGGTCGGGATTGCAGTTGTCGGTTTGATGGGTGTTGTTGTGAATGCATCCATTGTTCTAATCGATACCATTACGAAATGGAATTCCGACGGAAAAGTAGATATGATAACCATTGTAGAAGGATCGGTGAGTCGTCTCCGCCCCATCCTATTGACTGCCACCACAACCATATTAGGTGTATTGCCTACAGGATATGGGATCGGAGGCTCGGATCCCTTCCTCTCACATATGTCCTTGGTGCTTGCCTATGGATTATTCTTTGCCACGGCAATCATCTTGATCCTTGTACCGGTGCAGTATATGATTGGAATAGATATCCGCAAGAAGACGGAAAAATTATTCCGTTAAAAGAATATTAGAGTTTTCATTTCTACTTATTATGATAATTGTTTAGACCTTATCTAAGTTCTAAAATAGCAACCGATTCTAAATGATCAGTCTGTGGAAATAGATCTACAGGATACAGATGGGTCAGATTGTATTTTGCCTTGAGCCTACCCATGTCTCTCTTGAGTGTTTCCGGATCACAGGACACATAAATGATTTTAGAAACCGGATGCTCCAAGATAGAGTCCATGGTTTTATCATCTAACCCAATTCTAGGTGGATCAAGGATCAAAGTGTCCATATTGGATTGGGCGAGAAGTTCGGGAAGCACATCTTCCGACCTACCTTTCTTGAATCGAACATTCTTCAACTCGTTCACCCGAATGGCTTCCAGACCTGTTCGAAAGGATTCCGGATTTTCTTCTGTGCAGATGACTTGACTTGCCTGTCCCGACACCCACATACCAATCGTACCCATACCTGCGAAGGCATCGATTACCTTTGCCCCTTTGTCTACATGATCCAAAACAATATTGTAAAGGCTGGGAGTTTGGTAGGGATTGACTTGAATGAAGTTGGTAATGGATACTTTGAATTTAAATTTCCCGATCTTTTCGAGAATATAAGGTCTTCCCCATAGCAAATGATTGTCCTTGCCCAAGACCATATGGGTGTTCTTGGAATTTACATTCTGAATGATACCAACTAGTTTTCCGAATTCGGATTTCTTGCCAAGGCTGCTCCGCAAATGTGTGAAGAGTGATTTGGAGACATCCTTTCCTCCGGGCAGCTTGTCCCCGTTGGTGACTATTGCGACTATGATTTCTCCTGTTGCATGGGACTTTCGCATAACAACATGACGAAGAATTCCGGAGCCGGATTTCTCATTGTAGGCGGAAAGATTTTCCTTTCTTGCCCATTGGCGAACAGCTTGTGCGGCACGGGTGAGTCCCGGATCTTGGATTCGACACTCTGCCTGATCCACTATAAAGCTATTATCCTTACTGTGTAGTCCTAGAGTGACAAGCATTTTGCGACCAAGCTTTCTTCTTCCAAAGGGAAGTTGGATCTTGTGGCGGTAGTCCAGTTCTTGTGGGCTGGGAAGTATAGGGTGTATTATAGTTTTGTCGTATTTAGAAAATAAGCTGTGGATGGCTTTTTCTTTGCTCTTCAATTGGTTGGCATAGGTAGTCTTGAGCTGGGTGCATCCACCACAGACTCCGAAATGTTGGCATAGATTGTTATTCATTTGACCGTGGGAACTGCCTCACCCACAATTTCAGATAATTTTGACTTACCATTTTGGATCAAATAATCATCGATGGTTTTGTTTATCTCATAAGGAAGGAATGGTCCACGAAATATATATCCCGTATAAATCTGAACCAAGCTTGCACCCGAACGTATCCTCTCCAATGCCGCCGCTCCGGAATCAATCCCCCCCACACCTATGATGGGAATTCTACCGCGGAGATATTGGTAGGCAATTTTTGTAAAATGATTGGCTTTCTCTCGTAGAGGCTTGCCGGACAGACCCCCCTCTTCCGGATTTTCCATTTCCAAAGATGATTTATCCAAGGTAGTATTGGTTAGAATTACTCCATCTACTTTCTGGATCAGACATTCTTCGAGGTTTTCCAAAAGTTCTTCTTCACTTAGATCCGGGGCAAATTTTACGAATACAGGAAAAGGGAATGTGCCACCTAACTCATTCTTGATCGATTCAAATAGATTCTTGAATTCTTTTCTTCCTTGAAGAGATCGCAGTCCCGGAGTATTGGGAGAGCTTATATTGATGACTCCATAATCACCGAAGTTCGCGAGTAGTCTAAAAGATTTGGCATAATCGGCAGGGGCATTTTCCAAATCCACTAGTTTTGTTTTACCGGCATTGATTCCACGAATGGCATATTTTTTTTGTTTTGCGATAGTAGCAGCCATTTTCTCGGAACCGGGATTATTGAAGCCCATTCGATTGACGATCGCTTCCTTTTCGGGATAACGAAATAGTCTAGGTTTGGGATTACCCGGTTGTTCTTCGCCGGTTACAGTTCCTACCTCAATATGTCCGAATCCCATCCTGGATAGAAAGGGATACAGCTCACCGGTCTTGTCAAATCCCGCCGCCATACCCAAAGGGTTGGGAAATTGAATACCTGCTACTTTTGTAAGCAATCGTGAACTTTTATATTCAGTTAATGATTGTAATGTTTTAAAAAATAAGGGGATCTTCGAACCGAATTCCAACAATCCTTTACTCAACTCATGCGCATTCTCGGGATTAAGTCGAAAGAAAAAAGGCTTTAGAAATAATTCATAAAATATGTTTCGGTTCACAAATACTATTTTTTAAGATTGGAATTCTTTTTCAAGACATTCCCAGTATTTCACTTGCCAATCTGTATTTAGATACTATTTTGCAAGTATGGACGCTTTGGATCAGTTTAGATTGAATATAGACCAAGCTATTTTAAAAGGTATTTGTGATAATATTCCCCTTTGTATTCTCAGAATTGATTCCCGCGGTTATATTGTTGAGATTTCCGGCAATAATCCACACTGTCTTGGTGGATTGGTAGCTTCTAAAGAAGTAGAACAAAGTTGGAAATCATTTGATCCAATCAATTTGTTTGATATTATCCCGGAGTTTCGGAGTAAGATAGAGCCGGTATTCCAATCGGGTAAAACAGTCACTTTTCGCAATGAAAAGATAATTCATGGAAAGAAATGTGTTTGGAATAACTATGCATTTCGCATTCAATCCGATACTGATGATAGTTTTCAAATAGTCTTAATAACATTGGACATCACTATAGATGCAATTGCAAAAGAAAAGTTAAATAAAAAAAACTCTGAACTTAAAGCGGTCTTTGACGCTATACCTGATGTTTATTTTCGTTTAAACGGAGATGGTTTGGTTCTTGATTATAAATCCGCATCCATGTCTCAACTTTATGTACCGGATGATATCTTCGTAGGAAAGTCAATTTCGAATTTTCTTCCTACCAGCTTATCCTTTAAAGTTAGGCAAGCAATCGAAACTGTGAATACAACAAAAAAATTGCATACTATGGAATATAATATTCCAATGGGAACGAGTAAGCGTTACTTTGAAGCAAGGTTTTTTCCGCTGTATGAGGGGGAGATAATTGTAATCATTCGCGAAATAACCGATAAAGTTATCTATCAAGATAAAATAATCGAAAAAGAACGATTGTTATTGGAGACACAAAAGATAGCCAAGGTATTTTCCTTTTTCTGGGACTTGGAAGCGAATTATATCTCTATGACGGAGGAGTTTTATAATATCTTGGGAATCACTCCCGAAGAGATTGATAATACTCCGGATGCATTGCTTGAATATGTGCATCCCGAAGACAAAGAATTGCTCACCTTGGAAATTCAAAATAGCTTAATTCATCATACTACTTTGTCTACAGAATATAGATTTCTCCTGCCCAGCAAACAGATTAAACATATGCTTACAGAAGCCAAGCTGAAATATGATAAGAACGGGAAACCTGTTAAACTCATTGGATTGACTCAAGATATCTCTCTCAGAAAAGAATACGAAAATGAATTGCTAACACAAAAGATAGAATTGGAAAGATTGCTGAATAACATTGAGGGTATCGTTTCTCATCAGACAACAGAGGTTGTTCTTGCTAAGGAAAAAGCTGAAAATGCAAGTCAAGCCAAGACTCTATTCCTTGCCAATATGTCCCATGAACTAAAAACTCCCATCCATGCAATTATGAGTTTTGCGGAATTGGGAAAAGAAAAAGCAATGAAGATGGATCGAGAAAGAATAGAAGAATACTTTAGTATCATTCATGATTCCGGTAAAAAACTCTATGATCTAATGGGAAATATTTTGGATCTTTCGAAAATCGATTCAGGTCAAGAGCATTACAATATGCAAACAACTAAACTTGAAAATATTGTTAAGGAAGTTGTGAGAGAGATGGATGGCTTATTCAATAAGAAAAATGTTAAGTTGAATCTTGAAAAACCGGACTTCAACACAGAATTAAATTTAGATCCCTCAAAAATTTCTCAAGTCATACGCAACCTACTGATAAATGCGATTAAGTTTTCACCTGAAAATTCTTCCATTGATATTAGTTTTCTCAGTGGAGAATTCAATTTTCCGGACAAACAGTCCACAGAGAAGGCGATAGGATTCAAAGTCAGAGATCATGGAGAGGGGATTTTGGTTAAGGAAAAGGAAGCAATATTTGAAAAATTTCAACAAGGTAGTAAAATCAAACCGGGAATGGGAGGAACCGGTTTAGGATTGTCAATCTCCAAAGAAATCATTACTGCACACAGAGGAATACTCTATGCAGACAACCATCCATCGGGTGGAGCAGAATTTGTTTTTTTGATTCCACTAGTTCAATCTTAAATTAGTCTAATCACTGTGATCCATATTCTTGTAGTTGATGATGAACAGGTTAATCTCAGAATTATTGAAGATTCTTTGGAGGATAGTGGTTATAATTTAAGCAAATCCACCAGTGGGGAGTGTGCATGGGTCAAGCTTGCATCAAAAGATGTGAAATTTTCCGCAATCGTATTAGATCGACTCATGCCCGGAATGGATGGCATTGAGGTTTTAAAAAAAATTAAAGACGATTCTGATCTGCGAGATATTCCGGTGATTTTGCAAACGGCACTCGGGAGTAACCAAGATATTTTGGATGGGCTCCAAGCCGGAGCATTTTATTATTTAACCAAACCCTACTCCAAGAAAGTACTCGTGTCAATTGTAAATTTAGCAGTAGACTCATATTCACGTTATTCGAAAGCAAAAGAAGATCTACATAAAACAAAAAGTATCTTGAAATATTTTAGGAAAGGAGAATTTGAAATTACTTTTATTGATGAGGTAATGGATATAGCTCCGGTATTATCCAACTTTTTTCCGGATCCTAGCAGAACTCTTACAGGAATCATTGAGATTCTTACAAATGCTGTAGAGCATGGAAACCTGGAAATTGGATGTGATATGAAACAACAATTATTGGAAAACGATGTGTATCATACCGAAGTTCAGAAAAGGCAGAGTTCTACGCAATTTAAAAATCGAAAAGTTAAGATTACTTTTGAGAAAACGAATGAAAAATTTACTCTACGTGTAGTGGATGAAGGCAAAGGTTTTAATTATAATGAATGGGGAAAATTGGATTTAATGAAAGATAACCTGTTCAGAAGTTCAGGGCGAGGAATCTTGATCGCAAGAACATTGAGTTTTGATGAATTGAATTATATTGGAAATGGTAATACACTAGAAGCTATAGTTTACAATCGGAGTTCTAATTGCTAACATTAATTTCTATCCGTAATCCTATATTCGCTTGGATGATGATGATCGCTCTTATGGGAATGGGAGCATTTTCCATGTCCAAGATGAATCTTTCCAAGAATCCGGATGTTGATTTTCCTGTGGTCAGCATCACTTTAAATCTGGATGGAGCTACTGCTCAAATCATGGAAACGGATGTAGTCGATATTATTGAAGAGGTTGTTTTAACCGTTGAAGGTGTAAAAGAGATTCGATCTGTATCTAAGGATTATACTGCTAATATTTCAGTCGAGTTGGAACTTAATCGAGATGTGGATGTGGCACTCCAAGAGATCCAAACAAAAATAGCCCAAGTCTCCAATAAATTACCCTTAGAATTGGATCCTCCTATACTAATGAAATCCAATCCGGAAGACTCTCCCATTGTTTGGGTCTCTCTCACGTCAGATGTTCATTCCAAAAAAGACATGGTGCTTTATGTTCGCGATGAGTTGAAAGACCGTTTTCAAAAAATTCGTGGTGTGGGAGAAATTTATCTCGGTGGCTATGTTGAAAGAACAGTGAATGTATATCTCGATCCCAAGAAGCTTACGAGAGCCGAGATAACTGTGGATGATATCACCAATACATTGCTAGAGCAAAATATTGAAATCCCCGGTGGAAGAGTAGAGAATAAATTGGAAGAATATGGGCTTCGTTCCATCGGAGAACTTCCCACTGTTGAAAATTTTAAAGACATCTATATCAATTCCAGAAGCGGGGTGCCTGTATACAATCTGATCCGCCTTGGAGATCTTGCCAATATAGAAGATGGTCTGGATGACATTCGAAGAATATCAAGGTTCAATGGAAGCCCTTCTATAGGCTTGGGTATGAAAAAACTAAAAGGTTACAATGCTGTTGAAGTAGCCGATGAAATCATAGCCCTAGTTGAAGAAATGCAACCGGATGTTAGGGATGGTTATAAATTAGAATTTTCTACCGATAACACCGTATTCATCCGCGAGTCAATTGGAGAACTCCAATTTACACTTTTACTCTCTGCTCTCTTAACAGGTCTCGTGACTCGGTTGTTTCTTGGTTCCTGGAAATCAACTTGGAATATATTGCTTGCTATTCCCACTTCCATCCTGGGAACTTTTTTCTTTCTTCAAATCTTTGGATTCACTTTGAATACATTTACTCTGTTAGGCTTGACCTTGGCTACCGGAATTGTTGTTGATGATGCAATTATGGTACTGGAAAATATTGTTCGCCACAGAGAAATGGGCAAATCATGGCGGGATGCCGCCATGCGAGGAACCAAGGAAGTCCAATCCGCGGCACTCTCTGCAACCTTAGCCATTGTAGCTATATTTCTTCCGGTTGCATTCATATCGGGAATTATTGGGAAATACTTTTTGGAATTCGCGGTGACAGTTTCTGTTGCTGTTTTGTTATCTCTTTTTGAAGCTCTTACATTCACACCGATGAGAGCTTCTCGATTTTCCAATGAGGATAGAGATAAAAAGCTATCAAAGGTTGATGCGTGGATTGATCGATTTCTTGCACAAGCACAAGTTTTCTATCGCAAGACATTGATTTGGTCACTTGCACATCCTAAAACGATTTTATTGGGAGCTATGCTGTTATTTGCCTTGTCATTGCTATTTATTATACCTCTCAAGAAAGAATTTGTTCCATCACAAGACATTGGCAAGTTCATAATCAGAATGAGAGCTCCTGTGGGATATTCAATCTACCGGACTGACCAAGAAGTAGCACCAATTGAAAAATTCTTAAGAGAATCTCCTGTAATGGATCGTTATTTTCTAGCAGTAGGTGGATTTGGTGGTGGTGATGTCAACACCGCTATGGTATATGGAACCATGAAGGACAAAGGTGATAGACCCATCAATCCGAATACAGGTAAAAGATATACCCAGAATGAGTTCTTTGATGTTTTGAGAAAGGAATTGCCTAAGGTAGCGCCCACTCTAAAGGTATCCATTCAAGACCTGAGTTTTACAGGGTTCAGTGCTAGTAGAGGATATCCTGTGGAAATTCAGTTAACCGGTCCCGATTGGCAGACTCTTGCAGAAGTAAGTGAAAAAATTCGAGATGAGTTGGAAGAAAGTGATTTTGTTTCGGATGTAGATACAGATTATATGAAGGGGCAACCGGAATTGAGGTTGGTTCCCGATCGAAAGATGGCGGCACTACAAGGTGTGAGCATTGCCAATATCGGCAATACGGTGGGTACTCTAATGGGTGGAAGAAAAGCAGGTAAGTTTACTGAAAATGGTAGAACCTATGATGTGAAAGTTCGCATTAACAAAGATGAAGGTGCCGACCCAAGATCCCTCTACGAGACATCTGTCAGAAATACTCATGGTGAAATTGTAATGCTCAGTAGGCTATTGAAATTTGAAGAAACAGAATCGCAGAAAAATATAACCCGAATCGACAGACGTAGAGCGATCACCCTTTATGGTAATCCAAAAGAACCATTCAGTCAAAGAGATGCCATTCAAGAAACCTTGAAAATTGCCAAAAAACACCTACCTCAAGGTTACCAAGCAGAACTCACAGGAGCGGCAAAAACCTCTTCAGAGTCTATGAATAGTTTGGCGACAGTTCTTGGAATTGGCATCCTCATATCTTATATGATTTTAGCCAGCCAATTCAATCATTTGCGCCATCCTATTTATATACTGCTTGCACTGCCTTTTAGTTTTTCGGGAGCACTTGCCGCACTTTGGATATTTGGTCAGTCCATCAATATGTATAGTTTCATCGGATTGATACTTCTATTGGGATTGGTAAAAAAGAACTCAATTATATTGGTGGAATTCATCAACCAAGTCCGCGAGCAAACTAGCAGAGATGCAAGAACCAAGTCAAAATCATCGGGAAAAAATTCTCTAGAATCCACTGAAATAATCGAGACCAATGAATCCATGCAAGAGTCTATTTTGGAAGCCGCCCCTCTCCGACTCCGTCCCATTCTCATGACATCCTTTTCATCCATCGCCGCGGCAATCCCTCCGGCACTTGCCATAGGTCCGGGAGAAGAAACTCGAATTCCCATGGCAGTTACTATACTTGGTGGAATGCTACTTTCAACCTTGGTAACACTCTATGTGGTTCCCGTTGCCTATGGTTGGGTTGAGGGCAAATTAGCGTTACGTGACTAATGGGAAGCGAAAATTAATCGCGTTGAGTTTGGGTGGTGTAATTCTGAGCTGTGGCATCCACAAAAATATGGAAGATAGAATACGATATTACAACGAAGAAAATTCTTCCTTGACTTAATGTCTGAAAAAGATTAAGTTTGTATTATGGCATCATTGGCAATACCCATCGAAATGGTAAGACGCTTCTCCAGAGAAGATTACTACCGTATGCGTGACCAAGGGCTTCTGTCTCGTCGTACAGAACTCATCGAAGGAGTATTGGTCGATAAAATAACAATTTCCCCTAAACATTCATACATTGTGACTCAGCTTCGTGCTTGGTTGAGTGAAAATCTACCCCAAGCTTTCTTGATCCGAGAAGAAAAGCCTATCAGCATTGGGAATTCCGAGCCGGAGCCCGATATCAGTGTTGTAAGAGGCAGTATGGAAGACTATCGAGATGCACATCCTACAACTGCTGAGTGGGTTATTGAAGTCGCAATTTCCTCTCTCAGCCTCGACTTGGGTAAAAGAAAAATCTATGCCCAAGCCGGTATTCCTTACTACTGGATCATTGATCCCGAAGATAACAGAGTATTGGTGTTTGAAAATCCTGAAGGGGAAGCATATACAAAAGAGTCTATCTACGGGAAGGATGACGATATTGCGATTCCTTTCGTTCAAAGAAAATCTATCCGATTGGATTGGATATAAGAACTCCAAATAGCAACGAATATTAAAATTCAAATCCGAACTTAACTATATAGACCGTTCGATATAATTTTCTTAAAATCAAGATTAATCCACTTCTATAGGATAATTCATTTAGCTGAGAGAGTATTAGGATAAGAATATCTATAATCTAATTTAGGAAATTTTTAGCAAAACTGTAAAATCTAACTAGGGATAAAAAACAGCCTGTTCGTATTTTTCAGATAAAGTATTTTCCAGAGGAAAAATAGTTTCAAATACGATTTTTAATTCTTCAATGTCTATGATTTTTATAGGATTGTCCTCTCCAGAATAATCCATAACTACTAGAAATGGGCTGTAGTTATAGGTTCTATTACCTATATTGCCTGGCTCCAGCAATATCTTTCCCTTTCTCTCGAGAAGGACTTCCTTCTTCTGTCCGGATTTTACATTATGTAAAATGAATGCACGGTTTGTGCTTTCTTTTTCCTCTCCCATGTCGACTCTCTCATAAAGCACCCAATTCCGCTTCATCCAAGATATCCACTTGGGAGTTTCTGATTTATTATAATCTCCCCGATTAGATCGTGTAACAGTTTGCACTGAGTTGTTATCCAGATTTACTGACTTCAATACCCATAACTTGTCATTAGGATCTTTCGTCCAATAAGCAATATAATTGTCCGAATTGCCAAGTATCATAGCATTGATGGGGCGTTCAATCAATGCTATGGAATCGATTGTTTCATAATCAGAACCTAATAGACATATGCTAAACTTAATACCGACTTTTGCACCTTGAATCTTTTTACAATCTTCTCCTTCTAGTATATAAGCAACACTTCCATCCGAACGTGGAAACCAACCTCTGATCTTGACAGAGGACTGAATGAGCTTGGGTCGTTCTTTAGCAGCTATATCATAAATATAAAAGCCAGTTCTATTTTTATTTCTAATAAAAACTGTATTACCAACTTTTCGAACAGGGATAAGATTCGAAGGTATATTCTCAAGGGGAGTAAATGTATTTTGTGCCACATTCCATAATCCCCAAGCAGGCTTCTGCCAGTCCATCTCTTTGGGAATTCTATAAGAATTCAGATAAATAAATAGATTCCTACTATCAGCCTCTAATACTTCATCACTCTGCCACGATGTGGTTCGAAAGTAATTTTTCCAAATTTTTTTATCCAGCATATAAGGTGCATTGCTAATGAGTAATAGTTTTTCCGCTGAAATGGGTTGAATTATGGTTAATAATAAAAAGAAAAATAGCGAATATAATGAAATTTTACTAGAATTGGTGCGGTGGATGTGCATAATCTCAAATATTTAAAAAAATTCTATATTGAAAAGAGTTTTTTTTGACATGTATCAAATTATTTTTATTTTGGAAGAATGTCCAATTCAGCCTGTAAGTTTTTGAGATTTGAAAATCTTGTAACGTATTTTTTCCTAATTTTCATTGTTTTCCACACCTCACTTCTTTCTCAAGAAAAGAAAACCGCTACACCAATTGGTCCACAACCGATTTCCATTCCAGATACAGAAGGTATCACAACCATTAGGGAAAGTGAAAAAGAAAGTTCAAAAGATACCGAGGAAAGGATTAAGGAAATTGCTGAAGAGGAAGCAAAAGGGTTAGAAAGGCATCGCTTCTTCCACGTAAGATACCTACCACTTGCAGAAGGATTTGCGAACAGACCCAAGGAATTAGAAAATGAGAGACTTCTAATACTAGGAAGGGTGCAAGCTCGTGGGATTGCAGGGCAGACAGAAAGCAATTATAATAATGGAAATCGTGACTTCAATTCGATGGATTGGCATTTTAGAAGGGTAAGATTGGGCTTCATGTATGAAGGTGGAACCTGGTGGGGGATGCAGATGCATATTCGGTTAGAAGATCAGATCAACCAACCCTACATCACTACCACTACTGACCCGGTAACAGGGAATGTAGAACAGGTTCGATTGAATGATTCTCGAGGTGCCTTGCAACAGGCAAATGTTTGGTTCAATCTCCCTTATATGGATGGTATGGTAATGCTAGGAATGTTTCGACTACCTTGGCTACGAGAATGGAATACTGCCGCCAACATGATGACACCTGAGCGAACCTTTGCTCACACGACTATCCATCAATTCGACCTAGGGACACAATTTATTTTTCATCCGTTAAAAGAGTGGAAGCCAAAGTATAAGAGGCATCTGCTATTTAGAGGTTCCATAACAAATGGTGCCGGTGCCGGGCATGAAGGCTTTGGACGAAGACAGGCATTGTCCGATACTCGGTCTGGAACAAGACCCTTTCTTGCCAGTCCAGCCTACCATTGGAGATTGATATGGAATCCATTTGGTGGATTCATACGAGATGGATATGATGTGGGTTGGCACGAAGGAGAAGAAGTTTTTCAGCCGAACCAACGACTCTCCATTGGAGTGGGAGGAGCTCATGTTAGGGAACTTGCACTCAATGCAAATTATGATGCATTGAGTAGTGGTGTTCCGGGTCAAAACTTTACAACTGTTCAAAATCGACCCACAGGAGGAACTTTCGACTCTAATAATATGCCTAATTATATGGTGGATAATACAGAGACTACTCCCAGTCGAAGAGAATTGGGGATCAATGCTTTTACCTATGATTTTACTTATACCATCAATGGTTACTATGCCAGTGGAGCCTATACTAGATTTGGTGGTGGTGCCGGTAACGATATCGAAAATTACAATCTTACATTAGGGTATGTGATTCCCATTAAAAAAATCCATATCATGCCGGTGTATCGTTATGATGTAATTGAAGGGGATTTTGATCGAAATGGTAGAAGAGATCCAACCGATATACTTCGTAATCATTGGCTAGGAGTGAATATATTTGGAGATAGACATTTAATGAAATTTCAATTATTCTATCAGATTGCACAAGATAAGTTTGGAACCAATCCTTACACGAACCAATATAGAGACTTAGATAACAACTTGGTTTGGTTTCAGGTTCAGATGACTTTCTGGTCAGGAACATTGAAAATGGATGATAAAGATGGATTGGTAAATCCACTATGAGATTTCGATCTATAAGGATGGTAAATGCTATGAGTTTCCTCAAAAAAAAATTATTTATAAGATCTATTTTTATTCTTTCAATGGTTCTTGCTGCAATGGGAAATTGTGCTAAAAATGACAAGGATGGTGGAGTGGGTGCCCTTTTATTGGCTCTTGCTCAGAATGATGGAGATCCGAATGCAGTTTCTATCATAGAGGTTGAAGTCCGCGATATTGCCTCGTACCAAGGTAGGTGCTTTGATACCTTTCGGGGGATGACTGCAGGAGCTTATTATGAACTTCATTATCCTGAGGCTATTCGGAATCTGCCAACTAAAAAATCTGTGACTAGTGATGAGCCTTGTTCTGTTTATAGATTTCCCGGGGGGGTTGAGAATCGCTTGGATGGAACCAATGTTTCATTCCGAAGCTATTCCTGTGGACCAATGACATCTCTATGCAACTCTTCTGCTATAGAAAAAGCCGGATTTTAAAATTTTAATTTAGCCACGCACAGTTTAGTGTGTGGCTAAAAGTTTTGATTATTCTTCCAATTCTTCAACTTCTTTCTTTCTTTCCAACCTTCTCTTTAAAATATCTTCTATATAATCCGAAGCTTTTTGCAAGTCATCCCGCATCATTTTTATTATGTGCGGCTTGTCATCATCTTTCATTTTCTCAAAGCCATCGGGAATTTCTTCCTTGGGAGTTGTTTCCTGTTTTCTTTCTCGTGGATCTGGATATATGGGAATTGGTTCATGTGGCTGAAAAGTTGCACAATTGCTTAGAAATAGAAATACAGATAGGACAATGAAGCCTTTTGCCAAAATAGAATTCATGGGAGTCTAATAATTGGACTATCATTTTGGGTGTATTGATCTTTTTTTTCATATCCTTTCTCTCCTTCTTTCAATCTACACTATCCGGTGGTGGTGCAGCACTACTGCTGTTGCCAATTCTCAGTATGGTCTTGGGTGCGCAAATGATAGCTCCTGTGATGACAATTGGTACATCCATAACGGGAATTTCTCGTCTTGCATTGTTTTGGAAAGATATCGATTGGTATTTGGTTAGATGGTATGCCATACCTTCATCTGTTGCAGCATTTGCTGGATCTTATTGTTTGCTTTTGGTAGATCCCAAATGGTTACAGCTCATCATTGGAATTTTTCTTATAACATCCATATTTCAGTTTTTAGATAAGGCTATCGTTCGAAAAAAAGATGAGCCTGTTTTAAAGAACCCTGAGCTGGAAAAAACTGTAGGTCTCAGAACCTTCATTGGAGTCGGAGTTTTTGTAGCCTTCCTTTCCGGCTTGATTGGAGGGGTAGGTCCCCTTATGAACATCGTTTATATAAAATACGGCTTGGATAAAGAAAAGCTATTAGGAACTCGAACTGCAAATGAGGTTCTCATTCACATAGTAAAGATGATAGTATATTTTAGTTTAGGTGACTTCCCTTTTATTGTGATTTTTACGGGTTTTGTAATAGGTGCTTCCGGTATCATAGGCTCGATTCTAGGCAAGAAAGTATTGGCTAAAATGAGCAGTGTATGGTTTATCCGTATGGTTCTTCTAACTATGCTGGCTTCCGGTATCATGATGGTTTGGCAGAGCTATGATACATTTATAGATTAAAAAACTATTTGACAAACAATGTATTGGGAATAAAATATTTACCCATGGGTAAATCAGTTTCTATATTTCTAATATTAATTATTTTCTCATTCGTTTTGAATTCGGAATCCGTTACTATAGATTCCATACCCGATCCTAAAAAGGAAGTTCCACCGGGTTCTATATACAACCAAACCAATTTGATTTCAGAATCAGAAAAAATTGATCTCAACGATAGCTTGGCAAATTTGGAAAACAAATATAAACTGCAATTTGCCATTGTTTTGCTTTCATCCATTGGAGAAAATGATCCCAGAGAATTCGCAAATCAATTATTCGAAAAATGGGGAATAGGTGAGAAGGGAAAAGACAATGGATTGCTTCTCCTTATTGTAGAAGATCGCAGAAGTTGGACCTTCGAAGTGGGTTATGGTTTGGAAGGACTGTTCCCGGATGTTGTGGTCAATAGAATCGGGAGAGATGTCTTGGTTCCTAATTTCAGATCCGGCAATGTAGCAAAGGGTCTTCTCTCTGCCATAGTTGAAGTTGAATCTAGGTTACAATTAGACAGGAATTCAACTCAATTAACAATAGATTTTGATCCTTCTTCCGATCAGTCATCTACAGAAGATTCAGAGACAAGTTGGTGGTTTTATATAGGTGTAGCCATTTATGGAATGGTATCCTTTTTTGTTTTCTTTCTCTGGATCGGTCACCTTGCAGGTCTCTCTAAGGATGAGCAAGATGTTGCTTCGCGAATCCAAAGGGTAAAAAATACTTGGAAGAGTCCTTGGCTATGGCTTACATTTTTATTGTTCTTTCCGTTTATGATTTTTTTGATCTGGGTGAGTGCAAAAGTGATCAAGAATCTCAAAGGGCAGAAGAAAGATTGCCCCGAATGTGGAGCCTTTGCATTTGAAAAGCTTACCACTCAAAGAGGGGACAGCTTTAAAGAGAATGGGGAAAAGAAAGAAGAAGAATTGGGAAGGGTGAAAATGATCATCTGGCAATGTGCAAGTTGTAACCATTTTACCAAAGAAAAAAAATGGATATTCCAATATGATAGCAATCGTTGCGAGAATTGTTCTTATCATACTTTAAGATCAAGATTTTTAAATACCATGAAAGAAGCAACCTATGATGAAGAAGGCTTGGATGAATATCATAAATACTGTGTTAACTGTGGATATGAAGGGCCAAGATATACACAAAAAGTTCCTAGAAAAGAACGAGAAGAAGTTGCAGAGAGTTCTTCTCCATTGATATCGGGAAGTTCCGGATCATTTGGGGGATCTTCCTCCGGTAGTTCGGGAAGCTCCGGTTGGGGAGGAGGGAGATCGGGAGGAGGTGGGGCAAGCGGGAATTGGTGAAGGATCTAATACCTACATCAATCCCCTCTCCTTTAAATCCTTTTCTACAGCTACCACATCATCGGGATGATCAATGGAAAGAGTTGCGCGCTTGGCAATGAATACACCAATATCGAAACCGGCTTCCATAACACGAAGTTGTTCGAGAGATTCTAGGCTTTCCCATTTGCTTGCCGGAAGATCACCGTATTTCAATAGAAAATCTACATTGAAGCAATAGATTCCGGAGTGCCGATAATAGACTGGCTCATCAAAGGATTC
Organism: Leptospira sp.; assembly: GCA_020831715.1. Classification (GTDB taxonomy): domain Bacteria; phylum Spirochaetota; class Leptospiria; order Leptospirales; family Leptospiraceae. The sequence continues at coordinate 7,609 of JAFIGA010000045.1, read as the reverse complement.
ATTTTGAAGAAAGTGTGAATCCTTTTTGAAAGGGTGGGGTATGACAGCCCTGGAAAAATACATAGCTCGTCCTTCCGCATTGAAGAGGACTTTAATTCGATTGGGATCTTGTGCTTCGACTAAGGTAGTTGCGGTTGCGGCTGTTGTGATCACCCAGTCTCGTCTCTTCTTTTTGAGATTTACAACGCCTTCAATCAATTCAGCTTCTATTCCGGGTTCATCACCTTGGATATTGATGACAATGTCTTTATCTGGGTTGATTTCAGATCCCATGGATTTCACGACTTCAATGATACGATCTGTTCCTGTTGGGTGATCCGATTTTGTCATCACAACACGTCCGCCCCAAGATTGCACTTCTTGGAAGATGCGATCGTCATCTGTAGCAACGATTACATCGTGGAGATCTTTGCACCGGGATGAAGATTCGTAAGTCCACCGGATCATAGTTTTACCGGCAATCTTAACTAAGGGCTTACCCGGGAATCTTGTACTACCATACCTCGCCGGTATGATAGCAAATACCTTAGTTGACAATGAATTCCGTGAAGTAAACTTCTTTGATTTTTCCATTGGTCAAGATGTGGTTGATATGAGCTTTGATTTCTTCACGAAGATCCAACTGTTGTGTGATCGTCTTGAGTTCATCTTTGGTTTTCCGAGAGATGATCAGGTTGATCAAGTTTTGCATCTGTGCCTTTCTCGAAGAAAGTTCTTGGGAAAGTGCAGGTTGCCCGCTCTCAATTCCAAAAACCAATTTCATCTTAACGAAATGGGACTCACCAATATCGGCAGTATTGATTCGAAACTCATCTTCAATCATGAATGTATCAAGTGGAGGGGGAGCCTTCACCAGAGCAATATTTTTCTGTTCTTTGAAAACAGAAGTAGCTGTCCGTTGCGCAACGAACATTGCCACTACTGCAACAATGATAATACCAAATATCGCACCGGCTATATATAACAACCACTTAATTATGGGGGAGGTTCCAATCCCTGCGGAACTCCCCTCGGCTAAACCACCTTCGTCATCATCTAATTCTGCATCACCCATAGATTACCTCCTTTTTTATTCTCCTTCTGTTGTAGATTCTGTTTGAGGGAATCTCGCATCAGGAAGTCCATAACCCGATTCATAAGTTTTTCTTTTTGTTGATTTCTCAGTTAATATAACAATATCTATTCTTCTGTTAAAAGCCTTGGCTTCGGGTGTTCCGCGGTTCTCCAAAGCAAGTGGTCTGTAGGAACCAAAACTTACAGCTTGGAAATCACTCGGAGTAAGTTCTCTGGAATTGATCATGAAAACAGTTGCATTGATGGCTCTGGCTCCGGCAAGATCCCAGTTATTGAGATACTCTCTTTCTTCTCTGCCAGGAACCGGTCCGGGAGTGATCGCATCTCTATCACTGTGACCTTCCACTCTTACAAAACGATCCAATACTTTAATCAGACCTGCAGCTTTGGCAAGAGTTTCTTTGATAGCAGGCGTTAGAATCGCAGAACCCGGATAGAAATAATCCGCTCCAACCAGAGAAATTATGAGACCTCTTTCATCCTCGGAGATTCTCACTTTCCCGGCTTGGATTTCGGGTTGGAACACTTGCGTTGCATCCTTTTGGGATTTGGATAAATTCTTTCCTTGGGTCTGTGAAGGAAGACTTTCAATAGTCATTCCCATTTCTTCCAAGCTTCCTTTGGATAGAGTCTGCCCACCGGTGAACAATCCGGTTGTGGATTTGAATGCGGACAAGATGATATGCATCTCTCTTGCATCTGTTTTACCTGTAGTATAGAGCATGATAAAAAAGCAAAGGAGAAGAGTTACCATGTCTCCATAGGTGAGCATGTACTCGGCTACTTTTTGTACGCATTCAGGACATTTGACTTTCTTTTTCGCCATTTTCTATACCTGTTTATCCGTTCCTCGGATTAACCCTCTTCTTCCTTGAGCTGTGTTCTATCCACTGGAGCAAGGAAGGATGCAAGTTTTTCTTTTACAATCCTTGGGTTATCCCCGGATTGGATAGAAAGAGTTCCTTCCACCATAACTTGCTTGATCAATAGTTCATCTTCACTACGACGTGTGAGTTTTCTTACAAATGGAATTGCTACCAAGTTCGCACCGAGTGATCCATAGAGAGTTGTGATAAGTGCCGCTGCCATACCGGAACCGATTGCGGAAGGATCACCCCCACCTAAGTTGTTCAACATCGCAATGAGTCCAATCAAGGTTCCCAACATTCCGAAACCGGGAGCAAGACCACCGAATGAGTCCCACCATGATCTACCGTTTAAGTGACGTTTTGCTACGTTGTCTATTTCAGTTTCCATAATATTTCGAACCAATTCAGGATCGGTTCCATCCACAACCAACTGAATTCCCTTTCGCAAGAATTCTTCCGGGAGTTCATTGATATCATCTTCCAAAGCAAGGAGACCTTCCCGACGTGCCTTTTCAGAAAAAGATACGAGAGTTGTAATGAGATTGGGAAGGTCAAATTTAGGTGCCTTGAAGGCTTTTTGGGTAATTTTTCCCAAAGCGAGAGTTCCCTCCCAAGGTTGCGAGAGCATGGTTGCGGCAGTTGCTCCACCAAATGTAATAAATACAGATGGAATATTCAATAAGTCCAAGGGGGACAAGCCCGCTTGTAAAGTTCCAAAAAGTAGGAGGAAGGCTCCTAGACTGAGTCCGATGACCGATGCTATATCCATAATTACCTAGTCCTATTAATCTCCCAAGTGATAGGGTTTCTGAAGTACTTCTCTATGGTAATTCTTCACCATTTCAAGAACTTCCGGAAGCTTTTCCCTAACGATAAATTTTCTTTCCGTTGTTAGAGTAATCACCGTATCGGGGCTTGCCTCGATAGTTTCGATGAGATTTGCATTGATCACAAACTCTTCTCCTTTCAATCTATGAACTACTATCAAGAAACACCCCACTTCTCATTTACTTCTGAGATTTCCTACTTATGTCTATCGACCGCACTACGAATTTGGTTGATGAATTTTTCTTCTGTAAATCGGTTCACTGATTTTTGGAAATCTTTCTCCTGGAATTTTGTCAATTCAGCCTTTTCAATTGCGAGATTCAGCGATTCTACGGTCTGCTCAGGAAAGAATATTCCTGTTTTACCCGAAACCACTGTTTCTAGAGCACCTCCGGCACCATAAGCAATAACCGGAGTACAGAAACTTTGTGCTTCCACAGGTGTGATACCGAAATCTTCCAATCCTGGAAAGATAAAACCTCCCGCCTTAGCGTAGTATTCGTGGACTTCTTCTCGGGGAATCTTCTGCTTCAGCTCTACATTTTTGGGAAGATTTTTTCGGATTTTGCCCTCGTCTTGGCCTCCACCGATGAGGATGAGCCTTTTTCCATTCTTTCGGAATGCCTCAATGGCTATGTCGATTCTTTTATAGGGGGCAAATGCAGAAACAATGAGATAGTAATCTTCCTTGGCATGGTTCTGAACCTTTGTCCCTTGGGGAAGACAAGGTGGGTGGATTACTTCATATTCCCTCCGGTAGAATTTTTGGATTCGCCTTCCCACAAAATCAGAGTTACATGTGAAATGATCCACTCTTGCAGAAGATGCCGCATCCCAAGTTCTCAGATAGTTAGAAATAGTTTGGTAGAAGAAAAACGAAAGCCCCTTTCGTTTGGGAAAGTATTCATAGTACATATCCCAGACATATCGCATGGGAGAGTGGACATAAGAAAGATGCAAAGCGTCCGGGTGAGGTATGACTCCTTTTGCCACGCAATGAGAGGATGAAAGAATCAAGTCGTAGCCTCTTAGGTCAAATGTCTCAATCGCAGTGGGAAACAAAGGCAGAAACCATCTATATTTATTCGCTTTGAACGGAAGTCTATCTGTGAAAGCCGCAGTGATTTTTCGATTCTCAATTCGTTCGTTTAATTTACCTTTGTTGTAAATCAAAGTAAATAAATCAGCATCCGGATAAAGCTTCAAAAGAGAATCCAGAACAATTTCTCCTCCTCTCATACCGGTGAGCCAATCATGTATGATTGCCACTTTCATAGACTAATCCTCATTATATATCTCCTAAAAATATAAGATTTAACCATTAGAATCTAGCATTCTTCGGGGCAAATCTTCGGAAGCTGTTTACAGAACCCATTTCTCTTCCCGCCAAAGTTGTACCTCCAAAAAAGCTAGCAGATATAATAAATGGTATCGGGTGAGTTTGTTCCATCTTTCGATATCCTTCTTGGTAACGTCTTCCTTCTCGCATAGTGATTCCCAATGTGGCAAGTGTTATATCTAACTCATCATAGGCTTCTGTTGTATTGATCAATCTTGGTAGGCTGCCATCAGTTCCCAGTAGCTTATCAGAGATTTCCCTAAGATTTACAACAGAAGTCCGAATATCATTTTGATTTTCCGTAATCACATTATTAGCCGCTTCAAAAAAATTATCAATGTAGCGTGCTGAGGGGAAGGATTTGTCCGAGTCATTGTCACCTTGGAAGGTTGGTTGGTAATAAACTGTGTCATCTCCGGGATAAAATCCCGGATCAATATCGATGATACGATCAGAAAAGATGGTTTTGGATTTAAAACGTACTTGGTAGTTATCCCAAAGGGTCAGTGGTTCTTTGAGTGCTATGGTGAGTTCAATGACTTTGTCTCGATTTTCATCCAAATGTCTTGTATCCAAAACGTTTTCTTTTGATGTGATATCTATGGAGATAACATAACCGGATTCAATTCCTTTGATCAAAACTTCTGTATTTTCCCGAATTCCATCGATCTGACTATAATAGAGTTTGGTTCGATAGGGGTATTGATTGGTTTTCCTATCGGTGCTTATGATTGTCTGGAAAAAAGCCACCAGCAAAGCTAGTGAAAAAGCGATTCCGATGATGACTTCTTTTTTCATGAAATACTTGAAATTCTCCAAGTATAGTATAAGTTGAGAATAATGAGGAAGGCAATCTCTTTTTCTTGGAGGATTCTTTGAATTTTTGCAGTCATTGCGGTTTTAAAGACATGGAATTTATCATTCCGGATGGGGATAGTCTTCCCAGATACGTCTGTCCGAATTGTAAAACAATTCACTATATCAATCCTAAAATTATTGTCGGTTCTATTCCCATTTGGGAAGATAAGATATTACTTTGTAAGCGAGCGATTGAACCTAGGTATGGGAAATGGACTTTACCTTGTGGTTATATGGAAAATGGAGAGACAGTGGAGCAGGGGGCAATCCGAGAAACGGAAGAGGAGGCAAATGCGCGCATCGAAGTGATTGGAATCCAGTCGATTTACAGTATCCCTCATATTAACCAGGTATATATGGTATTTCATTCCAAATTATTGGATCTGAATTTTTCTGCGGGTGAGGAGAGTTTGGAGGTAGGGCTCTTTCGAGAAGAGGATATTCCATGGAAAGAACTTGCCTTTTCTGCAGTTCATTTCTCACTAAAACATTTTTTTCAAGACAGAAAACAAGGACAGATTCAAAGTACCCGTATAGGTTTTTTTCAAATGTCCGATAGAAAACATAACCACTGAAGGAAATAAATAAAATGAAAATTTTTAATGTCGTCAATCCAAACTCAAATCTATTTAGCTTAATGAGAATTGTTTCTTTTTTAACTGTAGTAATTCTTGGAACAACCGGATGTTTATCCGATCAATTAAGAAATATTTCAGATTTAAAAAAATGTGAAATCGATTTTAACACAATCCAAATCAAAAACATAGCTTCCCAAGGTCTTCTCAGTCTTACTCCCAAGCTGAGTATGGATACAGAAATGGAAGTTAAGAATCCCAATAAAACCCAGGTAACGGTCTATGCTTTCGACTTTGATGTTTCCTTGGTGGATGATGAGGATGATACAAAGGAATTATTGGGTAAGATTCTCTCCGAAGAAGAGTTCATTATCCCACCGGAATCTTCCATCTTAATTCCCGTTAAAATTAGATCAGAATTTGAAGAACAACTCACCTCCAAATTGATTCGCATCGGATTGAAGTTAATACGTGACTTAAACGAAGGAAAGGAAACTACCTTCGAAATGAATGGCTGGGTCAAATACCGAACCTTTCTGGGAAGTATAAGTATTCCTGTTCGTGAAACCCAAAAGGCAAAATTACGATAATTGAATGAGTTTGAAACTAAAATCGCCCTAAGCCTGTTGTTTGCCGGGGTGATTTTAGCTTTTTTATTTCTCGCAAAACCCAAACCCTCTCAATCCAAAGATCCTCAAAAAAGCGGTTTATGGGGAAAGTTGTTCCGTTTGCTTTTTCCCCCTACTCCACCCATATCCAAAACCGATTTTAATCGTGGGTTGCATTCTCCTCATTCCAAAAATTCTTCCACCGGCAGTTCCGGTGCAAAAACACCCAAAGCAATAGACGAAAAAGTTATGGAAGTCTTCGACTACAATGGAGTCAGAATTTTACATGAAGATGGGCTCTGGACAGTCAATGATGGAGGAGTTCGTGTATTTAAAGATTGGTCCGATGTTCCACCTAAGTACCAAAAGATGGTAAAGGAATTGGACAATCGATCTCTCGGCAATCAAAAGAAACCGGATTATTTCTTGGAAATTCTCAATGGTTTTTACTATGTATCCATGCCGGGCGGAAAGAAGAAAAAGTACAATAAGTTCACGGATATCCCGGAGGATATCCGCAAGTTTTTAGGCAAGTGAGATATAAATCTATGGTAGCAATCCTTCAGGGGAACAAGAAAGAGTTGCTTTAATTAACTCTGGTTTATGTACTAATGACAATAACGGAATTGGTGAAATTAAAACGAGAGATACACTTCCTTCTGTAAATTTAGTTTGGGAATTTGTAAGGAATCAAAATATCAGAGCGGGTTACTCGGAAACTGTAACGAGACCTGATTTCAGGGAACTTTCTCCATTTGCATTTACTCCTTATTTTGGTGCTGACAGAATCCGTGGAAATTCAGACCTAGATAGAACTTATATTCATAACTATGATCTGCGTTATGAATGGTATTTGAATGCAACTGATTATATTGGGGCTGGTATATTCTTAAAAGAACTATCAAATCCAATAGAATTAATAGGGCAACCTGTGGCAGGACAGATTTCTCCATTTTTTACATATGCTAATTCCAATAGTGCGAATCTAAGAGGAGTTGAATTGGACTTTCGTACAGATCTTGGAAATAGATTTAGATTTGAAACTAATCTATTTTTTATTAAATCTGCTGTAGATGTTTTAACATATACTCAAAATATCTTTATAAGATCAGGTCTTTTGGATATAAATGATAGAACAGTAACATATTCGCCTACAAAGTTAAGTAGACCTTTACAAGGTCAATCGGAATATGTAGCAAATTTAAAATTTGATTATTACTTGACAAAGAAAAAGAACTCTACGATTGGTTTTTACTATAATTACTTTGGTGATAGAATTTTTATCGTAGGAGCAAATGGAGTTTCTGATGCTTATGAGAGAGGTGTTGGTTTGACCGATATAGTATACACCTATAGACATGATGATAAAATGGATTTCAAATTTGCCGCTAGAAACATATTTGACCAGAGGTTTAGAATTTATATAAAAGATGAATTCACGGGTGAAGAAAAACTCTT
>JAFIGA010000140.1 GCA_020831715.1 Leptospira sp. | reverse complement strand
TTCCTCCCAACACCACCGAACCTCCTGTAGGTATCGTTTCCACCTTAATCCCATAAATCCTCTTCATCCCCTGAAGTCTCTTCTTATTAAAATTCGAGGGATTTTGGGGATTCCCGCCCCTATGTCCCCCCGGATTGAAGTGGAAGCTGGTCTAGATTAGATAGTGTAATTTGTTAAAGTAAGTTATTATTCTAAGACCAAAGAAAAACGCTAATCATCAAAAACCACCTTCCCCTACAGGAAGCATTTCCACCCTGTGATTCACCACTTTCCGTTAGAATGGCATAGCCATTCTTTCTCTTAATTCCGCCTGCCCAGCACTACATTGCAAAGCAATTGGTGCTGCGGTTGTTAACTTCTTCTGCGAACGTATGTGAGCACCCCTTGCGAAGAACCTCACTGTTGCAAAGCAACACTCCTGAATCTTTTATCTTTATATTGTGGATTTTTAGACTACATGTCCGGATAGGATCGGATAACGATAGCTGGATTTTGGATCGAGTCCATAGTCATCCAAATGAAATCCTATGGCAAGTCTTTCTCGCTTCCATTGGGAAATACGGAATAGATGGAAGAATCTATCTATCATCTCGCTCAGTTGTTTTTCTGAATAAGCATCGAATTTGGGGGAGAGGTCTTCCAGGATTTCGTTCTTTCGTTTTCCTTGGTTAATGCCTAAATCTTCGATTCTTTGTAATATTGCATAGGGCATGAGATCTTTTTCATCTTCTTGTGCTTCTGAGAGTGGTTTCAGTTCGGCAGATGGTCTCGACTCCAATAATAAAGACAGAGTTTCCAACTTGGGAATTCTGGAATCTTCTTCTGTCGAAATATAGTGCAACCAGTCCAGTAAAAACTTTTTACTCACACCGGCAATAGGGGCAATCGAACCACTGCTGTCCCCATCCATGGTTGTGTATCCTACCGATGATTCAGATCTGTTCCCTGTGGAAATAAGCAAATGTTTTTCTGTATTGGCAAGTAGCCATACCAATGGAGATCTTGCCCGAGCTTGGATATTTTGGAGAGCGATGTCATCTTCTTTCCAGTTCAAATTTCTACCTATTGCCATAGATATTCTGTTAACCATAAGATCGACTTCTTCGTCGATGTTAATTTCCAAATAATTCACAGCCAATTCTCTGGAAAGCTTCTCTGCAATAATACGAGTGTCTTCAGAGTTATTTTTGGTTTTTTGATAGAGAGTTGTAAGTATTGGCTTGGAGTAATTTCGAGAGGACCAGTAGTCTTTTCCTCGGGCTTTGGTAATTTCAGAATACATGGTTGCCACCAAAATTGCAATAGCCGAACTATCGGCACCACCGGATAGGGACAGAGTGTATCCATTGGTGCCTGATTTTCTTAGATAATCAAATAATCCCAAAATCACAGCAGAGGTAAAAGCTTGGAAGATGTTTTCTTCAGGGATGTTTCTAAGCTTTTGAGAAAGTTGTAGATTCTCCCGGAAGGGTGTGCCTGTTAATTCAATAACGGAGTAGCGATCAAGAGTTTTTTCGGATGTCTCGCGGTTATCGTCTCCACTGCTTCGAAAGAACTTTGCCCTTGCTGAACGAATATCATCCAAATCTATTTTTGCTGTTGTAAATTCGGTATCGAGTAAACTCAATCTTTTTCCCATTCCGATTATGTTACCCGAATGAGTGATGAGATTTCCTCCATCGAATATAATCCTTCCGGATTCATTGCCCACTAAATTGGAAAATACAAAAACATTTTCCTGAGCTCTGGATGACTCTTGGAATATTCGGGATCTGGTTTCGTATTTGCCGAAGGCAAAATGAGAAGCTCCCGGAGACAGTATAACATCAGCACCTAGATCACTCAATTCATGGGAAGGTCGATTCATTACCCAAGAATCTTCACAAACCTCAACTCCGATTTTTAAATCATTCCATTGAATGATTGTATTTCCAAAAGGTACATTCGAATGAAGCGTGGATCCATTTTTCCATTCGGAAAACCATCTCTTTTCATAATGAACACCTGTGTTTGCTAGATGCTTCTTGGGAATGAATCCCTGTATTCTTCCATGACTTAGTATTGCAATTACATTGTATAAATAAGGAGAGTGGAACAGAGGCAGACCTACAGCAACGAGGCGATCTCCCACGAAGGGAAGAATCCTTTCGAGAGATTCCATTGACTTCTCCCATACCCAAGGTCTGTAAAATGCATCTTCACATCCATAGCCACTGATGGAAAGTTCCGGAAATAAAATGATACTTGTATCTTCCAATTCTTGTTCTTGCAATATGGAGATATGTCTTTGTAGATTATTTTCAAAATCCAAAGGTGTAGTGTTGATGGATACTGCCGCTACGGAAAATCTTCTCATATTAATTATTATTACCCCAGATTCTTTGGTATATCTTCTGACTGGCTCCCTGATTTTCCATCACAAAGTTTTTATTGATCTTACCTAATTTTGACCTTTCTTCATCGCTCATCTCAAGATAAACATCTATGATTTTGGATAATTCCATGGGAGAGGAGACTGTTCTTAATCCTCCTAATTGCTCCATTACGATTGCCTCGGAAGAATTTTGGATCTTCGAACCGGTAATCAGAGGAAGAGACCAATAGCCGGGCTCTATTACATTGTGTATTTTTTTATGAAGAGCTCCTCCTACATAGGCAATTTGGGCATATTGGTAGGCAAATGCTAAAATCCCCATCTCATCAAAAACAATCACATCGGATTCAGTAATCCCTTCGGAAAACTGGGAGGCAGAAATTCCTTTGCTTTGAAATAGAGAGATTAGAGATGAAATTCTTTTTAATTCTATTTTATGTGGGAATATCCAAAACTGAAGATTTCTATTTTTAAATTGAGATGCTTCCTTTACCCAGTCTATGATTCCTTCTTCGCAGTAGGAATAGGTGGAAGCGAAAAGAAAAATATCTTTGGTATTTTGTATTTTTATACGTTTTTCAAGAAATTTTAGAAATAGAGAGGATGGCTTGGTGTTCAGCATTTTTTGAATGACTGAATCGAATCTGGTATCTCCCAAAGTTTCAATAAAGATGTTTTTGTCATTCGGTGATATCAATTTCTTGATTCTGGGTTCGTGGAGTGCATGAGCGGGAAGAATTCCATCCATTTTGGAAAAGCAAATCTGCGTTATATTTCTGCTGATCCAACCTTTCCTACTGGAATTTTCACCAAGGGTGGCACAGGCTAGATAGATTTGTGCATTTTGTCTTTTTGCAGAAAGGATTAGCCAAACCCAAGTATCCCAGGCAAAAATTACGAGTTTTTCCAGCCTAATTTTATTCAAGTAAAAGTCATAATTGAAAGGACCATCGAGAGGTAAGGGAATATGAAGATCGGCAGGGGAGTCTTGGAGATTTTTTTCTGTTACACTATCGGATATCCAACTGAGTATTAGAAAAGAATCCGGTTCTTGATCTTTTAAAACCCTGCCAAGTGCTTTGGCTTGGTCGAGTTCCCCAACGGAGGCTCCATGAAACCAATAGGTTTTTTTCTTTTGGATATCGGAGAAGTTTAATTTTGAAAAATTCTTTCGAGACTCAATGCGAATTTTTCGAAACTGTTTGGGTCTGGGGTGAAGAAAAGAAGCGAGAAAAAAAAGGCACCTTATGGGATAAGAAAATAGAGTATAAAGAGCAAGTGCACTGTAATTCAACATAGATCATCTCTTTCTTTTCATATGAGCATCAATTTCCATCTTGAGCCTTTCTCTTGTTATCTGAATAGGGTAAGCTCCCACAATTCGAAAATCAGGTGTTGTTAGATACATCCAAGGGCTCTGATCAATTGTATATTCTAGTTTGGATTGGTCTAGAATAGTTTTCCGACTTCGAACTCCAAAATCTTTGGAGAGATTGGTAATCATTTCTTCCTCACCGTAAAGGACAGTTGTTTGTGAGTTCATCATCTTTAGCGTGCCTATAACCAAATCGGGTTTGTCTCTATTGGGGTCTAAGCTGAAAAATATCGGTGTGAGAGGTTCACGAAATTTATATTCCAATATTTCTTTTTGGATCTTCAATACTCGGGGAGTTAGCTCGGATGCATAAAAAGTTCCAAAATAAAGAAGGCGAAACCCATGGGGAAGATCTTTTAAAAATATTTTCTTACCGGTCGTGTCTTTAAATTCAAGGCTGAAAATCTCGGGAAGAGGGTGCTTTTCGTCCTCAACAATCTGAGGTCCTTTTTTGTTTTGATGACCGATTAGAAAAATGGATAGCAACAGTGCTATAAGAAAAGCACCGAGGGGAAGTAGTAATCGATTGGAGTTCATTTTATTCCGGTAAGGTGAGAACTTCGACACCCTTATCTGTAACAAGTACTGTGTGTTCGAATTGTGCCGACCATTTGCCATCTTTGGTGGTCACAGTCCACTTGTCTTCTTTTGAAAAATCAACAGCGTAGGTTCCCAGATTCACCATGGGTTCCACTGTGAATGTCATACCGGGTTCGAGTTTTGCCAATTTTCTACCAATTTTAAAATGGGGAACTTGAGGATCTTCGTGGAAGCCTCTTCCTATTCCGTGACCCATAAGATCTCGAACAATTCCATATCCTTTAGGAGTCAGAAAATCATCGATTGCATTGGCTATATCATTGACTCTATTGCCGGGCTTTACTTGTTCAATCCCAATCCACATAGCCTTCTCGGTATCTTCGACTAACTTGTGGTGGATGGGATCGGTAATGCCACCTACAATAAATGTTCTCGAAGTATCTCCATGGTATCCATCTACAATGGGAGTGACATCAATATTAATGATGTCACCATTCTTCAGTATATCCTTGGTGTTGGGTATGCCGTGGCATACAACATTATTGATGGATGTACAGATTGATTTTGGAAAACCTTTATAGCCCAGAGGTGCCGAGCGATTTCCGTGTTTTTTTGTGAAATCTTCACAGATATTATTCAATTCGAGAGTACTCACTCCTGCTTGAACAAACTGTCCGATATGCTGTAGGAGGCGAGAGGCAAATTTTCCCGCCTTCCTCATTTTATCGATTTCTGATCTATTTTTTACGTAAATCAAAGATTACTATTTCGTTTTTACTTAGAAATCGTAAGATCTTAAAGTGGATCTTTTGTTTGCTTGAGTTCTTTCTACAGCTTCATCAATCAATTTGTAGATTTTTTCGTTCAAACCTTCAATTGCGTCTCCGGAGGTCATGCAACCTTTTGATTTGATGTACGCCTTTACTTTGCTGGCTACGATTAGGGTTTCTTTTGACGTTGTTTCTTCTGACATAAATACTCCTTGGGTTCTAATCTCCAGGAAAAAATTCCTGATAATTAGGGCATTCCTTTTTTTATCTGGTTTTACTCATTCCAATCACCGTATCCACCAAAGATTTCTCAATATTCAGCTTTTCTGAGATAGAATCAGCCGACCAATTGTGTTTTTGATGGAGTGTGATGATTGTATTCTTCTTTCGATCCAGTATTGGATCAGACTTACTCTGAGACTTCTTACTTGAGACAGAATCCATATTGACGGAATTTTGTACTATATCCAAAAAAGTGGATAGTTTGTCGAATTTTTCGTCGGCTTCCGTGATAAGCTCTTCGAGTTCTTCTTTGGAATGTTGCGATTCCAATCTTAATTCTTCCACTCGTTTCTGGAGTGTCACAGCTTGTCTATGTCTCTCTGTAAGGTCACCGATTAGATTTTCAATTTTTTCAAATCGGCTTTCCACCTTGAGAATGTCTTTCTCTCTGTCCATCAAGTGCTTTGCTCTGTCATCTGCATTTTTAATGGATTGATTCAGTTCTTTTTCTCTTGCTTCGATGACACGGATGGTTTTGTCCAGATCCTGCAAACGATCTCCAATGGTTTCGGTTGCGGAGAATTGTTCTTCTTGGAGTTTTTGCACTATCTCCAGGCTCTCTCTGGTTCCTTGGATTTCTTCCATGGATTCTTTGATAATAGATTGGGATTCCAATGCTTTATCAATTCTTGCCTCGAGCTGTTGGACTTGGAATAGAGCTTCTCTCAACTCGGAGGATTCGCTCTCCAGATTACGAATTGTATTCTCTAATTCGGAGGATCGTTTTTCCAATTGATTGATGTTTGTGAGATCTGTTTTTAAATTTAGAATTTCTTGTTCGAGTTCTTCTTTCATAGATCGAACGGTCTCTACAGACGATATGTAATCTGTAAGATTTCCACTGTTTTCATCGAAACGATCGAGTAGCTTGGATAACTCTTCTGTGACCTCTTCGGATTTTTCGATGGATAGTCTGGACTCTTCGAGAGAGCGCATCTCATCTTTTGCATTTTGGATCTTACCGGTAAGGTCTTCTACTTCTTCTCTGATGTTACCAATTGTTCCCGATACTCCACCCAGAATTTCTTCTTTGAGTTCAAGTGCTTCCTTAATTCCGGCATCAATTTCTTTTTTGAAAGATTTGAATTCGTCTTTGTTTTCTTTAAAAGATTCATCCAGATCTTTTTTCAAACTGGTGATATGCTTGTGAACTTTTTCTTCAATCTGACCGAGGTGAAGATTTCCCTTGTCAACGAGTTTCGCCAATTGCTTATTGATTCGATTGTCAATGTTTTCGTTCAACTTGTCCACTTTGAGTTCTTGACGACTGAAGAAATCTTCTGCTGTCTTTTTCAAAATCTGGAATTTCTCTACGAGTTCTTTTTGTGCTCTTGAACTTTCTTCTTCGAGATTGCCTTCTTGAGCTTGGATATAATCTTCCAGTTTCTTTTTATGATCACTGTATTCCTCGCTGAATCTGTTCAGAAGTTCTGAGCCTTCGAGGTGAACTGATTTGACCCGATCTTCCACGCCATCAATGGAGTGGGATAATTTTTCTCGGACTTTTTTCATCTCTTCGTCCCAGAAACTGATCATGGATTCTATGCGTTTTTCAGTGCCTTTTACTTCTTCTGTTACAATGTCTTCGAAGCTATGTGCTTTCTTTTCTGCTTCGTCCAGAATTTCTCTTGCTGATTCAGTCAATGCTTCTTTTAGATCAGCTACATATTGATCCACTGCATCAATTTTCGAAGATACATCCGAGCTTATATCTCTCACCCGAGCTTCTACAGAACTAAAATCGGTACGAATTTTGGATTCCAATTCTTCTCTGAGATTCAATACAGAATTTCTGGCTTGGGATTCTGCTTCGTTACGTGTTGCTTCTAAGTCTTTGTGAAAAGATTTCAATTCACCCAAAGTTTCTTTTCGAATGCTATCGGCTTCTTTCTTTAGTTCTTCACTGACACCTCGGAATTCTTCGGCAAAACTTTCAATTTGACGCATGAGTTCTGATTTGCGAGAGTCTGCCTGCTTGAGAAGTTTGTTTTCAGCTTCGAGGTATTTTTCTTGGAAATCCAAAATGGTGTGATTTAGGTTTTCTGCTTGGCGTCTGGTTTCGTTTAAGATTTCATCTCGTCTCGTCATAGTTTCGAGAGAGAGTCCTTCGATTTCTGCTTTGATGGAATCCACTTCAGATTTAATTCCATCCAAGAAAGCTTCCTTGGAATGAGAAGCTTGCTCCAAAATACGGTCGAATTTTTCTGTTAGCTTTTTTTCCAGTTGAGAAATTTTTTCTTCTACGCGAGTCTGTGCTTTGCTTGTTTTGTCTTCCAGTCTTTCTTCGAAACGATCCACTTTTTCGGATAGAATTGCAGTAGTGTCTTCGAAGCGAGATATTTTTAAGTCCAGGGTATTTTCCGAGTCGGAAAGTTTTTCCATGAGCTCGTCCAATTCTCTTCGAGATGACTCCATGCGACCCACAGTTTCTTGTACTAAATGTGCGGATTCTTGGCTCAGTTTATTTCTTGCGGCATCGGCGATCTCATCCAAAGTTTGATCCAAGGCATCCGATTTTTTTTCCATCAAACCTTCGAGTTCTATTAGTTTTTGAGCTAAGGATTGGAGAATATCATCGGAACGAAGATCCAGTTTATCTTGGAATTTGTCCAAAATGGAAGTCACTTCTTCTCTAAGTGATTCCATATCTTCACGCATATAGGCAATGTCTTGGCGATGGTTGTCCACTGTGGACAATTCTTCCCTAAGGATTTCTCCTTCTTTTTTCGCAGTATGAGCAAGTTCAACCACATCGGTCATTTCTTGGGAAATTTGTGACAGGTAGTCTCTGCTGGATTTAATATCTTCGAATAGAGAGTGTGATTCTCTGGTTAGATTTTGAATATCTTCTGAGGTTTTTCTCGCTTGTTTCAAATGCAGATCAATATCAATGCTCGCATCTTTTACCGATTGGATCTGCAAAAGTGCCGTTTCATGAATCTCTTCGGAGAGCTTACCCGCGTATCTTTTTATCTGACTGAGCTTCGTGTTGGACTTGTCTAATCTTCGTAGACCAATGGTGACAGCGACAGATGCGATGAATGGTATTATGATTTCTATGCCCATAGTTGATTATGTCTCATTACTATTATCGCCCTAGTTTGCTTGCAACAAAAATATTTTTTCAACACTTTTTTTTAAAAAAAATGCAGTTTTTTGAACCATATACCCATTTTTCTGCTATTTATGACCAAAGTATGCAGACAGTTGCCTACGAAAAATGGGCAGATTACATCATTTCTATGTACAATTCCAGAAAATCAGGCTATCCCAAGAGGATTTTAGATCTGGGTTGTGGGACGGGAAGACTAGGGCGTGAGATTTTTCGATTGATGAAAGCTCGGCAGGTGCAAATTTCGTATGTAGGAGTGGATGCATCAGAGGGGATGTTGGAAGTAGCTTCCCGGTCAACAAAGGGGAATGATAGTTTTACTTGGCATCATTCTCGGATGGAAGATTTTCCGGCGAGTAGGGAATTCGATCTTGTAATTTCCACGCACACAACTATCAATTATTTGAGTGATCTCTCTCCCTTTTTTTCTAAATCCAAGTCCTGCTTGATTCGAGGAGGAGTTTTGTTTTTCGATTTTACCAGCAAGGAAAATATTTTAAGAAATTTTCATGATAAGGAATTTGAAGAATCCCTCGGTGATGAAATTATGGTTTGGAAGACTCGCTTTGAGAAGGCAAGGAATCTAATCCATGTAGAATTGAATTTTCATGATACTAAAACAGACGAATTATTGGGAACGGAATACCATCTGCAATATTTCCATGAACCAAACGAAATAAAACGACATCTTGCTCGTTTTGGTTTTAGTAAGATAGAATTGGGAGGGGACTACAAAAAGAATCCCATATCCAAAAAAGTAGACATGCATCATTATTTTGCAATTAAATAGAGAGGTTTCTATTGTTATCAGTTCACCAGCTAACTAAAGATTACTGATCGAAGCTTGCCATTCAAGGAATTGAATTTTCTGTAACACAAGGAAAAATTTTAGGGCTATTGGGTCCCAATGGAGCAGGTAAAACTACCACAATGCGAATCATGTCGGGATTTCTGGACCCCACGAAAGGAGATGTCACCTATAATGGTATATCGGTTTTAAAGGAACCGCGCGAAGTTAAGAGGAAGTTGGGCTATCTTCCCGAGCATGCTCCCTTATACAACGATATGTTGGTGAGTGAGTATCTGGAATTCATTGCCAAATCAAGGGAGGTTCCCAAGAATCTAATTCAAAAATCGGTAAACAGAGTTGTGGGTCTCTGTGAATTGGAATCCCATTTCTACCAGCCTGTTTCTCAACTTTCCAAGGGATTTAGGCAACGTGTTGCCCTTGCCGGAACATTGATTCATGATCCTGACTTTATCATATTGGATGAGCCTTCCACGGGATTGGACCCAAATCAGATAACTGAGATTCGTTCCATAATTCGAAATTTAGGTAAATCCAAAACCTTGATCCTATCCACACATATTTTACAAGAAGTGGTCGAGATATGCGACAGAGTGATTATTTTATCGCAAGGGAAAATTGTTGTGGATAGCAGTGTCGAAGAACTTCGAAAAGATAGTTTGGTTTATTTTTCCACACCCTCATCCGAAGAAATACTTTTGCAAAATTTCCATAAGTTCGGGTTCACCGGTTTGGAAAAAATCAAAACCGATGAGAACGGTTTTCATCATTATATTGTCGACTCGGGTGCGAAGGGATCCACGGCTGTTTTTTCTGTTCTTGCCGAAATGAAAAAGCCGGTTGCGGAAATCCGACCCTATCAGAGGTCTCTGGAGTCCATCTTTAGTGAGTTAACTAAAGGAGGTAAATAATGCATATTGAAGTTTCCAAAATAATCATTCTCTACAAGAAAGAATTGAATTCTTACTTTAACACACCTATCGGTTATATTTTTTCTGCTTTCTTTTTGTTGCTTTTGAATTTCTTGTTTTTTTTCGGACTGGGGCAGAATTCTTTCTGGGATCTTAAGTCGGCAAGCATGGAGCAATTCTTTCTTTGGATTCCGATTCTTTTCATAGTCTTTATTCCTGCTGTAACTATGAGTTTGTGGTCAGAAGAAGAACGATCGGGAACCTTGGAAACCTTGCTCACTCTTCCTTACCAGGATTGGGAAGTTGTAATCGGAAAATTTCTTGCCGCATGGGTATTTATTACAATGGTTTTAGCCGCCACCCTGCTTACACCTCTCACAGTAATTATATTGGGATCTCCCGATATTGGATTGATATTGTCCGGTTATTTGGGTTCGATTCTTTTGGGTGGAGGATACATTGCTGTGGGGATATTGGTTTCGAGTTTAAGTAAGGATCAGATTTCTTCTTATGTAATAACTCTTTTGATATGTTTGATTTTCTTCTTGATGGGCTACCAACCTGTTCTTAAATTCTTGGGAAGTGGGATTGGATCAATTGTAGCCTACCTTTCTTTATCCAATCATTTTGAAGCATTTCGATTGGGGCTTATGGATATCCGTGATTTTTATTTCTTCTTTAGCTTCATTGCCATAAGCCTTGCCTTCAATGTGGCAATTCTTAGGGGGAGGAGATAATTATGGAAAGAATCAAACAAATTCTAAATCGACCTCCGATAATCATCGTTCAGATAATTCTCTTATTTTTACTGAGTAATTATTTTCTAAGTGGATTTAATTGTAGATTGGATGTATCCAAAAACGGAAGATTCACTCTTACCAATAGTAGCAAAACCATTATAGATAAACTGCCGGACACTCTCTATATAGATGCATACTATTCATCGGACATTCCACCTGAATATAAATCACGCATTAGTCTTGCCCAAGAAATGCTTCGAGAACTATCTAATGTTAACTCGAAAAAAGTGGTTTTACGCTTTTATGATCCGGACTCATCCAATCAGGATAAAGAGAAAGCGATAGAGGCAGGTATTGAACCACAGACTCTGCAGAAAGTGGAGATGAGTTCCGCCCAAGTGAAATCAGCCTTTATGGGTGTAAGTTTGCGTTTGGGTAAAGAAGTGGATGTGATTCCGGTTGTGTTTTTTGCCGAAGAGGTTGAGTATCAGATTCTTTCTACATTGAAAAAGATGCTTCGACGCAGTAAAGGATTGGGATCTACTGTTGCGATCCTTCAAGAAAGTGGCTCCATGACAGCACCATTGCCAGGTCCCAGATCGGGCAAGGATACGTTTGGAGTTTTTATGCATCAGGTTTTTGCTCCTGAGTATGGACCTGCTTTTCCATTTTCACTTAACGAAGATTCTCTCCCTGCTGATGTAAATGTTTTGTTAGCTATTGGAAGCCCCGAGCTCTCCGAATTGGGTTGTTATCATCTGGATCAGTTTCTGATGAGAGGAGGGAAAATTTTCTTCCTCCCTAAGTCCATGGAATTTCAATTGGAAGATTCCAATCCTCAGTCAGGCTTGGGTATGGGGCAAAAAGGTTTTGCACAAGGTTTGCAAAATACACAAATCTTGAATGAGTTTTTCTCCCACTATGGTTTTCAAATAGGCACGAACATGATTTTGGAACCTAACAACGGAATGCCCATGGGTCCTCTGGTACAGATGGAAGAAGGATTGTTTGGAAGATATCACTATCCATTGTGGATACTTGCAACTAAAGAGGCAGGAAGTCTGTCATCAGAAAGTTCTTTTACCAAGGATCTGGAAGTTTTACTTTTGCCATGGGCACAAGGATTGGAGATTCTTCCCGATAAGCAAAAAAATGTGACCATTCATACAATCATCAGCTCTACTATTGATGCCATACTAAAAGAGAAATACCTATTTGTCGGTGAAAAGGAAGTATTTAAAATTAAAGAAGAACCCATCGGTAAGGCGATTCCTATGGGAATTCATCTAAAAGGTAAATTTCAATCTTATTTTGCTGATAAGGATCTTCCTCAAGGAGCAAATGCCTCACAATTCATAAAAGAATCAATGGATGAGAATTCCTCGGAGATTTTGGTTGTATCTTCTCCTTACATCGTGTCTGATATACTTGTTGTTAGGGATTTTCGTGAGATATACCAAGGAGCCAATGCACCATTTTTTATGAACACTTTGGACATACTTCAAGGTGATGATGAATTGGTTGCTTCAAGATCCAAGAAACCGGCTTTCGAAGCCTTGAAAAATATTTCAAAACCGGAAGAATTGTTTTATAGTATTGTCAATATACTATTACTTCCTTTAGGCATTGCAGTATTTGCTTTCTTTCGAATACGCAGGAGAGAGTTGGGATTGGGAGGGAAAGTTCTATGAATTTAATGAATACTCTAAAATCGACAGTTAAAATTTTATCGGAGCACAAGGGTTTAACTCTTCTTGTATTGAATCTATTTTTGATCGGTTTGGTTTTTTTTGTTAGAGATCCATTTTCTTTGTTCGTCCAAAACTACAAAAAATCGCAAGCTTGGTTGGAAAAATCTCAAGTGATTTCCGAAATTCAATTGGTTAAATTTTCCAACCGCAATAGCGAATTGGTCAGTGACTATAAACAGAGAATATATTCTGAGGAGAATCTCAATCAAAAAGACGAATTGCAAAAAATCTGGAAGATGGAAATGGACGGAACTACGTTCCTACTTTCTTCCCAAAAAATAGACGCCTTGTTGGAACAGATTTATGATTCCAGAAAATTCACTCAATTGGGTGGAGATCCTTACAAATATGGTTTTGATAAGGGATATGTTTCTTTAAAAATCCATACACGAGATGGAAATGCCGTAACATGGAAATTATCGGAAGAAGTGGAATCATCAGGTGGAAGTTATATTCAAGATGATACAGGTAGTATTTACTATATTCCTTTTTCTATGTTGCATTCCATGGGTAGATTCAATCCTCTTTATCTGGTAGAAAGAAAAATATTCCCTACAGAAGAAAAACTCGCTTCTCTTCTTTCCATTCAAGTTCAATCATCCGGAAAATCCAATTACAAGTTGGGACGAGAAGGAAACAATTGGTTTCTATTAGGAAGAGAAAATCGTAAAATCCAAGAGTCAAGAGTCCCGGCTATTCTGGAGCAATGGAAAGATTTACAATCCGTACAAGTTGTATCCGTAAGGAATCCTTCATGGAAGAAAAATTATGAAATTTTCATACAATTGGGCATTGAAGAAAATGGGATACCTAAATCTCTAAAAATTACATGCAATCACCAAGACAAGGATGAGAATTTTATCTGTACCATTTCAGATCGTGGTGGATATTTTGCATTCAGTCGCTTCGCCCTGGATGAAATCATACAAAAGTCCGAGAAGGATTTTTAGACTAGAAGAATTTCAGGAGCTTTGCTTTAACAATCATTCTCTATTGTCCCGTTTTCTTTTTACCACGGATACTATGTTCCGGTCCATCATAGTCTGCACCGGCTCCAAAGAATCCTTTTATGGACATCTGCTGTATGGTATTACCGGTATCTATGGTTCTTGCTTTGAAATCTTCTTGGATATTGAATTCATGGATGGTGCTACTATGAGTAAGAAAACCAGCCTGCCAAGTTGAATAAAACCTAACGCTATTTAATTCGGATACCGGTAGATCGGAATTCATTTCCCTGATCTTAGAGCCGTCATTCGTGTTATAAGTAATCAATTTTCCGGTATTGGATACAATATAGATTTCATTGCCGGATCTAGTCTCTGATCCCAATAAATGACCGGGATAGCTATCTGTTTGGATGACTCTATCAGTTTTATCCTGAGCATTTAAAACATAAAAGCCGCTCTGATTTTCATTTCCTGCATTTGCTATAAAGAGAGGCTTGGTATTTCGTCCCCCCCTTTCTATATTATCATTGTTAAATAGAGATTGGACTCGAGTCAAGCCAACACCTCCGTCTATATTCCATGATTCCACAGTCGGATTCGCTTCTCCATCTTCATAGCGAACCAACTTATTATCTCCAAGACAGAGTATAAGTGCATAGTGTATTTTAGCATAGCCACTTTCCAAGTTGGTAAAACTGGCACCGGGCTTGGGAACTTGAGTTGTGGCTAGTCCTTTGTAATCCGTGCATAAAATATTACTTCCTATCTTAGTCCAGACTCCTCCATTTCTTTTGTGAATACTAAGTTCTATCGGGCCATCCGCGTTACCTGCATCAGGAACCAGCGCAAATTCATCCGATAGCATAACAGCATCACCTGCGACTCCGTTCCCAATTCCGGGTCCTAAAACAACCGGAATATTCTCTTGAGTTACAATATCTGTTTCTTTTACAAAACGAACCACACTTTCTGTGTCAGTATCATTGCCTCGGTAGAAGAAGGCAACCCAGCCATTCCGAGCTCGAACGGAGTGCGGGGTTGTGTTTGTAGGCGTATTTAATCCGGTAGTTCTATTGTTATTAATAGTTCTGTAGTAGTTGGCTCTATCGTAATGGAAATGATCTCCGTGAGGGGAGAGGTTGATGGTAGAGTCAATCACGCGAAAGGCATTCCCCACTTTGGCGTAGGTGAATCTTCCCGATTCGGACGACCAGATTTTGTCAATGCCTGTAATAGCTGTATCTTCGGTTCTTAGAGGGACTTCTCTGTCTTGGTTCCAGTCGTAGACATGAACGGATCCATTTTCCTTAAGTGTTACAGTTCTCGCTCTGAATGGTCTTGTTTCCTCGACTTGCCTAGAGCCTCCTCCACCTGAAAGAGCGACAAGTCCAAGAAGTAGAATTGCATCTTGGTCGTCATTCGAGTCTTTACTGAATGGATTTAAAAAGGGTATACATTGGATAAAAACAAGGGAAACAAGCGCTATGGAAAAAAATCGTAAAAATACAGACATCATGATTCCATTGTTTTTACCAAAATAAATTTGTCAATCTAAATGAAACTGAGTTGTATTTAGGAAGGGGTCTAATAGAATGGAGAAAGCTCAGGATTTTATTATGCAATTTGGCAAAAAAATACCATTCATACTTCTATTTTTCTTTTCGTTGAGCAATTGCTCCGAGTATTTTGGAAGAAAACCGGATCAAGTTGATTATGAGTTGATAGAGCTCATTTTACAATATTC
Source organism: Leptospira sp. (assembly GCA_020831715.1). Lineage (GTDB taxonomy): Bacteria > Spirochaetota > Leptospiria > Leptospirales > Leptospiraceae. Next base: position 838 of record JAFIGA010000140.1, on the reverse strand, counting down.
CACCACATCTGGCGGAAGCGATTGCGGTAGATTCAGTCTACCTCCGATTCGCGGAGGTCCCGATGCGGTAAATGTTCCTACCAATGGAACCAGAACCGGTTTTGGAGTGGCTCGTTGCCAATCAGACAGCCAGATTCAATCTATGGGATTCACTCCAAATAATATAGAATATACATCCAATGGAATTAGGGGCTCAGCTCCCAATGCTAGACTCGGATCTCAGATTGATTTTGTAACCTTAGGTGGTCGAAAAGACCAAGTAATTGAAGTTACCTTCCAATTGGATCGTGCGGATGCCTACTTGGATGTTATCGGAAATGCTACAGTTGGTTCCAACGCTTCCGCTTCCGGACCGGGATTTCGCATCACAACGGAAAGGATCCAAGTTTTCGGAACCTCCGGTAATTTTTCGACACCTCCGGTGGGAGCTACACCGGCATCCCCAGTTGGTTCGAGAAAAACATATTGTCTTGAGATTCACGAGGAAGGAGTTGGGGGACACCTTTTTGGGTGGTCAAAAGGCTGTGGCGAACTCACACAAAATGATAGGTTGAATTATGAATTTGACCATGTTGCTGTTCAGACTCAAAATCCGGGAAATCGTGTCGGATTCGTATTGAACGGAGTTACTATGTATCAATTTACCGTAGGTGAGAGAATTGGTCTTGCAGGGTCGCTTCGTTGATTCGTGATTTAACAATTTTGTTTCCTGAATTTTTCAGGTAAATTTTCGTTGGCAAAGAATGAAATTTAGCCGATCATACATTTATGGGTGAAGGTTCTTTATCACAAGATGACATAGATGCACTTCTTTCGGGCAGTGAGCCTGCAGGAAGTG
>JAFIGA010000134.1 GCA_020831715.1 Leptospira sp. | reverse complement strand
ACCGGGGATATCATCAAGATGCAATTCCACTACGATTCCGGAATTTGCTGTTGGGCGCCCTCTTCCACTTGAGGACCATCCATTGGTAACGATCTCATCAGGGGCGGGGGCACAAGGGGCAATCACGCCTCCCGGGCACATGCAGAAGGAATACACTCCGCGACCTTGGACTTGTTTGACGATTGCATAGGGAGCTGGAGGAAGGTAGAGTCCTCGGTCTTTTCTTTTGTATTGGATGGTATCTATAAGTTCTTGGGAATGTTCAACTCTCACACCGATAGCTATGGGCTTTGCTTCGATAGCTATATTTTTGTTATAAAGGAGTTCGAAAATATCTCGTGCAGAATGTCCGGTTGCTAGGATAACTTTCTTGGCTCTGTAAATGGTAGATTCAGGGCTCAGGTTTCCGGAAGCGATGACTTTTCTTGTCTCCACTCCTTGTATTTTTGTATTCCCCGATGAGGGATTTCCTTCTATGATGAGATCGGTTACACGAGTTTCAAATAAAACTTCCCCTCCTCTATCTCGGATGAATTCTCTGATGTTGGCTATAATCTTCGGTAGGCGGTTCGTTCCTATGTGAGGGTGTGCATCAATGAGGATCTCGGGATCTGCTCCGAATCCGACCAGGAGTTCATAAACTTTTCTTACATTTCCTCTCTTCTTGGATCGTGTGTATAGCTTCCCATCGGAGTAGGTTCCCGCTCCCCCTTCTCCAAAGGAATAATTGGAATCAGTGTGGACAGTTTGTCTAACATTGATATTTCGAATGTCTTCTATTCGGGATTTGACATCTTTACCTCGTTCAATGAGGATGGGTTTGTAATCATTTTGTATGCATTCCAATGCGGCGAATAATCCCGCAGGTCCTGTTCCTACAATGATGCATTCTTCGGAGCCGGAGACATCGGGATAATCGGGAAGCGTGATTGGTTCTTCCGAGTAAGTTTCCTGTTTTGTGAAAACCTCAGCTGTTATCTGGTAGTAGATGGTCTTCTGTCTCGCATCGATGGAACGGGATGAGAGATTGATTTTTTGGATCTCTCCCGGGGAAAGTTTTGCTGTTGTTGCAATATGTTTTTGGAATTCTGTTGGTTCGAAGAGATGTTCCGGGAGGATGCGAGTGTTGATGGTTAGAGGCATGGATTTGTTGAGGGCTGATGGCTGACTATTGACCGCTAATCGCTTAGGGCTGAGCGCTGATTATAGATTACTGAAAGCTTAACGCTGAAGGATATAGTCTGATAGAGATATTACAATATAATTTATTATATTAGAATGAATATCAATATGAAAATCAGCGCTTAGCGTTCAGCCCTCACTCATTTAGCGTTTAGCCTTCACCCATTATTTTTTAAGCGCTTTGATTAATCCTTTAAATTGTTTAATTAAAGAGATTGATTTTTCATATAAAATATATAATTCTTCATCGTTTAGATAGTTTAGATCTTTACCTAAAAGAAGTAAGGATTGCAATTCAGATAAAGAACCTTTTGAGATGATTATAAATCTTCGGAATTCTAGGTTACCATCCCTCTCGAATCCTTCTGCAATATTATTCATAATGGAAATAGATGCTCTTAAAATTTGGTCTTTATATGTGAAATCCTTACAATGACTAAATTTTTTATACAACTCTAAGGTTATTTCTTTAGCCAACTGCCAAATTAGTAATTCATGGAATTCTTTATATTTCATAATAGATTTAAGATTTTACTTTTCTCACTCAGTCCTTTTCTATCAGCCCTAATCCCTCACTCATTTAGCGCTTAGCGATAAGCCCTTAGCCCTCACTTAATAATCGACATGGGAATGTTGGGGCTTTCCGGATTCACTACCAATTTGCGAGTTGCAGGGTGAACTAAGACATCCATATCCTCCATGGGTATTGCACCTAGAAGCACTTCATCACCCAAGATCATAGCTCCTACAAATGCCGTTCGATTTTCAAACTGAACTTGAATAGGTCCCGCATAAGGTATGAGCTTTCTTGAACCATCTGCAAGGGTAACCTCCCTATCTTCCAGTTTTTCAATTCCCAATTGTAGGGCAATGTGTTCGGGGATACAAAGGTGCAATGCTCCCGTGTCAACTAAAGATTTTACCTCTAATTTAGATTTGGTTGGCTGGACAGGATTTGATAATTTTATATTGGCATAAACTAGTCCCATTGGATACGGCTCCTATAGTTCGAATTCTTTGGTTATAGAAGAGATGAATTCTTTTATATCTTCTATTCCTTGTGTAGCGACTGAATATACTATATACCAATTTAGTTTATCATATTGGTGTACAGCTAGATTTCTGAATCCTACTGCTCTCTTTAAGCGATCCGCTAACTCAGAGGATATAATATTTATTTTGGACAGTTCGAGAAACACCTCTCCCATGGTATAAGGCATGGGCAAATCTTTAGTTGTGATGATCATACCGGAAATATCCACCATGATTTGGACTGCTCTTTCCAGATTCAAAACTACAATATCTTGGCTATCGACACTGCTTTCTAAATGTGCAGATCCTGTGCCTCGGAATTTTTCCACTCTTTGTATGCATCTGTGCAGGGATTCGATTTTAGCGAGTATAGTATCTTTATTCATATAATCGTACATGTTTTGTGTTGCATTCGTTACGATTTGTATTTTGCTACAATTGCTTTTCTGTGCCTGAGAACAATCGGATAAAAATCCGCCATAAAACCTAACATTTTTTGCAAGAGTCTGTAAAGAAAATCCGAATTCTTTTTCAATACTTTCCCTTTCGTAAGAATTTCTCGTAGTATAAGTCCATCGATTGCATGCAGATCGATTAGATCGATTTTTTCTATCTTTGTTATTTTTTGTAACCTGTTGTAGAATTCCAATTTTCGTTCCATGGACATTTTTTTGTCTTCTGCTATTGCAATGTCGAGATCACTCCCCGGATGCACCTTCCCTGTTGCATAGGAACCATAGAGAATTGCAGTATGGATACCGGGGTATTCTTCCAAAAATTGGTTGAGTTTATCTACAATGTCCATGAAATTATTGCATTTACTAAATCAGCGATTAGGGATAATTCATTAGCGATCTGAAATTGGTATTCAGCCTTGGCCTTCAGCGATTAGCGATTAGCAATTAGCGTTCAGCCCTCAGCCCTTAGCCATAATTTCCAAATGAATTGGCTTTATACAAGATTTCATGAACTCTTGCATCCCGGCTTCATCCCCTGTAGGATAGTAATCCAGCATAAGTTGATTGAACTCCAATTTTTTGGAGGCAGGAAGATTGATCGGCGGATATCCGTGCGATATCAAGAACCCATTCATCATAAATCTTCCCATTCGTTTATTAACATCGTAGAAGAATTGGTTTCTTGCCATTTGAAGAAATAGGGAAATAGCTTTCTCCCAAATATCTTCTTTCTCTCTTAAGGAAGTTAGCATAACATCAAAACATTCATTTAATGTCTCCGCCGGAGGTGGAAGATAATCTGTTCCTGCAATGGCTACGGGACCTGTGCGAAAATTTCCCCAATTCAAAGCTTCTTCTTTGCCGGCTATTGCATGGAGTTGTTGCAACTTCGGAATTGTTATTGCGAAATCATTGTTTTTGATCCAGTAGATCAATAGCTTCCATGCTTCTGCTTGGTTAATAGCGATTTGTTGATCAGATATTTTATGTCCACCTACAGTGATTCCCTCCAAGAGGGTCTGGATCTCAGGTAGAGTAAAATTATAGCCCTCTAGTTGAACTGCATCATAGACAAAGACAGAAATTTCTTTCTGGAGGATCATAAGTGCCTTATCGCGGTTGGGTGTGAAATTCATAATATTCTCTAGTATCCAAATCCATAGTAAAACATAGGGATAGAATTTCTCACTTTGATATCCAGATCATCTCTCACAACAATTTCTGCGTTCTTGGGCTTTTTATTTCTTCCGCCGATTTCGTAAGTTTTTTCATCTACCTCGAAGTCAAATTCTTTTTCGTTGGAGGATGCGAAGATTTCCGTTTTATTAAAATTGTTCTTGGGGGAATGAGACTCTACATATGCGCAAAAATACGCTTCTCTTGCAGTTCCGATATTGCCACCTAAACTATGATATACTGATGGATCTGTGAGGAGAATTTTGGATCCTTTGGAGTTGGGACGATTGTCACTTTTCTTGCGCAGGATTCGAATCAGCTCCGACTCTTCCATAATATGGAGAATCTGGTACAATTTGTCCTTACTAAGCCCCCACTCACTGCACATTCCACTGATATTGATTGTTGGAATGGGAGAGAAAATAAACTCGGCTAGAATAGATTTGATAATCCTTAAATGATTGTCGGATATAGTTCCCAGATAAAATGGTAGATCCGAATAGATTGTTTTGTCAATTAACCCTTGTATTCTTCTGGGATATTCCCCTTCTTGAAAGATAGGTCTGGTTCCTTGGGTGACAAACTCTCGAAACCAAGCTAAGATTGGATGTTTGGCAATATCCTTTTGAAACTTCGGACTGGGATTCTCCGGATCCAGCTTGTCGAAGAGAATCCCTTCCTTAAGATATATAAATTCCCTAAAACTAAGAAGAGGTAGGCGATACGGAACAAATCTCCTGGAAAGATCAGCAAGTGACTGGTGGACCAATAGATTGCAACTGTCACTCACCCATATTTTTTTCTTGGGGAAATCATCATATAACGACTTTAGTTGCCTGCTCCAATCGCTAGCGAAATGGATCTCATCGATCATAACCCCGGCATATCCTTCTTGGAATATTTTTTTTACAAGATCATAAAGAGGTGTCTTCGAAGCATGAAAACTATCTGCCGAGCAATAGACACAATCTTCGTCTATTGCCCTTTGGATCAAAAAGGTAGATTTTCCAACACCTCTCAATCCATACAAGAGAACCGAACGTGGGGATTCGGGAATGAGGTCTGCAAATAAAGGACGGATTCTGTCCGGAAGAAAGGACTTTCTTCTTTCAAATGACTCAATTACATCCTTAAAATTAGGCTCCATAGTTCTATGATAGAACTAATTCTATTAAAGTCAAGAAAAATCGTTCTATTATAGGACGATTTTTAACTATTTTCGTCCTAATAGAGAACGATTTATAATTTTTTTTCAAATGAACTATTTGGAGAAAAATATAACTATTTCCTCTTTCAATCTTTCCCATGTGCTAGGTAAGGACTCTAAAAGGGGTTGTTCTTTCTTTTTGCGAAGTCGGAAATTGTATGTATTTCGAAATACATGGCGAAATCCCCGATATTCATCCAGGGCTTCATATAATTCATCAGAGATAACTCTGTTTCTGAAACCGGGGATTTCCAATTTCATACGTTTTAGAAGTTCAGAATGCCATGAATCTTTTGATAAATTGTTTTCGTAGTATTTGGATATTTTATAGAATATGTTTTCTACTCCGTTGT
>JAFIGA010000114.1 GCA_020831715.1 Leptospira sp. | reverse complement strand
GTCTCTTATATCTTTGCTGACGGATCTATTTTATTATTTTTAAATTTATTCTATTATGAAATATTTGAATTAACATATACTCAGTCACTACCAGATTGACATTGGAGCAAAACATCGTGTAACTTTCCGAATTTCACAGGTTTTGTTAGCCGATAACTTACATCCAATTCCAAACAATCATTGTAAATTTCTATATCATCAGAAGATGAATGGAGAAGTAATATTGCTTGTTTCTCCGAGGTGAGCTTAAGATCATATCGAATTTTACGGATTAAATCTATTCCATTCATATTTGGCATATGATAATCGCAAATAATTAAATCATAGGCTTTTTTCTTAAGCATATTTAGAGCAGAATTGCCGTCATAACAAAAATCAGTTGGAATACCCCAAAACTGAAACTTGTCCCTAAGAATATCAATATTTGCCTTAGAATCATCTACTAATAGACAATTTTTTATTTCTGAGTTCCTTAAATCCAATTGAGTCTTTTCTGAATAAACTTCTGTTTCTATATCAAAGTAAAACGTACTACCTTCTCCAACCTTACTATCTATTTTAATAGTACTTCCCATTTTCCGAACTATCATATCAGAAATAACCAATCCTAACCCGGTTCCACCAAATTCTCTGGTCGGTTGAGAGTCTATCTGAGTAAACGCTTTAAATATTTTAATCTTATCATTTTCATTGATACCAATTCCCGTATCTCTGACCGAAAATTTCAATTGACCCCTTCCTGGACTCATTGGTATATATTTTATCTTTAATTCGACTTCTCCTGCTAGGGTAAACTTGATCGCATTTGAAAGTAGATTCGCCAAGACTTGTTTTAATCTTATAGCATCTAACAATGCATATTGTGGTAATTGATTGTCAATATTTAACAATATTTCGATATTCTTTTTACCGGCCTGAAACTTAATCAAATCAATACTATTTTCAACTATTTCAATTAAATCTGATCTAACGAGATCCAATTCCATCATACCGGCTTCAATTTTAGAAAAATCAAGAATGTCGCTAATAATTCCCAATAATGTATGACCGGATATATTGGCGTTCTCAACATATTGCAATTGAATTGGTGTCAAGTCAGTATTTCCTAATAAGTCAGTAAATCCGATCACACCATTTAATGGTGTTCGAATCTCATGACTCATATTGGCAAGGAATCGACTTTTTGCCTCACTTGCTTCTTCTGCCAACTGTTTCGCTGTTATTAAGTCTTCTTGTGCTTGTTTCAAGTTAGTTATATCAGTCTGAACTCCAAAGTGACCTGTAATCCTACCTTGTTCATCATAAAGACAGAGATAGTCACCTAAAATATAAATCGGTGTCCCATCTAACTTCTTCTCTCTTGTTTCAACATGGAGTCTTCCTTGATCAAAAAAATCCATCCATGTTTTTCTTCCGTGCACCAAATCGTGAGAAAACAAATCATTGGGACTAAGACCTACAAATTCCTCTTTCTTGGCACCATATTGATCCAACATTGCTTGATTAATTTTCGTTATTCTATGGTGTGCGAATACATAATCCATTGTTTTTTCTTTATCAACGGTATCATTCCAGAAAACAGGCTCATCCAACATCATGAAGAAAAATCCGGTCAGAGACTGAGAAAAAAACATATCCAATATAGTCTGACTTTCCTGGATATATTTCTCGCTAATTATTCTCTCTGTAATATCTCTTGCGGCAGAATAGATGTATCTGCCCTTCGGTCGAGCTCTCCATTCTATATATTTGTAATTTCCTTCTTTATTTCTATAACGATTTACAAAATTGAAGATTTCTTTTCCATCTGTTAAATCCTTCATTGCAAACGTTGTGGATTGCAAATCATCAGGATGGATAAAACTATAAATTTTATACGATAAAAGTTCCTCTTCGCTATAACCTAGAGTTTCATGCCATGCAGAATTGATTTTAATAAAATTTCCATCTACATCACTTATACATAATAGATCGGGAGTTAAGGAGAAAAAATCTTGGAATTCCGGCTCGCTTATGTAATCTTTATCAGGATTCATCAATTTATGAAATTTACTAGGAAAACAATTGGTTTTTCAATTATTATTACTATATTATTAGACTGTATAGTCCAAAAGAAACATACAGAGATTAAAGAACAAGCATTTTTTAATGGGAATAACGAGCAATATTACTTGATATTTATTGATAATATAGAAATTTGATTCGAGATTTTTAGTTTTAAAGATAAGTTTGTATCCACTACACGTTTCAGTAGATCGGCAGAGTACCATTGGCGATAGCGAAAATTTATTGAGCGAGAGTCTTGACACCTCCCCCATTTCCTCGGTTAACCTCGGAAATGTCCGAGAATTTCTCCCTTGGGTCGAAATTCTGTGTGTTCGGGATGGATCTTACTCTTTCTTATTGGGATTTTTATCATAAGGAACTCGAACCGGCTTGCTTACGCAAGCTTCGGTCGAGATTGCTGTTCCCAACTCTTACGAGTCGGGAACGGTACAAAAAAAAAGCTACCCAGCACCACAATGTTTAGCATTTGGTGCTGGGTAGCTTTTTGTTTTTGTTATTTATAATGACAACCTGGCAGCGTCCTACTCTCCCATGCAGCGAACCACATAGTACCATTGGCGATGAGAGTCT
>JAFIGA010000109.1 GCA_020831715.1 Leptospira sp. | reverse complement strand
ATCCATAGGGGGACGTCGGGAGGCAGTATAAGGGGAAATAAAAATCCCGTTACCAAAAAACCTTCGTTAATCTGTTTTCCTCGAACAATAGAAAACAATACCTCCCAGATACCACCAACGATATTGGTAACCAGATAGAGTGGAATGAAATAGAGTGCACCCAGGGCAATCATAGCCAACATACCACCGGAATTGCCGACAGAATTATTAGCTGAATCGGACAGAATGCCCAGCCAGATCAAAATATCTTCTCTCCATCCAAGGATGGGTTCTCCTGTTTGGAAGATTTGAAAACCTGTATTCCAACAAGCCATAAATACAACCGGCTGGAGTGCGATGACAACTGTCACCATCATACGTTTCAGATCCAATGCGTCTCGAACCTGAACGAAACCTTTGGTTTTGTCGGCAGGGGAATATAAGAAAGTATCAGCCGCTTCATACAAGGGGTAGAGTTTTGAAAACTTGCCACCTTTTTCGAATTTAGGAGCCAGGTAATCCAAGTAAGAACGTAAAAATTTCATACCAACTCCTTTCTTGCAATCTTCAACACTTCTTTTAGCATTTTTCCATAGTCTTTCTTGCCGGGACATACATAAGTAAGAAGACTCATATCTTCTTCTTCCAATTCCAGAGCACCTAACTCAACTGCTTCTTCCCAATCTTCGGTAACCAAGGCTCGAAGAAGTTGTGTGGGCAAAATGTCCAAAGGCATGACCCTTTCATAATTACCGATAGGCACAATGGCGCGAGGACTGCCATTCTGACTTGTATTCCAATCAATCATTTTCGGAAACCAGCGACCAAATGCTGTTCTTGTGATGGAATACTTTTTGAATGCGGGGAGTAACCAATCCAAAAATTCTCTTTTGTTGCCATCTTTCAGTATGGAAATCTGATTGTGGAAGCGACCCAAAAAGTCCCAGGCACCTTTTGCCTCCCAACCGTGCAAAATGGAACCGGATACAATTCTATAATGGGAATCTCTATCAACTCGGGAATCAGAACTTGGTAGATAATCTCTCACTAATTTAGATACAGAGGAACCGATAGTAGTCTGCAATAATGAAGGATTCTTCCAAAATGGTCCCGATAGGCTAAATCTAGTTTGGTTAGGAAGGACTCCGGTCATCCAAGCTTCACCGATATCGGCAAGCAAGTCTGCGGGAATAGTCCAAACAGTTTTTTTCAGAGAGACAGGATTTAAAAAATGAATATGTGTCGATGTGAGACCGGAAGGATGCTTACCGGAAAAGCCAACTCTTTCCCACCTAACTTCACCAATATTTTGTTTGATTGAGTCAAAATGCAATTCATCTTCCCAGTTTTCTTTGGGATCTTGACAGAAGTATATCTTGCCCTGAGTTAAACTCGACAAAATATGTATGCCTTTTTGCAGATACTTGCCTCTACCGGACAACAGAGATTTCATTCCAATTGAGCCGGGTCTAGTGTCCATGGCATTGATAAAAATATGAGCCGGTTCCTCATCCAACTTCGGAACTAAGGCAAATGGTCTGGTTCGAAGATAAACCCAAGCCCCTAATTTAGCTAGGATATTGGAGATTTCTTTTCGATTGGAGTAATTTAGATTAGGGAAGGAAGAAGCTGAATTGCTTAACGAAGTACTAGAGGATTGATCCACGGAAGAATCTAGTTCTATGCTAACTGCAATCAGTGCTCGTCTTTCTCCTCGGTGAATTCCGGATACCTTACCGGTTACAGGGGAAGTAACTCCAATTCTTTCATCATCTTTGGTTGTGAAAAGAAAATCTCCTCTGCGAACAGTGGAGCCTTCTTCTACCAATAGGTTTGGTTTAAATGGATAATCATACCCTGAGATAGAAACAGAAGAGGAGTCAATCGATACAAATGATTGTTTGTTTCCCTTAAATAGATAGGGAAGATCTAATCCTTTTTTTATTGCAATGGTTCTCATATAAATCTTTAAAACCCAATTTAAGTATTGGGCTTTAATAGTAGTTCATCATGAGATTTTTAGAGATCAAGTATTAATTTGGAAATTTTTCAATTATATGGATTTTGGAACCTTTAAAATGATTCCAGAATCATTACTTTTCTTTTTCGTCTTTGTGCTTATCTAAAAAAGATACGATATTATCTTTTATCTCATCAAATTTTACAATACCCCAAGCCGTTCCAACTTTCACTTTCAAAGCAGGATCGCTGTAATCATTCTCACCTTCTTGCTTCAATTTTGAGAAAGTGGTGGATATATCTTCTTTTTTCGAATTTAAGTCAGTCATGAGCTTTTCCCAAACTTCTTGAGAAGTTTTTACAGCCCCAATTCCGACATTGAGTATTTCTTCTAGCTTTTTCGTTTTAGTTCCCATAAACCAATTTTTGCACTGCACTATAAATCGTCAAGTAAATTCCATCGATCGAGGAATTTTAAATTCACTTCTTTTTTTCCGATTGACGCAATAATTTGATCCATTAATCTCATTCTATCCATTCCCAAGATACGTTTGGAACTATTTAGATAGATTCAGTATATATAAATTTAAAAGGAAATCGCTCTCTCATGAATGTAAAATTACTCGTTATTGTTTGTTTGCTTATTTCAGCTACGCATTGTTCTAAGACTGTCCCTATAGTTCATCCCAATGATAACTCGCAGGCTTGCAAAAAAATAGAAGTGGCACCGGGACCGGAAGATTTTGAAATCATTTCCTCTGGAAATAAAAACTTTCTTGTTATTTCTACACATGAAAGAAGAGAAAAAAACCAATTGGGAAAATTATTCTCAATCGAGCTCGATTCCAAGTCTCTTTCCACCGGAAATTTCCAAGCGACAGAGCTTAAAGTGGATAAATACCCCGGAAATTTTCGTCCTCATGGAATCAGTCATTCCAAATTCCAAGGAAAAAATAGACTCTATGTTATTTCTCATCCAAGATTGAAAAATTCAGATTGGACAGAAGAGTTAGATCCGAAACACACTATCGAAGTATTCGAAGAAGGCAACAAAGGAAATTTTACCTGGAAGCATATCAAAACTCTAACTGATCCTCTATTAGAAAGCCCAAATGATCTATTCGCACTTCCCGAAGAAAGACTTTTAATTTCCAATGACATGGGTAGTGAATTGAATTTTACGGCAGTTATAAATCTTTTATTCAAGAGGGCAACTACAGATATTACCTATTATGCGGAAAATAAATTCTATCCAACCAATGAAAAAATTCCTTTCGGAAATGGGATCTGGTACGAAGAAGAATCCGATGATTCAGGCAAGATTGTAATTGGAAAGAAAAAAGAAGAAAGAGGAACTCTCTATCGTTCCTCCCATGTTGACAAATCCATCTATGTCTATTCCGCAAGATGGGTTGAAAACCACGCACCCCTTCTAACACTCCAATATAAAATTGCCTTTAACGGCGGACCGGACAATCTGTATAAAAATAAATACGGCTTTTTTACCTCAGTTCATGTGTCCGACTTTCAATTTTTGGATCATAGCAAGTCACCGGAAAACATTGCCCCTTCCCAGATTTATGAAATCACAGATCGCAACCAAACTAAATTGATCTATTCCGATCCCGGTGAAGAAATTCCCGGTGCAAGTGGAGCCATTCGCTACGGGAATAAATTGTTTATCTCTCAGGTATTCGAGAATTTTCTCTTGGTTTGTGATATTTAATTTCTTAACTTATATCCTGTCTTGAAAATCAACCAAATGATACCAAGGCAGGCGGCAAGAAATCCGAAGATAAAAGCAAGAGAGATTCCAATACTCACATCGGATATTTCGAAGAAGGACCATCGAAAGCCACTCACTAAATAGACAACCGGATTGAAGAGTGTGATTGTCTGCCATAGAGGTGGAAGCATAGAAATGGAATAGAAACTTCCTCCCAAGAATACCAATGGTGTGATGACAATCAATGGAATCACTTGCAGTTTTTCAAAATTGTCAGCCCAGATTCCAATGATGAATCCGAATAAACTAAAGCTAAGTGCTGTAAGAAATAAAAAAAAAACCATCACAAAGGGATGGGCAATCTGAAGCGGAACAAACAATGCCGCTGTGAGTAGCATCAATACACCGAGTATCATGGATTTGGTTGCTGCGGCACCCACAAAACCAATCACAACTTCAATCAAACTAACAGGAGCCGCGAGTATTTCATAAATAGTACCTGTGAACTTGGGAAAGTAAATCCCAAAGGATGCGTTGGATATACTTTGGTTGAGAAGAGATAGCATCACCAAACCGGGAACAATGAAACTTCCATAACTCACCCCATCCACTTCTTGGATTCTCGAACCAATAGCCGAACCAAATACCACAAAATATAGGGATGTTGTTATCACAGGAGCGAGAATACTCTGCATGATAGTTCTTTTGGTTCTCGCCATTTCAAAACTATAGATAGACCAGATTGCAGAATAATTCATGTGGACTCCCTTACCAATTGAACAAATATTTCTTCCAAAGTACTCTGTGCCGTATTCAAATCCTTAAAAGATATCTTAGCTTTTTTTAAATCTTCCAAAAGACCCGTAATTCCCGTATGACCTTCGTGTGTATTATAAGTAAAGTGGAGTTCTGTTCCTTCTTTTTTCAATTCCAAATCATAAGACTGCAAAGATTTTGGAATTGACTTCACCGGTTTTCTCAGTTCAAGTATGAGTGATTTCTTGCCGAGCTTTTGCATGAGATCTTTTTTATTCTCAACCAGCAAAATCTCACCCTTATTGATAACGGCTATTCTATCTGCCATTTCTTCGGCTTCTTCGATATAATGGGTTGTGAGAATTACAGTAACACCGGATCTACGAAGATCATGTACCAAGTTCCACATATCTTTTCTAAGCTCAACATCCACTCCTGCCGTGGGCTCGTCTAAAAACAGAATACTCGGCTCATGGCTCAGTGCCTTGGCAATCAGAACTCTTCTTTTCATTCCGCCGGAAAGTGTGATGATATTTTTATCCTTTTTGTCCCAAAGACTGAGGGATTTTAGAGTCTTTTCAATATGGGCAGGATTCTTTGGTTTTCCATACAATCCACGAGTGAAGCTTACCGTATCCCATACAGTTTCAAATGAATGCACCATCAATTCCTGGGGAACGAGACCGATTCGCTTCTTAACTTCTTGCATATTTTTTTGGAAATCCAAGCCATCTACGATGACCCTACCCGAAGAAGCATTCACGATCCCGCAGATGATGGAAATCAAAGTCGTCTTCCCGGCACCATTCGGACCCAATAGGGCAAGAATTTCGCCCCGTTCTATCTCCAAGTTAATATCTGTAAGTGCCTTGTGGCCGGACTTGTAAACCTTGGAAAGATTTTGGATACTTAATATATTATCTATAGGTTTCATATTAACTGACTGCATCTTCCGAATTGGATACTACTTAATACCACGGACAATATTATGCCCAAGGAATGGTAAATCCCATTTCTTCAAACTTCATTTCCAACTCATCGCGCTCACGACTTTTTTTAGGTTGAGAGATATCTTCATTTAACAGTCCATATTCGATAGCCTTTTTTATGGCGGCATCTTTTCCGGATTTGTTAAAGGCTGTAATAATATCTTTCTCAATTCGAGTGAGTCCACTCGCATGAAATCGATAATCCAAGAAAGCTTCCCAAGCATTGGGAACCCATTTGCTTACAATCTCATATCCAATAGTCTTAGCGTAATTTCGAATCTCCAACTGTGCATGGCCATCCATACGAAGAGCAAGAAAATGTAGGAGATTGTGCCAGTCTATCTTCCAATAAGCTTCCGTGTAAGTGGAAAGGGGCAAAT
>JAFIGA010000107.1 GCA_020831715.1 Leptospira sp. | reverse complement strand
GACTTTCCATCGCCCACGGTATCGAGCCTCTTCCCAACGCATATCAGGGTGTAATAGAATTTTAAATAGCTGAAATTCACCATTCGAGTGCAGTCTAAGTTGATAGGTAAATGCTCCTGGTGTATACGCTTGAATCGGAGAGAACCAATCCCCTTGAACAGAGGATTTAGAAATGCCGGAGTTCGACCTGATAGACACAGGAATTATGCCAAGTGCCACAATCGAAATAAGTATTAATATGAATTTTAATTTCCGCATCATCGCAATTTTACTAACTTTGTTCAATATTCAATGCTTAGGCTTTTTAGAGCAAGAAAAAGATAATAACCGAGAAATCTTTGCATTACTGGCATTTGCGGCTTTCGTGCAAAATCAAGGTCCCAATTGCAATTCAAATCAAGGAATCTGGGTTAGAAATATCCAAACCAATACATCCGATTGCATAGGAGCGGAATTGGTGGCACAAGGCTCCAATGTAAACTTTTATAAGGAAACAGGATTGAATGTCAATTTAAATTTTGCCCAGTTGGTGGTTGATTTTGAGACAAAGATCCATCCTAACCTGGTTTCTGCTTTCGGAGAACCTTCTGATATTAATGGTGATGGAAAAATAGATATTTTCATCTTGGATATCCGAGATGGATCCAGCCCGGGGAATCCTTTTGTTGCGGGCTTCTTCGATCCGGTAGATTTTTTTAACGACAACCCCAACTCACCACTTAGATCCAATCAAAGGGAAATTCTCTATTTGGATGGGAAAGAATTGGTGGCAATTTTACCCGAAGATCCTCTTGCCTTCGGCTCCACAATTGCACATGAATACCAACATCTAATCCGATTTCCCAGAATGCAAAGAGCAGGAACCCAGGATAACACTTGGATCAATGAAGGAACGAGTGAAGTTGCCTCGGACATCGGTGGATTCGGACCACAAGCACACCGCATTCGCTGCCTTAGAGGGCAGAACAGTTCACCTTGTGTGGGAGGCGGAAACAATGTATCCTTACTTGCATGGAACTCAGGACCGGCAAATGACCCCAATTACATCCTAAAACAATACGGCCTCGCCTATTCCTTCATGAGATATTTATACGACAACGCAGGAAGCGATACCGCTTCCAAAAATCAATTCTTCCAAAATACTGTGAACGGAAATTCATCCGGATTGCGTGCCAACCAAATCCTCAATCTAATGACTCTATTCAGACAGGCAACCGGTAACACATCTTCATTAAACTATCCGGACAATATATTGGGACAAGATTCCAGCGAAAGCTTTGTTATACTCCTCAACCGGTTCTGGGCACAAGTGATCCAAGGATCCGATACTACAAACATCACAAGATCAAACTCTTTCCCATCCCCATGGAACCTCGGAGCACCGGGCAATCACTTCCCCTTGCCTACAACACTGAGCAATCTTCCGACCAATCAATTTCCTTTATTGTCAAATATCCCATCTTCTGTAAGATCCGGCTCAGCAATATTTGTTTCAGGAAATCTATCTACCAACATAGCGGCAATAACAGGAACCAATCGAGTTACCTCAATACCCAACGGCGGCAATAGCGTTGTTGTATTTGCGGATTCTAATCCAAATTCGAGTCTTACCACATCTTCCAGCCAATTTATGAGTTGGAACGATTGGTCAAAAATGCACAATCACAGCTCAGATTTATCTAGATCCGGAAACAATCAGGGATTAGATAACGGAAATCAACCACTTACGGCAATCCCCATGTGCGGAAATCCTTTCTTGGAAGAGATCCACGAGAAAAAATAAATAAAATGAGTTGACAATTTTATGAATGAAATTAGTTTGACATTAAACTAATCTAGGAGATTAATTAGAATGAAACAAATATTAAGCTTTTTAACCATTTCACTCATCTTAGGACTATCTGCATGCAAGGAAACTCCTGCAAATAAAACAGGCGATGTTTATCCTGTCGCTTCAGGCTCCGGAGATTCTCACTCTCTTGACACTACAAAATCAATCATTCGATGGAAAGGATCCAAAGTTACAGGTTCCCACAATGGAACTGTAAACATCAAATCCGGTAACTTATCCGCTAAAGGTGGAAAAATTACTTCCGGTAACTTTGTGATTGATATGCCAACCATCGTTAATGAAGATTTGGAAGGTGAATGGAAAGCAAAACTAGAAGGTCACTTGAAAGATACTGACTTCTTTGAAGTAGGAAAATTCCCGGAAGGTAAATTCGAAATAGCTTCTGTAACTCCTTCAGAAAATGGTTATGATGTAAGAGGAAATCTTACTCTAAAAGGTATCAGCAAAGGAATCGAATTTCCTGCTACCATCAAATTTGACGGAGACAAGCCTGTATCTGCTAAAGCTACAGTTCGAATCAATCGTCAACTTTGGGACATTGTTTACAAAGGACAACCGGATGATCTGATCAAAGACACAATCGAATTGGATCTAGACCTAGTAACTAAATAGAAATTTCAATAATTACTACAAGATTGACATTAGCCTCTGTCTATACAGGGGCTTTTTTGTATATCTTAGGATCGCGAATAGAAGAGATTTCAGGGGAGTTGCTATGCAACTGGGTGTGCCTCCTAAGTTGGGTACAGTCGGCAATGGAGTGCTCACGTTCGTTCGCAGGAGTAATAGGTTTAAGGAAATGGAGCAAGCTCCCCTGAAATCTGCTTTACTACTCCATAGCCTTAGGCAAATAGTTTTTGAAATACTGCAACATCAAGTATCGAATGAAAGGTCGGTAGCAATCCTTGGCAATATGCCCGCCGTCAGCAAAGCTATTGCAATAGTATTCATCGGTATCATCCATGTTCTGAATAGGGTAATCATACCGGTTTGTTATTTCAGTGACTTTATTCCACCAAGAGTCCAGGATGGTACTGTTCTTGAGACGATCTTGCATGGACTTCGAACTCTGTGGCCAGACAATGAGAAGTGGAATATCCTTCTCCTTGGTATTTTCCAGTATCATTTCGAAGAAGGTGAATTGCATTTTGGATGGTTTATAGGAAGAAAATAACCAATCAATGGTTCGCTGGCTGGTTGCTTCCAACTTAGAGGCATCCTTTTCAAAATAATCTTCCACAGGCGACATTGCATGCCCTTTATTGGCTATTAGAGAAGTTCGAATATTATCTTTCATTGCCTCAACCATAGGAAGATTGGGATTTTTATAATTCTTCCAAGCGGCATCGAGATATGGCTTATTTACCATAACAGCAAATAAGGATTTACCTATATAATAGTTGAAGTATTCCCTTCCAAAGATTGAGGCATACTTCCAAATGAAGGAAAGATTAAAGCTATACGTGAGATTGGATTCTTTGAAAATGGAGTTCACATTGAACTGATTGGGATCGGTTTCCAAAAGATTTAGATCCGTCTTGACTCCTGCTTCGATAATCCTTTCCATATAATACGTATAATATGCCGGTGTTGTAACTGCAGAAGAATAATTATAA
>JAFIGA010000105.1 GCA_020831715.1 Leptospira sp. | reverse complement strand
AAAACGGTCTCCCCATCTCCCATGATCGTGGCACCCGAAAAAATGCTCAGACCGGAGAATAAAGAACCTAGACTCTTCACTACAATTTCTTCGGGATTGATGATCTCATCCAATATGATTCCAAAACTATGCTTTTCACTTTTTAGAACTGCCATATATTTTGGATCATAGTCTTGCGATTTAGGGATGCTTAAGAAATCAGCCAAGTCCAAAACAGGCAAGAGATGATCCCGCAAATTATAAATCAAATGGGTCTCAACACGACTTAGTTTTGTTTTGTCGATGAGAAGTAATTCTTTTACATTCTGTTCAGGAATAGCATATCGTCTTCCTGCAGTTCGAATCAATAGAGTATTTACAATCGAAAGAGTCTGAGGAATCGTTAGAGAAACAATGCTTCCCCCTTCCGGACGATTGGAAATTTCAGCTGAACCACCCACTTTTTTCAAATTGGTTCGAACAACATCCATCCCCACTCCACGACCCGATACAGTTGTAACTTTTTCGGCGGTGGAAAATCCGGGTAAAAACACCGTATTGAATATTTCTTCATCCGAAGCAGATTCTGCCTGCTCCTGAGTCATTATATTCTTTTCAATAATCTTTCTCTGGATTTTTTCTCTGTCCAGACCTCGTCCGTCGTCTTCGATGGAAATGATCACATTGCCACCCCTCAAAGTTGCCGAGAGGCGGATCATGCCCTTGGATGATTTACCTGCCCGGGTTCTTTCTTCCGGAGTCTCCAGTCCGTGATCGAGAGAATTTCTAACCATATGCATGATTGGATCGGATATAGCATCAATTAGTGTTTTATCCAATTCGACATGGCCACCGACAGATACGAGTTCGGCTTCTTTTCCATTGGTTCTTGTGATATCTCTTACTATTCTCGGAACCTTTTGGAATACTGCATCCAACTCCTGGAGCCTTGTCTTCATGATCCCTTCTTGGAGTTTGGAAAACAATGTTCCAATTTTCTTCGCCGAGGTCAAAAGGTTGGAATCTGTTGTCGTGTCGATTCTCTGAATCAACTCATTTCTTGCGATCACAGCCTCACCTGCTAAATTGATTAGATCGTCAATCAAGCGAAGAGATACTTTCAAATAGCTGTCTTTTGTGGATTCCAATTCCTTAGTATCACCAAGAATAGAGTTATCCACATTTGACAAATCCTTCTTAAGCGCTTCCAAAGACGTTTGCTGATTTGGTTCGACTTTTTTATCAGCTGGGGGATCCATTTTTCGAACTATTGAAATATCTTTGGGATCATAGAGAATGCGCAGTGAGTCGTATTCTATCTCCATATTTGCCAAAGCAGATTTAGGATTTTCTTGGCAGTTCAGTAAAAAATATATTTTCCAATCATTGTTTCCCGCCTCTTGCCAAGACGGAAGAAGCTCACTTACTGTGGAAACTTGCACAATACCTTCCGATTTTCTTTTTTCGAAAAAATCCACAAAACTTTTTAAATCTTGTGCCCCCGCAATTGATTTAACTTTTACAATTACCAATGCCAGATAATGATTATTTGCTTCGGCTATTTTGATAAACTTTTTATTGATGGAGATCTTCAGATTTCTTGACTTGCCGGGATTAACTTGTGGTGCAAGTGCAGGCGCATTCGAGATTGCCGGTGCAATAATGGGATCCAAATTAGCTTTGGTCTCATTCAAAGATTGAAAACTCTGAACCAGATCTTGTATATCGATTGCCTCATTATTTTTTAAATCAGACAGCAAGGTTTTCAAACGATCGATTGTTGTGAGATACAAATCTATTGTTGTTTCCGGAATATAATCAGGAGGGTGATTTCTGTAGTGATTTAAGCTGTTCTCCATCGAATGAGCCAGTTCTCGGATTTTTGGTAGGTCAAATAATCCCGAATTCCCTTTGATTGTGTGGACTGCTCGAAATATTTTATCAATCACTTGAGGATTGGCTTCTTTTTCCAATTGCAGAATATCTTCTTCGGATTCTTCCAACAATCCATCAGACTCGGATTGAAAGTTGATGAGTAAGCGATCAAAATCAACCATGTTCTATCTCCTTAACTTCAATATTTCCCATGAGTTGATTCCATCCCATCACCTCAATCAACTGATTCACTTGAGGAGTGATAATCCAAGTCAATTGAATTCCCTTTCGAATCACTAGAGAAGAAAATGTTAGAATGATTTCAATAAATCTTAGATCAACACCGGATGGAACAGTCTTTGCCGATAGCTTAAGTCCATCTACTTTTGAATTATTGAGTAATTCATCCATGTTCTTCTTGAACTTATCCAAGTCTGTCCAATCGCTTTCATCAAAAGATACAATAATATTATTTCGTTTTTGGAAAAAATTCATAACGTTTACTTATATTTACGATCGGATACTAATAATTGCAAGGAAAAAAACTTGAACTCTTGCTTTTAAAAGTCAATATGGTAGGAAACAATGATAGCCACCTTAAGAGGAAAAGTAATCCGACTGGAAATGAATGCAGTTGTTATCGAGACAAATGCAGGCATCGGCTATGAAGTCGTTATTCCATTTCCCACTCATTTAAAACTTAAAAACGAACCGGAAGGCAATACTGTCTTTCTTCACATTCATCACTCGATTACCGACCGAAGTGAGAGACTTTTTGGATTTTTAACAAACCAAGACAGAGAATTATTTCGAGTCATGAAATCTCTCAATGGAATCGGGGAACTAACGGCAATAAAAATATTATCCTTCTATGATGCGGCTACACTTTACAAAATTGCAACCGAAGACAGGAAATTGGATCTGGAAAAGATTCCTAAAGTAAAAGGAAAAACATCCGAAAAAATACTTTTTGAATTGAAGCAAAATCTAAAGAAACTGGAGTCCTTTTTGAAAGAAAATCCGGTTGAAGAAAATATAGAAACAGACCGGTCCACTCCCCTTTTGGAAAAAGAAAAAGATCTTGCCATACTAGGATTATTACAACTCGGGTTTGATGAAAAAACAGCAAAAAAAGAAGTAGATAGACTCTGGAAAGAAGGAATACAAGAAGCATCTAAGTTAATAGGTGAAATTCTCAAGAGTCTTTGATGTCTATTGCTATGCATTGATATTTGTGCTGACTCTGTATTGGTTTTTTTTGAATGACAACCTGCTCTACTTTTAAGATGGTAGTCATAGAAAAAGTTTTCAAGGGAATCCATGAAAGTTCACGAATACCAAGCAAAAGAAATCCTCAAGAAACACCACGCAAATGTGCCATATGGTGTTGTAATCGATAAAAAGGAAGATTTTGAGAAAGCCTACACTGATGTAAGTTCCAAATCTCCTGTTGTTGTTGTAAAAGCTCAAATCCACGCGGGTGGTCGAGGCAAGGGTGGCGGTGTAAAAGTTGCCAAAACCAAAGATGATGCCAAGTCAGCCGCAGAGAAAATATTGGGAATGCAACTCATAACTCCTCAAACCGGTCCCGAAGGCAAGAAAGTCCTCAAGATCTACTTAGAGCAAGGTCTTGAAATTGCTAAGGAATACTACCTATCCATACTTCTGGATCGTTCTTTTAGAAAAACCATTATCATGGCTTCTACAGAAGGCGGAATGGAGATTGAAGAAGTAGCCGAGGCAACTCCGGAAAAGATCCTTAAAGTTGTTGTTGATCCGGGTATCGGAGTTCAACCCAATCAGATTCGAAAACTTGCTTTTGATTTGGGAATTCCCAAAGAGGCAATGAAATCATTCAATGATTTAGTTGCGAAAACATATGAAGCATATATAGCAGAAGATCTTTCTCTATTAGAAATCAATCCTCTGATTCTTACCAAACAAAATGAAATCATTGCCGGTGACTGTAAGATGGATCTCGACGAGAATGCTCTCTACAGACATGAAGACCTATCCGCTTATAGAGATAAATCCGAAGAGGATCCTCTGGAACTGCAAGCATCCGAATTCAACCTAAACTATGTTAAACTCGATGGAAACATTGGTTGTATGGTAAACGGTGCCGGTCTTGCCATGGCTACTATGGACATTGTAAAACTAGCCGGTGCAGAGCCGGCAAACTTCCTGGATGTGGGAGGTGGGGCAAATGTTACTACAGTTACCAATGGTTTCAAAATTATCTTGGGTGATCCCAATGTAAAGGGAATCTTCGTAAATATTTTTGGAGGAATTGTTCGTTGCAATATGGTAGCAGAAGGAATCATTGATGCCGCAAAAGCAGTAGATCTAAAAGTTCCTCTGGTTGTAAGATTGCAAGGAACCAATGCAGAACAAGGTCGAGAAATTTTGAATAAGAGCGGATTAAAAATCACCGGTGTGGATGACTTGCGTGAAGCCGCAGAAACCATCGCCAAGTTGATTCAGTAAGGAGAAGGCAATAATTTATGGCAGTTTTAGTTGACGAAAAAACAAGAGTCGTTGTCCAAGGGATCACGGGAAAGGAAGGTTCTTTCCATGCTACCCAGATGTTGGACTATGGAACCAAACTCATTGCCGGTGTAACTCCCGGTAAAGGTGGAAGTAAGTGGGAAGATAAAGTTCCTGTGTTCAATAGCATCGGAGATGCAATGAAAAATGAAGGAGCCAATGCGGCTGTCATTTTCGTTCCACCTCCCTTTGCCGCGGATGCAATCTTAGAAGGTATATTTGCCGAAATTCCTCTTATTGTATGTATCACAGAAGGTATTCCTACTCATGATATGTTGAAGGTTTATTCTGTTCTTAGAAATTCCAAGACTAGATTAATTGGGCCAAACTGTCCCGGAGTGATCACTCCCAGAGCAAAACAAAAGCTGGGAATTATGCCGGGCTTCATCCACCAACCCGGAAGAGTGGGATTGGTTTCTAGATCCGGAACTCTTACCTACGAATCTGTTGCACAGTTGACCAAACAAGGTTTGGGTCAGACGACATGCATAGGAATCGGAGGAGATCCGGTTCCCGGAATGAACCATACAGAAGCTGTTAAACTTCTGAATGAAGATCCTGAAACAGAAGGTATCGTGATGATCGGTGAGATCGGTGGAACTTCGGAAGAAGAAGCCGCTGAATACATCAAAAATCATGTAAAAAAACCGGTTGTCGGTTTCATCGCAGGGCAGACTGCTCCTCCCGGAAAAAGAATGGGACACGCCGGTGCAATCATTTCCGGTGGAATGGGAACTGCGGAATCCAAAATGAAAGCCATGAAAGAAGCCGGAATTCATGTGTGCCAATCCATTGCGGAAGTTGGCGAAAAAATGAAGAAAGCTCTAGGCTAAAAAATACTTTCCTTAGAGACTAACCCTTTCTATCATGGATGGAGAGGGTTGGTTTTACCATGCGCGTTCGTCTATTATCCTACTTACTCATTCTTTTTATTCCGTTTATAAGTTTTCAAGCAGCTGAAGACAATTCACAATCAAAAACTATAGAATATAAACCGGGTGATATCCTCTCCATAGAAGATGCCATTCGTCGTGCCTTGGAAAATGATCCAAAAATTCTCAGAAAGAAACTAGAACTTGCCAATGCATCTCGTGATGAAATGAAAAACCAAGGAAAGTATTCTTGGAGAGTTGTTGCCGGTGCAAGTATTGATCAGAAGAAAAACCCATTCAACCAAAGCACAATTCTTTCCGGAACCAAGACGCAGACAAACGAATACAATGCAGGAATTGAAAAGCTATTTTCAACAGGAACCTATTTCAAGGCAGATGTAGGAACGACTCGATTCGATTCGAATGCTTTTGAGGATCAGTTCCGAACACCTCCCGGTTTTGGTGCATTAGGAATACGTCCTCTTTTTACGGGTTCTGTTTCTGTTACAATAGCCCAAGATCTATTAAAAAATTCATTTGGATACAACGAACGAAAAACAGAAAAAATCCTCGAAAATAATACTGAAATATTAAAAGAACAGATTGAACAAGAACTCTCCGAATTGATTGTAACTTCCCTCGTTGACTACTGGGATTTTTCCGTTAAGGATGGTACAGTTGAAACATTCGAGAGATTACTTGCATCTACAAAGGATATTCGTAATCTCACAATTCGAAAGCGAGGACTAGGTCTATCGGAAAGTTTTGAAGTAAACCAATGGAATGCCCTACTCGCACAAGCTGAAAGTCAATTGAAAACAGCAATTGTAGAAAGAGACGAAGCTAAAAGAAAACTCATAAGAAGCTTGCGTCTTCCTGATGATACGGAGTTTTCAAAAGTTACTCCCTTAGTTGAAGAACTTCCAAAAACAATCAATTACGAAAAAGATTTGGAATACGCTTACAATCATAGAGCGGATTTTCGCAATATGGCTAGAAAAAAAGAGAATGCAGAGCTTGCCAAAAAAATTGCCAACAACGAAGCATTACCAAGTCTTAAAGTTTCCGGATCCTACGGATACCAAGCTCAGAACCTGGTAAGCCCGCAACAAAACTTCAGTGATCCCAATCAAGGAATTACTTCCCAAAAGTATCCCATTCAACAAGGTGCCTTGGAATTCTCCTACCCTATCGCGGACAAAGGTGTTAAGGCAGGGATTCGAGATGCAGAGATCCAAAAACGCCAAGCCAATCTTGAAGGTGAGGATCTAACTAGAGCTGTAGCCGATGACGTAAAGACGCGAATTGATATTTTAAAAGCAAGTTTTTCCATCTTCCAAAATGCAATGATCACGGAAAGAGAATCTCAAAGATACTACAACGGAGTTCTCCGTAGTTTCAGGCAAGGTAGATTCAATGCAGTTACAGTAAAAAATGCATTGGATGCTTATATTCAAGATCAATTGAATCTAACTCGAACGAAGATAGACTACAATATTAATCTACATAGATACTATGTTTCCAAAAATTCGTTATTTGAAGAATACCAAATCAATCGAGAGAAATTGGTTCCAACTAATCTGTGATTCTATCTAGAATATTTAGCGTTAGTTTTGGTTTTTTCATACTTCTGTCAGCTCTTGCCTATGCCTTGATTGATACTCGACCTATACGAGAGCAAGCATATGAAACCAATTCTAAGCATCGATATGAAAAAACCATTCAGCTCTATGATGGTGAAAGATTTCTAGAAGAGGAAGATTATGCTTTGCTGGCTCTAGCCGTATCCGGCTTGGAAAAAGAAATCAATTTAGAATCAGATCAATCCAAGAAGATTAAACTTGCGGATCGCTTGAAAAATCTTTATGATATAGGATTCGATGTCTACATGACAAATGACTCAAACTGCATTCATTTAGATGATCTCTATATTTCCCATATTCGCAAACATGCCTATTACTACCAAAAAGTAATCCTATCCAGAGCCAATGCATCTTATAACTGCAATCCCCCCCAACAAAATTCAGAATATCTAAATCGAATCATGTTGGAGGATCCCAAGAATTTCATTGAAGAAACTTCTCAAATTTTGATCCATCTTTTCCAGACTTCTCTTGATCCCATTGGTGAATTGGAATTGAATTTCTTCCGGGAAAATATGCATTATCTTGCCACTCAAGATAAATCTAAATTTTACAAAGAGATTTACCAAGTTACAGGAAATAATGTAAATTTTCGTAATGGTCCCGGAGTGGAAAATTCTATTATTGGACAGTTGCATGTAGGCAGTGAACTATTTTGCTTCGATAAAGATCAAAACGAAGAAACCATAGGAGGAAAATTCGGTAAATGGATGCATTGCTTTTCAACCGAAATTTTTAAATCCGGATGGATATTTTCAGGGCAAATCACCGGAGCAAATCCGGATGCAAATCTGATTCAAGAAGGTCGAAGGCGTTTTTCTAATTTGGAATTCTTCACACAAATTGACTTTGATAATTGGAACGAAAGATTTATCCCTTTGCATTTTCACGGGGATTATATCCCTACTAAAAAAGTGATACATAAGAACGAAATAGGTTTTACACTCTATCGTCCGGAGGATGGTAAAACAGAATTGATATGCAGAAAGTTTTCCGGTAGAAAAAATTTTTTGGAAATATTTTATCAAGTTGAATCCACAGATCTTCCGGTTCCTATTGCAGAACTCCATGTCATAAAGTCGGGAATTTCTTATCCTGCTTTTCGTTTAGCCGCCATGAAAGGAAGCATTGTCTTGAATGGGAATCGTTTTGTAATTGATCACCCGGCCACTCGGGAAATTCTGGCAATGAAAATACTTCCCTCAGAAGCCGGGTATGTGAGCGGTACTATAATTCACAAAAATAAAGGAATTGTGGAAAATCTGCAATCACTTCCTCTCGACCCGAAGTTATTTATTGGATCGAGTTTTTCTTGGGAAATATGCATACCCCAGGCAATTCAGAGAAGTAATGATACGGCAATCCTATATGGATTTCGAATTGGTAGAGAGTTTTGAAATTTTAAATTAGATAGGAGATTAGAATATGCCAACTTATGATTATAGGTGTAAAGACTGTGGTAAAGAATTTGAACACTTTCAATCTATGAAAGACGATGCCTTAACGAATTGTCTCTGTGAAAAAAACGGTTCTGTAGAAAGATTGATTTCCAAAGGATCCGGAATTATATTCAAGGGATCAGGATTCTATGTGAACGATTATAAAAAATCATCAGCGCCATCTTCGGAATCATCCGCTGGCACATCATCCACACCGGCATCTTCCACTACGAGTTCGACTGCCCCGACATCGACTCCATCCAATTCAACCAGTTCCAACTAATCTTGGGAAGACTGGGAATTGTTGCCGGGGGTGGGGATCTACCTTTGATTGGATTGCAAAATGCAATCCAAATGGGGGAGGATCCTGTGCTCTTAGGAATTCGTGAATCAGATTTTGATTTCACTGCTGATCAGCACAGAACCATTCCGGTTTACTTGGCGAAAATTGGCGGCATACTGAAAATCTGCAAAAAGGAAGGAATTGATCGAATCTTTCTTGCAGGAAAAGTAAAAAAAGAACTGATCTTTAAAGGATTGAAATTTGACCTAAAGGCAATTTCAATTTTGGCTAAGAGTATTAATAAAAACGATCATCCTATTTTTCAAGCCGTAGCGGAAGAATTCTATAAAGAAGGAATCGTCTTCGAATCACAAAAGAAATATCTTTCTTCCTTGTTTTTAAGTGCGGGACGCTATACCAAAAAGTCATTGTCCAAAGATACAGCATTGGATATAGAATTTGGAATGGAGTATGCCAAGAAAATGGCTGATCTGGATATTGGTCAGACTGTGGTTGTCCTCGACCAAACCGTTGTCGCGGTGGAAGCTGTAGAAGGAACTGATGAAACAATTCGAAGAGGGGGAAAACTCACTCAAAAGAAAAAGGAAGCAGTAGTTTGTAAGTCTTCCAAGTCTACACAGGATGATAGATTTGACCTTCCCACAGTGGGTATTCACACCTTGAAGGTAATGATGGAAGCAGGATGTAGAACACTTGCCATTAGAGAAGAAGATACTATAGTGGTAAGACCTACTGAAACGATCGAGTTTGCAGATAAGAATAAATTGAGTTTAGTTTGTTATGGAAGCCAAGGCAAAAAAACGTTCACTACCTATAAAAAAATCAATTCCTAAACCGAAAAAAGACATCAGGGATGTATTTGGATCCCCTGTTTTTATTCTAGCCGGGGAACATTCCGGCGACCTTTTGGGCGGAGATCTTCTCAGAGAACTAAAATCCAAATCACCCGGAACCCATTTTTTTGGAATTGGTGGGGAAGAAATGATAGAGCAAGGCTTGGAATCCTTGGAGAGTTTGGAGAATCTGAGTGTTGTTGGTTTTGCCGAAATTATAAAGAAATATTCTTTTCTGAAGAAATTATTCGATTCCCTGGTAGCAGAAATTCTATCCAGAGAATGCCAATTTGTGATTCTAATCGATTATCCGGGATTCAATCTTAGGCTTGCTAAAGAGTTGCAAAAGCACGATATACAGGTCTTGTTTTATGTATCCCCTCAGATCTGGGCATGGAAATTCAAAAGAATCTTCCACATAAGAGAAAATATAAATCTTATGCTAACACTGTTTCAATTCGAGGAAGATCTTTACCGGGAATATGGTGTGAATGCATATTTTGTTGGGCATCCCCTTCCCCATAGAATTCAAGAATCCCTGAAAAATGAAAGCCCTCTTCCCAAAACCATTGACAAGTCTAATGAAATTATCATAGGCTTACTTCCCGGCTCCAGAAAACAAGAAATTCACAATTTAATGCAGATCCTTCTGGATGCTGCTGTTATCATTGATAAGCATTTTGCCGAAAAAACAAAACCCCAAAAAGTTCACTTTCTGATTCCCAATATCAATTCTCACCAAGAGGCTTTTATTAAACAAAAGATAGAAGCTATCTTAAAAAAACACCCCAATCTATCAATAGATTATATATTTCAAGCCTCATCTCAGGTCATGGAAATAAGTGATGTTCTCATTCTCGCTTCGGGAACGGCAACCCTCGAAGGAGTCTATTGGGAGAAACCAATGGTTGTCTTGTATAAAGTGTCTTTGTTTACGTATTTTCTGGGATCTCTCTTGTTGAAGACGGCAAATATCGGTTTAGTTAATATTCTTGCCGGAAAAGAAATATGCAGGGAGTTACTCCAATCAGAGTGTAAACCCAAATTCGTTGCCGCGGAAGCTATCTCTATAGTGGAAAACAAAAAGTATCGAAAGAAAATCACCGATGAAGTATTGCTAGTAAAAGAAAGAGAGTTGAGTGTTTTGGATGGCGCCAAAAGAGCAGCAAATAAGATTTTGGAATACGTTAAACTAATTCACTCGAATTAAGCGAACCAATTCATCCTTCCAAATACCTGTCCAAGCTCCCTTTCTTCTATCGTTATAGAGAAAGTATCCTTTGGGGGAAGTTTCATTATTTTTTTGGATGCGAATTCCCACACCATCATCAATGAGATTGAACTCTTCTTGGAATGGGATAGAATTTTTAGTCACTACAACCGCGCCTGCTATGGCATCAAAATCCATCTTTTCTTCTTCATCACTGGGTGAGATTCTCCAGGATCCTGAAACCAACTCACTCGATTTGGTTGATTCCTCCCTTTCAGAATCGGAACAGTTCACCATCAAAATCAAAATAGAAAGAATGCAAATTGTAAAAATGTTGGGAATTAAGTGTTTCATTTGCAGAACTTCTCTTTTTCTATTAGATTGAATTTCAATGCAGAATCATCGGATTTACCATAAAAACTAAACAAATTAAAATCATTTTTAAAACTTCCCGAACCTTTCAAATACCGATTCTCATCAAAGACAAGTTCAATTCCTCGGTAGTAACTCACCTCTCCGTAATGACTTAAATCCAAACTGAGATTAAAACTTTTCGTCCAATCTAAATCCGGAATGGGTATCTTTCTTTTTATATTTTCTTCTGTATCCTGAAGTTGGATTCCCTTCCATTCCAATTCTCCGTTGATACTTGCAGACTTACTGATATTATAGGTATCGGCACCGGTTCCTCGAAAGCGAAAATCCTGACTCCATGAATCCACCGTGAAATCAATTCCACAGATTTTTCCAAAATTTCTCTCCCAGGGAATGTCTTTCATATTCAATCTAAAATCCATATAGGGGAGTTTTGTGGCAAATTTCGTATTGAACTCGATTCGATTGGAAGATTTATTTTGAACCAATTCAATTCTAGTCACTCCCTTTTTTATAAATCCCTTCCCAGTCCAATCCTTCAGCTTATTTCCCTTTGCAGATGTAATAGCATTTTCGATTCCAATATTCCAATCCAAATTCATATCTTCAAGTAGGTAACGGTAGATTTTAAATTCAGTGAAATAATCTTTTAGGATAAGTTTTTCTTTCCTTTCCTGAACGTCTTTTTCTATGATGGATTTAATTTTGTGATAGAAAAAACTCCAGTCAATCACTCGTATCTCAGAAATATTGCCATTGATGGATCCGCTTGTTCCCATGGGGTAATAGACGGATTTATCGGGTTTTAAAGAACGCCAAAATTGCAACTGAATATCAGATTCCAATGAAAAATCAGAATCGAAAAGTTTCCCATTAAAATCATTCTTCCATCGATTGTTTTCAATTGTAGCATTGAAATTCTCCGATTCAATCTTCCAACCTTCCTGTTCCCACTTCCCGTTCTTCCATGAGTTATTCAGATTGAAGTTGAACCATTTGGTTCTATTGCCTGTTTCTTCCCAAGTGAGATTCCCATTCAGTGAACCTGTTACGACAATCTTACTCATTCCCGGAAAGTA
>JAFIGA010000036.1 GCA_020831715.1 Leptospira sp. | reverse complement strand
TTGAAGATGCCCGCTTGATGAAATCAGAAGGAATTGAGCTTTCAGTTATTCTAAAAATCACCGGACTTTCTGAATCTAAACTCAAGGAGAATGGGATAATTTAGTATTTTGGATTTGTTCTAGAACTTGTATAGGGCACTTGTTTTGTAGCCGGAACAAAAGTCCACACGCAAACCGGGCTCAAGAACATAGAAGATGTCCAAATTGGGGATGTGGTTCTATCTAAGTCAGACGAAACAGGCGAAATCTCCTACAAACGAGTAGTCAATACCTTCATTCGGCAAACTCAAGCCATCTACAAGGTCAGCTTTGAAGATGGAACAATTCTAGAGACAACGTGGAATCACCCGTTCAGAAGATTGAAACTGGATGCGACTCTACTTGGTGGCTTGCAAGATTCTACCAGTAATGTGAACCAGTCCATGGATCTATCCGAGTGGACGGAAGCCAAGGAGTTAAAATCTGGGGATCTGACCTTCACTGCCGATGGAAAACTTCTTGCGATTTCTTCCATCGAAGTGGATGGTAGAGAGGAGACGGTCTACAACTTCGAGGTGGAAGATTTTCATACCTACTTTGTAGGGGAAGTCGGGGTTTGGGTTCATAATGAGAATTACCTACAGAAGCTAAAAAACTTAGTGAAATCAGGTCAATTTAAATCTGATAACAAAATTGAACTCGAAAATATTGAAAAAACAAACAAAGAGTCTATAAGTAAGTATGACGAAATGATGAATGAAATACGTAGTGAAGAATTGGATTCTAATATTCAATGGTTTTCAACAGGAAGTCTTACACAAAAGTTTATGGATGCAGGATATAGAATTGTTGGTTTTGGAAAGCAAAATGCAACCGAGGTCGGAACAGGTTTAGCTAAAGGTGACCACGGTGTTTTTAGAGGAGAAAAAGGCGTTAGATCGTATATAGATGAGAATGGGCATGAAATCATCGATACATCGAAAGCCAAGAAAGATGTAATTTACTATCTCAATGATGGTTCGTATCTGAAAATTAAACCTGGGAATAAGGAAGTAAATATTCATAAAATTAGGGAAAGAAGTGAAAAAGAAGAGCGTACGCCTTATGTAGATAAAATTTTTTATGACAAGAATAAACCAAAGACAATTGCACCTCCATCTGGGGGAACTCGATGATTACTAGGAAAATTCATTTAAAGATAATTATAACTTTGGTTATATTTTTTTTGAAGTGTGTGGCTCCCGAACACCCAAAGTTAAAAGAAAATATAGATAAGGCTTCATTGCTTTCAAAGCAGATAGTTATAGTTGATATGGTTTCTGAAAAGTTTAATAAATTGGATTCTGCGGGATTTCGAAGAGAAGTGCTGGGAGCTGTTAAAAAAATTAAAAAATACGATCCATCAATAATTTATATTGATAATGCATTTATAGGAGGGGTAAATTCAGAAGAGTTTTCAAAGGAGCTAAATCTTAAAAATGGAGTAGTATCTCATTTTGTTTTAACTGAGAATGAACAAGGAAATGGACATGAAGCTAGACTAAAATCATTTATTCACAAAAAAAAAATTTCAGGAGTTCCCCTGCAATATAAAGATGATTTTTTTACATACAATGGTGTAGTTCTCCCTAATAATTCATTTATAGAATTAAGCCGTAAGATTTGTTTTTCTTCATTTAAATTGAACAAAGAAAAACAAGTAACATTTATTCATCCATACCACAGATTTGATAAATATCTGTTGTTAAATTGTCCAGTAGTTATTGCCAATGAGATATTAGAAGAATATAAACTCGAAGTTAGTTACGATCCCGATCAAAGGAGATTTTTATTATTTTCATATGTCCCAGAACAAATGGGTGCAATAAAATATATTGATGATAAAGATTTTCTAGGGAATTCTAACTTGAAGATAAATTTTAAAAAGTTTCAAAATCATAAACTAGAATCTTTTCTTGATAGTGAAGGATTAGATATTTCCCCAGGAAGCTTATTTATTCTAGTAACTGATGACCAGTATTTTGAAACAAATATAGGTGAAAAAGTATTAGGTGGTGAGATAATGGCTTCACAAGTATATACAATTTTGCAAGCTATTCAGAAGCCTTTAAATTGGAGGAATAGTATAATATTGAGACAGTTGAAATATTGATTTCAATCTATCTTTAGTTAACTCCAATCTAATAGTGTATGGTGGAAAAAAACTAATTCATAATCCTTTTTGGTCGATATAAACGGAGCCTACCCTTTCCCTAGAATCGTCTCCATTTGCTTTTTCTTGATAAATGCATCGATGAGAGACTTGATTACTTCCCGGTCTTTTTCTTCCATCTGATCCACAACTTCGAATTCTTGTAGGAGGATCTTGTCTCGTATTTTGGAGGAAGCGGATTCTCTTTCCTGTCCGTTTAAGAGAAGATAGTCGATAGAGACATCAAGAGCTTTGGCGATTTGGAGTAAGGATTCTGAATTGGGTAGAGTGTGTCCGTTTTCGTATTTTCCGATATGCCTTCCATGAACTCCGATTTTAGCCGCGAATTCATCTTGGGACCAACCTTTTTCCTTACGTAATGCTTTAATTTTCTCACCAAAAGACGACACAGAAAGCTCCTTTCGATTCATGTAAAACACTGAATCTAATAGTTAGAATACAATAGAATTCCTGAAAAAAAAGCAAAAATCGAATAAAAAGGCATTTTTTTCTTTGACAAACTAAGTATATAGACTGTATAATACAATCAATAGATTGAGCAGTAAAATGCAATAAAACTCAATCAGAATACTGAATTGCCTAAGGAGAAAAAAATGCCAGAACCCAGCTTTGAAGAGAGTATCGCAGAGACAAAGAGACGAGTGAACTTGGTGAATCTTGTTCGAAGCTATGGAGTGGAGCTGAAGGCATCGGGAAGAAACTACCTGGGGCATTGCCCATTTCATAAGGATAGGACAGCTTCCTTTGTTGTTACCCCGAGTAAGGGTCTGTGGCATTGTATGGGAGCTTGCAATAAGGGGGGATCGGCACTGGATTTTGTGATGGGAATGGAGAAGGTGAATTTTGGGGAAGCACTTCGGATACTGGAAGAGAAGTCGGGTAACGGAAACCATGCGGCATCGATTGATGATGGATTGAAACACTCTGGGAATTCTAGTAAAGAAAAGGTAATCGAAGAAAGAAAACTGTATCATGAGTTTTCATTGGAAGAGAGAAACTTCTTGGATGGGGTGATGGAATACTTCCGGGAGAGCCTGGTTGGGAACAAGGAAGTACTTTCATATCTTCGGGATAGACGGATTGGGGATATGGCAATCTTGCAGAAGTTTGGTGTGGGGTACAGTGATGGGAGACTGGGAGAGAAGTTTCTTTCTTCTGCGAATACGAAGAAGGGAAAGGAAGAAAGACGTATCCTTACCGAGTTTGGACTGATTCGGGAAAAGGGATTTGAACTCTTTCGCCAATACATTTTGTTTCCTGTGAGAAATAGTAAAGGCGAGGTAGAGCATATATATGGAAGACAGCCCATGGATCGGGAGAAGGAGAGAAGACACCGGTATCTTCCGGGGAGTCATCGGGGAATCTGGAATAGGGAAGCATTGGAGGAGAAGCGGATTGTTCTCTGTGAATCTATAATTGATGCACTCACACTGTATTGCCATGGAGTGAGAAATGTAACCTGTACGTATGGAACGGAAGGATATACCAGAGAACTTCATGATGGGATTGTATCGGTTGGGGATAGAAAGGTGGTATTCGCCTTTGATACAGATGAGGCGGGGAATTCTGCTGTTTTGAGATATAGTGAAAAATTGGGAGAGCTTGGGATTGGTTCGGAGAGGATCCGTATTCCCATGGGAATGGATGTCAACTCGTATGCTTGTAAGGTGGCAAATCCCCATGATGCACTTCCCACTCTGCTTTTGGATACAGTGGAGATTTCTTCCTTAGCCGAAAAGAAACCTGACCCAGTTGAGAAAGAAGTTCTCGCTACAGAAAGACAGCCCGATGAGCCTCAAGAAAAAGAATCGAAGGAAGAGAAATTTGAACCAGTTGCACAAGTCGCAGGTATTGGACCAGAATCAATAGAAAAAGAAACTACAAGGAATAAAGAAAAACCCAAACGCCCCTATTCCATTGACGCAAGAGAAGAAGAAATATATTTCCAATTTGTAGATAGAGAATACCGAGTGAGAGGACTGTATCGAAACCAGGGAGTGGAAACCATTCGTGTGAACCTGAGACTCCTTTTCGGGGATGAATACTATACCGAGACTTTGGACATATTGAACCAGAAGATGAGAAAGGGGTATGTGCAGAATGCCTCTGATGCTACCGGGCTTGGTGAAGATACGATCCAGCAGGATTTGAAAGATGTGATCCGAGAGACAGAAGAGATACTCTGGGAGTATTTGGAAAAGAGAAAGAAACCGGAGAAGGAAGAATACAAGCTAACGGACAAGGATAGAGAGGAGGCATTGGGGTATTTGCAGAAGCCAGATCTCTTGCTACGAATTGTTCGGGATATGGAGACCTGTGGGCTTGTGGGTGAGAGGGTGAATTCTCTGATTGGATACCTTGCCTCGATTACAAGAAAGACAGAGAATCCCCTTGCTGTTATCATCCAGTCTTCATCGAGTGCGGGAAAGAGTACGCTAATGGATGCGGTATTGGATCTTGTTCCGGAAGAGGAGAAGGTGAAGTATTCGGCAATGACCGGCCAGTCTCTTTTCTATATGCCCTCTACGAATTTGAAATATAAGGTTCTTGCTATCTCGGAAGAGGAAGGAATTGAGAGGGCAAAGTATGCATTGAAGATACTCCAGAGTGAGAAGAAGATTAGTATAGCGACAACGAGTAAGGATCCGGTGTCGGGAAAACTTGCCACGATGGAATATACGGTGGAGGGACCTGTCATGATCTTTCTTACCACAACGAATTTGGAAATTGATGAAGAATTACAGAACCGTGCCATCTTGCTTACTGTCAATGAAGCAAGGGAGCAGACAAGAATCATACTGAAAAACCAGAGAGAAGAAGAAACACTGGAAGGATATACAAGGAAGAGAGATAGAGACCATTTAACAAGACTTCATAAGAATATACAGAGGGTATTGGAACCCATTGTGATTGTGAATCCGTATGCGAGAGAGATGAGCTTTCCTGATACAAGGCTTCGGATGAGGCGAGATCATAAAAAGTATCTTACCTTGATTCGCTCCATTGCACTTCT
>JAFIGA010000090.1 GCA_020831715.1 Leptospira sp. | reverse complement strand
TTCTGCATCGTATTCGATCAAAGAGGGCTTCTTAAAAATAACTTCTTTGTTTCATTAAGAATAAAGGCTTTAGAGCAATCATACTCCAAAGCCCTTGATAATTACCGCAATTCTATAAAAGAGCCCTACGTAAAGGAGCCTACCCATTATGGCGACTCTTTGCGCTTCCAAATTAGCAACCTGGCGCTATAATGGGTAGGCGACGTTTTTTAGTTGCAATCATGACAAGATTTAAATAATGGAAACTACCATAAATAAAGGGGAAAAATATGTTTCAACGAATCAAGAAAGGATCAGGAATTGCATTAGCAGTATTCCTTCTGTTTCTAGCCAATAACTGTGGGATTAAAACCGATAAAGAGCTGATGAAAGAATTGGTGGCAATTAAAGAAAATTGCAATTTAGGAGACAATACCAAACACGGATGGAAGATAGACGATTGTAAAAATGACGAAGTAGAAAAAACTAAAAAGTCAATAAAAGAAAAAGGCGTTGCGAATTCACTTCCGACCTTAGTAGTAGCATTCTCAGGTGAAGACGATGACCTAGCCATCATATCAACTTTCTTCTTCAACTGGAATATTGGCAATAGTTTTGATCTAAATAAAATTGCAAAAAATCCTGAGTTGATTGATGATAAGGTCGCAAAAGAATTTTTAAAAGCCTTCGATAAAAGAAAAGAAGATAGATATACAAGATATGCACTTCGAGCTCTTGCTAATGTAGCAATGATTAAAGGAATGCAGGATGAATATTGGAAAATTGTTGACTCTCTTCCCAAGGATGATATTGGAAAAGGTCAGTTCTATTCTGCTGCTGTGACATATGGGAGATTATCTGTTTTTGATCGGATTAAAGAAAGAGCGGAAATCGGAAAACCATTTGACCAGCTTTCTATGATTAGCTCAACAGGAATTATTCAAGATTTGACTGATGAGGAGTTGAAGGAACTCTGCCCATGGTGGAGTAAATACTTGGATTCCGAAAATAAATCTACTGCAAAATCAGCATCCAGGAATTTAATCTTCAAATGTTCCGGGGAATTCGTAGACAATGCATTGTCAAGCATCGAGAAAAGGATCAAAGAAATGCCGGCAAAAGACGCAAAAGATTTCCGATTCTCCGTCAACTTTTCCAGATGTGATGAGAAAAGATTGAGTGAAGAGCAATGTAAAAAAGCAGAAACTTTAAAGAACAAACTCGAAAAAATGTAATTTCAGATAGCAATTACTCAACAGAATTTTATCTCTTAATTGAGAGTAATTGGGAAATTTAATTTTGACAATATTTGGGTTCCACACAACTTTATAGTTAGATTTCTTTCAAGGAACCCAAATGAATCAAAAGAACTATCTTCTACTTGCAATTTTTCAATTCTTATCCATCCTTTTTTATATTTTGATGTTAGGAATGCAAGTGGGATGGGACTCTGTGGCATTTCAGTCTATTCTCCCTTGGGCTGCACTTATTGGACAATCCGTAATTGCATATGCAATATTCATTGCAATCAATCGCAATATCATTTCTAGATTGGATAAGGATGATGGAACCAATGGTCTTGCCGGTTTTAGAAAGAGATTTTGGTTTTCCATCGGAATATTTTTTCTCCTTATATCTTCTGCATTCACAGGATTATTATTACTCCATGAATATTTGTCTGAATTTTCCGATTCGCTGATCCAGCTATTATTTTTGGGATGGATTGGAATATCTATCGCTCTGTTCCTAAGTTCCATTGCCTATCTATTGGGATGGAAAGAAATTATTCTTAGAGTGTCTTCTGTTTCCGGATTGGAGCCTCTCAAATTAAGAACGCAATTTGCCATTATTTTTGGTTCTTCCCTTTATGGACTTTTAACTTTAATTATTATCATATTTCTTTCTTGGTCTATCCAAACTCAAAAGACCGAATCCAACGAAGAACTGAAGAACAGAGCTTTGAGCTATTCCCAAAGACTCAAAACCAGCTTGGATAGAATGGAAAATGAAGCTTCGGTTCTTTCCATAGTTTATGAGAATCTAGCAGTTGTTCCCGGAAATTTATCTCGAGATCGTTCCAGAAAGCTATTGGCAGATTATATACAACAATCACAATTTTGGGAAGGTGTGTGGATCAATTTTGAACCCAATCAATTCGATGGAAAAGACAACTTTTTCAAAAGTAGACCGGAGCCAATGCAAGACAGATCCGGCAGACATATGGCTTATTACACTTTCTTAGGAGAAGGAAATAAAAAAACTCTCACAGAAAATACTCTCATGTCTTATGAAGATCCTGTTGAGGGTTCCTACTATCAACAACCGTTTTCATCAGGTAAAAATAGCTTGGTAGACCCCTATCCCTACACGGATGAGGCAGGGAAACAAGAAATCTATGTGTCCCAAGGTGCACCAATCAGAAGACAAGGAAAAATCATTGGTGTGGTTGGTATCGATTTAAATTTAAATAGCATTCAAAAAGATATTTCAAGGCTTGTTCCCAAAGGATATGAATTCGTAATCCTTTCACAATCAGGGGTCTTAGCTCTATCGAGTGGAGATAAATCTATTCGTGGAGAAAATATTTTCAAACTCGAATCCAAGTCTTGGAAGGGTATCAGCAGTATCATTGAAAAAGATATCAATGATTTAACACTTACAGAAAGCCCACTCAGCCAGGAACGTATGTTTTGGACTATGGTAAAAATCCCTATTGGAAGCAATTTAGATGGAATCAATTATTGGTTAGTTCTATTTGGGATTCCGGTAGAAACAGTTACCAAAGGTATTAACAATCTCTATATTTTTTCATTTTTGGTTTTGTTATTCGCTTCTTTTATGACAATTGGATTGAGTTTTCAATTGACCAAGCCAATATCTAAAAGTTTAAACGCTTTCATAGATTTTTTCAAAAAAGGAACTCGAGGGGACATTCGAGAAATTGAAGGAGAAACCTCCCATTTTCAGTCAGAAGAGTTCATGGAGATTTATAAAGAGTTTCAAATCTTCTTGAGAAAGTTAAGAGAAATAGTTTCCACTACCCAAGATACATCCAGTCAAATCAATTCAAACATGCAAATATTCGCATCCACTGCAAATGATTTTGCCGAGAATGCGCAGAACCAAGCATCTTCTATCGAAGAAGCAACTGCCGCATTGGAAGAAAATTCAGCATCCCTGGAAAGCATCCACCAGAATACAGAGGAACAAGCAAATCTTGCTGAGGCAACATACAGGGCTATGCAGCAATTGGAAACTATCATCCAAGCAATCAATACCAAAGCAGAATCTGCATTGAGCATCAGTGAAACAGCTACACAATCTGCCGCATCGGGATCCAAGCTCATGCAAGATACAGTCCTTCGCATGACGGCTATTCGCAAAAGTACAGAAAAAATTTCCGAAACAATCGGTATCATCCAAGGCATCTCCGAGCAAGTGAATCTTCTTGCCCTAAATGCGGCAATTGAAGCAGCAAGAGCCGGTGAACATGGGAAAGGATTCGCTGTGGTTGCCCAAGAAATTGGAAAACTTGCCGAAGGAACGGCCAAGAACTCCGACGAAATTACCAAACTGGTAAAGTCCGGATTGTCCGAGGTAGCAAGTGGACAAAACTTTGTAAATGAAACCTCAGTAGCATTGCAATCCATCATTGAAATTATTGATAAGTCCAGAATCCTTATCCAAGAAATTTCCTCCCAAGCCGAAAGCAGTCGAACTACCAGTAACCAAGTCCTCCAATCTTCTCAGAAAACAAGAGAGATGTCCGAAACAGTTTCTGTTTCTACATCGGAATTAAAATCATCTAACAATGAATTGCTCAAGTCAATTGAATCCATCAATGAGGGAACACAAATTGTTGCGACCGGCGCGGATGATATTTCTCTGAAGGTGAGAGAAATCTTGGATGAGACGAAAAAGATGGATGATAAATTGGATTTTTTTGAGATAGAGTAATGTAGTATTTATATCTGGCAGACCGAAGTGGCCAGTGAGTCGATGATGAGTGGCTCTGAGTAATTTGCAGGATTCTTTAGCTAACTTTTTTTATTTCTTCTTCTATTTTATCAGATATATAGATTTTTATTAAAGATTGATAAGGTATATCTTTTTTATTTGCTATAACTTTTAAATTATCTATCATAGAC
Source organism: Leptospira sp. (assembly GCA_020831715.1). Lineage (GTDB taxonomy): Bacteria > Spirochaetota > Leptospiria > Leptospirales > Leptospiraceae. The sequence continues at coordinate 880 of JAFIGA010000090.1, read as the reverse complement.
TCAGGTAATCGTAAAGAAATACTCTTTGTGGAAGCTTTCAAGTTTGGGAATTTAACTCTTTTTCCCGAAGAATAATTTACATAATCAACAGAATCGTTTTTGTCCCAAAATTCTCTTACTTCTTCTTCTTTTTTATGTTTTGGAAAAGACATAAACGTATATTTCTACAATATACAGCTAAAATATTTTGTCAAGTAGATTTTATATGAAAATATCAAATTTCCTTATTCCTCGAATTACAGAAAATAATTAAGAGCTAGTCCCAAAACCCTTCCGTTTAGAATGGCGAAGCCATTCATTCCGTTTTTTCCGTTGTTGTTTTCTCTTCCTTCTTAACCGACTTCTCCCCTGCAAATCCGTGATCCATTGTCTTGAAGTCCAACTTAATTTTCTTGCAAAATTCTCCAACACTGGAAAAATAAACTATAATGAGACCGAACTTTTCTAATATTCCTTTTTCTTCTAAATTTTTTGAAACGGGCAAGTCTTCCGGTAATGAATCCACAGAGATTTGGAACACTCCTGAGGGAATACCTGTAAAAAAGAAGTATTCCAATCAAGATTTGGATGGTTTAGAGCATTTAAAATACGCCGCGGGGATCCCACCCTTCTTGCGAGGGCCCTATTCAACCATGTATGTGATGCAGCCCTGGACGGTTCGCCAGTATGCCGGCTTTTCCACAGCAGAAGAATCCAATGCATTTTATCGAAGGAATTTGGCGGCAGGGCAAAAAGGACTTTCTGTTGCATTTGACCTTGCCACTCACAGGGGTTATGACTCCGATCATGAACGAGTTGTGGGCGATGTGGGAAAAGCAGGTGTTGCCATCGATTCGATTTTGGATATGAAAATACTTTTTGACCAGATTCCTCTGGATCA
>JAFIGA010000080.1 GCA_020831715.1 Leptospira sp. | reverse complement strand
CACTGCGGCATTGCTAGCAATAATATAGAATTTTATATCTTTAAATAAAAATGTTCTCGAAAATTGGCTCGCACTCTTGGGTAGAACATGGACTTTATTTTTTGCCTCGTCATTGAGTAAAAAAAATACCAGTGGAAGGAGTACCAAGCCTATCATCCCCGCACTCATATAAAACCCAATCCTCCAACCGAAATGGGACAAGATGCTTCCAATCACTCCCGGGAATATCCCTTCACTGAGAGCATATCCAATCGAGATCACACTCAAAGCACGCCCTCGAGTAGATGTAAATATCTTCGAGATCGTAGTACTCGAAATATGACTCATCAGTCCTTGCCCGGCAAATCTTAGTCCCACCAAGCCAAGAATCACAATCCAGATATGATTTGCCGAACCCAAAACTATCAATGCAGCAAGGAATATCAATATCGATGCAATGGTATAACGCTTGAGATCGGCATAGTCTATAATCTTACCAATATAGGAAAGTAGAATGGAGCTTATCACTGTCGCCAAAGAGTAGAACCCACCAAACTCTGTATTGGTGAGTGAAAACTCTTTCATAAGAAACGGAACATAGAGAGCGATAAGAAAAGTCTGTCCGAATCCGGAAAAGAATTTCAATAAAAATCCAAATCCCAGTATCCTCTTGTGTTGAAAGGCAAATCGGATTAAATTATCATGCGACATCTTCTAGAAATAACGACAAAGATAAGAGACGTCTCCGTCGCATTTGACTTGGAATTTATTTCCTGCAGGAACAGTGAAACTCTGTCCTGCTATGTAGGGTAGGAAATTTGTCTCGCCCGATAGCTTCACAAATAGTGTTCCTGTTAGCACAGACATAATTTCTGTCTGGCTTGTGCCAAATTCAAATTCTCCGGCTTGGATGACACCAACGGTTGCCTTGGATTCCAACGCTTGGAATCCTATCGATTTTACTTTACCTTCAAAATATTCATTTACTGTGAGCATAGTTCCAGAAAATCACCAACGCTCTAACGGTAAATCCAATAATCATGCTTGACAGATATCAAATCCAATCCATAATAAACCTATGATGACCTTCTGCATTCCAGAAACTGTGATTCCCACCAATGATGAGCTATTCATGGAACTGGTTCGCAAGAACCCTGAGAGCCGAATTGAAAGAACAGCACAAGGAGAGATTCAGATTATGGCACCAACCGGTGGCGAAACAGGTAAGAACAATTTCACAGTTGGATATTTTTTCCAAGCCTGGAACCGTAAATCAAAACTAGGTAAGTTTTTCGACTCATCGACAGCATTCCGACTTCCTTCCAGTTCAATCCGATCTCCGGATGTTTCTTTTGTTACCAAGGAAAGATGGAATGCACTTTCTCAAGCTGACCGTGAGTCCTTTCCTCCTCTCTGTCCCGACTTTGTATTGGAGATTCGATCCAAAACCGACAGACTCACCGACTTACAAGAAAAGATGGAAGAGTGGATGTCAAATGGCTGTAAGCTGGGATGGCTACTCGATCTGGACAATTTGCAATTTTTCATCTACCGACCCGGGAGAGAAAAAGAAGCTCTAACCGGATTGGATACCATTCTCTATGGGGAGAATATCCTGGAGGGATTCCAGCTTTCCATACAAGATCTATTGAACGAGTCCGAGTAAAAAGAAAGCAGACCTGTCCCATAAACTAAGATTTTTAGAATTTTTATGGAACAGGATTATTGAATTGAAATAGTGATTATAAAATTCTCGATTATGGAATTAATTACTTGCTTTTATAATCCTTACAGATTCATCTGAGAAAGGTTGAGATGTGTCTAATTTTCTTTCTATCATGAAAGAATAATCTCCATCTTCTGTTACTGTATAATTCCTCTCGCTTCCAAATGGCGATGGTCTTTGTAAACCAGATGTAGATCCACTATCCCCAATAACGAAGTTGCAATCATCCCCTCTTGTAGTGTAAAATATACCAGGATCCGCTGGACTAGTTGGGATATTTCGAAAAAAGACAGAATCGCCTACTTTTAATTCCTTTGCTATCACTGCTGAAAAGAAAATTTTAGCACCTCCAGCACTTCTATCTTCTATCTGTATTCGGTAACTTTTGTTCTGTAGTTGTGGCTTCAATTCCGGTAAATCTATATTGACTAAAACTACAATTTCCGCTTTGGACTCTGCTTTGTTGTTGTAAAGCATAAAAGATCACCTTTTTCGAATTAATTTATCCCTATGCTCTCTTGTTAAATCCCCTAAATCCTCTTCATCCCTCGCAATTTCTCTTAATTCTTGTTTTCGATACTTGATGCTGGATAGACGGTAATTCTTTAATTTCCTCTATTGAGGCATTTAAAAATTTATGTTAAAATTACCTAATTCTTAAATATTTTTTAAATCTGAGTTGACAGAGACAGATGATTTTTTATTAATCTATACTAATTAAGCCACATACTTAAGTGTGTGGCTAATTCGAACCATGCACCATATAGCCATCGCCACACCCAATATCCATCCCATGCGAGAATTTTACAGTAAACTTCCCGGAATGAAATTATTCAGGGATCATTTTTATCCGAATACTGAAAATAGCCTTCGATCTAGTTGGTTTTGCTACGAAGGTTCACCAATCATTATCATGCTCGAAAAAGAGAATTTCTCTAGAGGCTTTCATGCCTTGGTTTTTGACCTGAGTCATATATCTTACGATAAAGAGGAATTGAAAAACTTTTTAGACCAAAAGCTCTCCATTGTCATTGATGGAGAGACCGAATTCACCTTCTATTTTCTTGATCCGGATGGAAATAGACTCGGATATTCGAGTTATATAGAACGTTCTATATAACTACTTTTCAGAGCTCAGCCTTCAATCATCAGCCCTCACTGACGCATTTCCTCCGCAAGACGTTTCATCTTCCCATCCAAAATCCGCACATCGTTGGCAAAATACCTAGAAACAACGTACAAAAAGAACGAACAGATAAACCAGAATGAAAAAGAAATCACTAAAGAATAGGTCACTCCCACATAAACAGCAAGCATACCGGCTAGGAATTGGCCTACCCCATATCCTACTGCATCAGTTAAATTGAATACAGAGAAAATTGCTCCTCTATCTTCAGGCGCATTTGCCGAAAGAAGCATATTTCGCATATTGGCTCCTGTCATTGCGGCGAAGACGGCACCCACAAATCCCGCTCCCATAGCTATGATAAGTTCCGCCGGAAGATACAATAGAAGTAGTATGAGCATCACAGCACCAATCGCTGTGGAGATACTTGCATAGAGAGGCTGGTAGTTGGGATTTTTCTTGAAAAGATAACCTCCGTAGATACCACCTATCAATCCACCAACTGCCGTTCCTACTCCGAACAAAACATAAATGCTAGTTGCATCGCCTTGGGAGAAACCTTTTTCATCCGTGAAAAATTTGATAAGCAAGAACATAGCTCCCCATGGAAGATTGCCGGCAACACCTTGAAGGAATAGATAGAAATTGGTTTTAATTTTCACCAATTTGGCATAGTCTTTGAGCTGAATCGTTCGAGGATAGACATAGCCTTGTTCCACCAAATCTCCAACACCTTTCTCCATGCTCCCCTTGGGTGGTTCTTTGACAGTGAGCAAAAAAATAAGTATAAACAAAAAGTTCGGAGCGGCTACCAAAATGAAGGCAAGCCTCCAACCCAGATCATTTTCCAAAGTATAACCGGCAATACTTACACCAATCACACCACCGAACCCCCAGCATATATTCATGATTGCTGCGGCAAGTGTTCGACCTTTCTTATCAAATAGATCTCCCACCATGGCGAAAATAATCGGGAAAGCGGCTCCCACACCGATTCCGGTTAGAACACGAAGGATAAAAAAGACAGTAAAATTTGGCGCAAAAGCCGTTAACAAACAAGGAATCTCTGCGATAAAAATCGATGCTGCAAAGAGGTATTTCCTGTTCACCTTATCAATGTAAAAACCCCAATAGAGGCTGACTGCCGCTCCCACCACTGAAAAGAAAAATGATATGAGACCAATGTCGCCGGAATCCACGGAGAATTCCTTCTCAAGGGATGTAAGTACAGCCGCGAGGATGTTGTTGTCTGCAGTTAAGAAGACTACATTCAATCCCATCATGAAGATTACATAGAAACGTTGCCAGGAAGTCATAAGACACTAATGATTTCCGGAGTTTAAAATCTTACAAGGAATTTTTCCTTTAATTGATACTTCTACTTCAATGAGTCCTGAATCTTTCGGATAAATCTCTTGATATTGGGGATCCCATACTGTTGTCTTGGAATATAAGAAACTATGAACTCACCGTCTTGGAGTGCAAATAGTCCGTGGGCAATTCTTTTATGTCCCTTAACACCCACACCGAAGGCTTGTTTAAAAGATTCCACAGATTCTGAATCTACACCATCCAAAGTGAAGCCCGGAGACTTTAGGAATGGATGCAATTTATCCACTTCTTCCCATCCCGATTTTGGATCCGATGCAACATGGAAAATTTTTGCTTCAGGTAAATGTTCTTTTACTTCCATCTCCAGATCAAAGACCTGTTGCGAGCAAGCAAAACTTCTAATATTGGGTAATGTGGAAATAATTACGAGACCCTTGGAAATCTTTTCTAGGGTTAACTTCGCACGAGCCTTACGAGCCGGATTGGCATGGAAGCATGTAGATACTCGTCTGCCTAGCTTAGGTTTCTCTCCGACCAAACTTATTTCATGATCACCTAAATAGACTTTTCTTGTTATTTCTCTGATTGTTCCCATATAAAAACCTTCGGATTTTTTTCCTTTTTTGTCAAATAAAAAATGCAACCAAGTTGCATTTAATATTGTCTAAAATATAGACTGTCTGAAAGTGGCATTTAAATAAGGGAGTTTTATATATTTATGAACCAAACAAAAAAATTACCTGTAACTGTTCTGTCCGGATTCTTGGGAGCAGGAAAAACCACATTACTAAATCATGTTTTAAATAACCGAGAAGGCAAGAAAGTCGCTGTCATAGTCAACGATATGAGCGAAGTAAATATAGATGCTAGCCTTGTTCAAAATGGGGGCGCAAGTCTTTCGCGCACTGAAGAAAAATTGGTAGAAATGTCCAATGGCTGTATATGCTGCACACTCAGAGAGGATTTACTTCTCGAAGTAAAAGAACTTGCGAAACAAAATAAATTTGACTACCTATTGATTGAATCCACCGGCATCTCGGAACCTCTCCCCGTCGCGGAAACATTTACCTTTGAAGATGAGAGTGGAGAGAGTTTATCGCAATTTGCCACCTTGGATACCATGGTTACTGTAGTGGATGCGAAGAACTTTTTGAAAGATTATAAATCTTTGGAATTATTGAGTGATCGCAAAATGGAAGCAGGCGAAGAAGATGAAAGATCTATCGTGGATCTTCTCGTAGACCAGGTTGAATTCTGTGATGTGATTGTTATCAATAAATTGGATCTTATCACTGATAAAGAGAAATCTGAACTCATTGGAATTTTAAAGATTTTGAATCCTGATGCGGAATTGATTTTTACTGACCATTCTAAAGTAGATTTAGTCAAAGTTCTCAATACCGGAAAATTCAATTTTGAAAAGGCAGCTAAAGCTCCCGGTTGGATGAAAGAGATGAGAGGGGAACATATTCCCGAAACAGAAGAATATGGTATTTCCAGTTTCGCATTCAAAGCAAGAAGACCTTTTCATCCACTGAGATTCTATGATTGGTTATGCGAAGACAAGCAATGGATGATTCGTGCAAAAGGATTCTTTTGGGTTGCAAGCCTAAACGACCATGCTTTCATGCTATCTCAAGCAGGACAGCTCTGCAATTATGATGCAGCAGGATACTTCTGGGCGGCAATTCCGGAAGAAGAATGGATGCAGGATGAAGAGGGAATGGCAAGCATTCGAGAATTGTGGGAAGAGCCGTTCGGTGATCGCAGACAAGAGCTTGTCATCATAGGTCAAAAGATGGATTCAGAGGCTGTTCGAAAAAGTTTGGAAGCTTGTTTATTGACTGATGAAGAGATGGAGAAAGGTCCTGAATTTTGGGAAGAATTGGAAGACCCATTTTACGAGCAAATCTCCCAAGCAGAAACTGATTATGACACGGATGAAGATGAATTGGCTGTGAAAGCTTAATCCTCGGAATAATTGATTAAGATTTAATTAATTTGATATAAAATTTTTTGGAGGAGACTTGAGATTCCTCCAAAAATCTTATTGTATTCTGACCCTAAAGTTTTAGAATGAATCTAAAATCATTCAAATTCAATGAGGTCATTCTTTGGTTGAAACAAAAATTCAAGCCGACATTCCACTTCCCGTAGAAACGGTATTCGGACACGTATCAAAATTGGAAAATATGGTCGATTACAATAGTTCCGTAAAATCTTGTGAATTGGTTTCTTCTTCAGAAGAAGGTCTTCCCATTTACAAAATTGATATTGACATAGGTATCAAAAGATTTTCATGCGATTACCAAGTTACAGAGTTTATACCCAACAAGAAAATTGTCGCGCTAGCCAGGGCGAATGATATTGAATTCGAGGATACTTATATTTTTGAAGAATCCGACATGGGAACTCATTTCGAGATCATTGATAGAACGAAATTGAAAGGATTTTTCGCTATGAGTGAATTTCTTCTAGCCCCCATCATGAATCATCAGATGAATCATAATCTTAAAACCTTGCTTAGCATCCTTAAGAAAAAATAGTCGTCAAATTTTCCCAATCTCAGATATTCGAAGTCAATGAGCAGCAATTATAAATATTTGAATGGTTTTTCCGAATCGGTAGGCAATACTCCTTTAATTCGCATCCCCTCTCTTTCAGAAGAGACGGGTTGCAATATACTAGGTAAGGCTGAATTTTTAAACCCGGGAGGCTCAGTCAAGGATAGAGCGGCTCTCTACATAATTAAAGAAGCTGAAGAAAGAGGAGATCTGAAACCGGGTGGAACCGTTGTAGAAGGTACGGCAGGCAACACAGGAATTGGTCTCACGCATATTTGCAATAGCAAGGGTTATAAATCACTAATCATCATTCCGGAAACGCAGTCCCAAGAAAAGATTGAGTTATTGAAAACTCTAGGTGCTGAAGTTCGAACTGTTCCCGCTGTTCCCTACAAGAATCCCGAAAATTACGTTAGAGTATCGGAGAGGGTGGCAAATGAAATGGAAAACGCAATCTGGGCGAACCAATTTGACAACTTGGCGAACCGAAGAGCTCATTTCGAAACAACCGGTCCTGAAATTTGGAATGAAACTGATGGAGAAATACACGGTTGGACCTGTGCAATGGGTACGGGAGGAACATATTCCGGTGTTTCTATGTTTTTGAAATCAAAAAATTCAAATATACAAACAGTTGTAGCCGAGCCTCATGGTTCCGGTTTGTACAATTTTTTTAAAAATGGAGAAATTAAAGCAGAAGGAAGCTCCATTACAGAAGGTATTGGAAACTCTCGAATTACCAAAAATATGGAAGATATGCCTGTGGATGATTGCTTTTTAATTAGTGATGTGGAAGCAATTGCCATCTTAAACAAAGTATTAAAAAAAGACGGATTGTTTCTGGGAGGATCAGTTGGAATCAATCTGGTAGCTGCGGTTCGGCTTGCCAAGAAATTGGGACCGGGTCACACAATCGCAACCGTACTATGTGATGGTGGTTCAAGATATCAATCCAAACTCTATAATAAAGAATTTTTACTATCCAAAGGATTTGATCTAAAAGAGATTGGATTTACCGACTAGACACTCCCGGAAAGATAAAAACATGAATATTTTTAAGTATAGGATCATATGACTCGATTCATTGTATACCTAATTGGGGTTTTATTTTTGTTTTTAGGTTCTACTTGCTATTTAAAACAAGTTGAAGTTGTTAAGGATAAAATTCATTCCGCTGACTTTGTAGAACCAACCCAAGCAAAAGTTCGGGAAAAAATGGAATCAAAATCAGGTATCTTTTCGAAGAACTACCATCTCAGAGCAGAATTTAGTAAAAACACACAAAATGTTCTTATTTCCATAGATGTTGACAAAGATTTATACCAATCAGTATCTATTGGAGAAATCCATTCTTTTTATCCGGATGGATTCCATTGGAAATCAAAAGATATGCTTAAAGAGAAAATGCGTTCCGAAGCTTACTGGGAAAAATGGTGGGGCGTTGGTGGCTATTTTGTTTTTACGATGGGAATATTGAGTATTTCTGTTGGTATGACCATGAGGAAGAAATAATATGATCTCTTATATTGTAGCTGGATCCATCATAGTGATCTGTCTCCTACTCTTCATTTTTAGTTTTATTACTATTTTAGAGATATATGGGATGCTCAGAAAATTTGACAAATTGTACACAAAGGGATTATCCTTGAAAGATGGTCAATCATCCATAATTCGGGGAAGAATTGTTGCGGAAAATGAAATATTAAAATCGCCCATAACAGGGGAAGATTGTGTCGCCTACGAAGCCTATGTTTCAGAACAAATTCGCAGAGGCTATCCCAATAAGCTCCTCGAAGAAACTAAAACTGTTCCTTTCAAGATAATTACTCATCATGGTGATTTACACTTTGAGAACAAAGAATACCCCAATGGAAAATCGGCTTCGGAGGATATGATCAGTTTTGAATTTCCCTTTTTGGATATCTACAAACAAAATTTAAAAAATCTATCTCCTGATATTATTTCAAGTTTAACTAAACTAGGTGTGAATTTCAACAATAGATCGAATAATATAATGGACTCAGCAGTTCACATTACTCAATCCAGCGTCCCTCACGATAAGGAAGTTTTTGTTTTAGGGAAATTCAATAATGAAAATAATGGAATCTTATTGGATGTCAAAGCTTGCCCGACATTAAATTCAATCGTTATCTCCGATTCCTTGGATGGAATAAAAAAGAGTTTGAAAACCACCAAGCTTTTTAATTACACCCTCATGTTCATTTCTTTCATTTCACCTTTCGCTCTAGTCTATCTTATTTTACTCTAAATTGCAATGTAAAATTTGTTCCATTTTCCCAAACAAAAATTGATTCACCTTTAAGTTGTTTAACCAACATCTCAATCAAACGTAAACCAAATCCTTTTTCCTTTTGGTTTATTGAAAAGCCTACACCATTATCAGATATAACTAGACGAACATCATTCCCTACTTTGTTCAGATGGATCTGGATAATTCCTTTCTGATTTTTTGGAAAAGCATACTTTATAGAGTTAGTTATAACTTCATTTACTATAATTCCTAAATTAATTATAACCTTTGTATCAACATCAATATCTTCTATTTCGTATTTAAGATCAAAATCACTGAATGCCGAGTAGATTTCCTTTATGTTAGTCAATAGATCTTCCAAATAAATTTTCACAGATACGGCAGAATTATTTTCATTTATAAATAATTGATTGTATAGATTTATCATTCCACAGACTCTACTCTCGGCATCTTTTAGGGAAACTTTCAACTTCTCATCTGTTGATTCATCTGCTTGCAATGAAAGAAGACTGGAAATTAATACCAAATTGTTTTTTACTCTGTGGTGGATCTCTTTAATTAAGATTCCTTTTTGTTCTAACATCAAGTCCAATTCTTTGTTTGATGCAAGAATTGAATGTTCCATTTGAATGCGCTCTGTTACTTCATGGAAAGTAACTATGCCCTCTAGTAAATTACTGGACTCGTCATAAACCGGAAAAGCATTGCAAAGAACCCAAGTAGGATAACCATGATTCGTTTTTCTAAAACCTACTAGATAATTTTTCAATATAGCTTTATCTCTGAATATTTTATTGATTGGAAAATCCTTTTCTTCCATCACTGATCCATCTTCATTGATAAAAGCCCATTCCGGATGAATCGCCTTCTTTCCTTGCAATTGATCCAAGCTTAAACCAAGTAAATCACAAGCCGTCTGATTGGCATATGTTATAGAAGTATCCGGATTATGTACAACAAGTCCGGAAGTCAGATTAGTTATTAAATTTCGATATTTTTCTTCACTTTTTCGAATCTCTTCTTCCTGTTTGTATTTTTCTGTTACATCCGAAAAAACAATGATTACACCTCTCACGATTCCTTCTGAATCCCTGATTGGAGCTGCGCTATCTGAAATCTGATATTCTCTCCCGGACTTACTTATGAGAACAGTATGGTTAGCTAGACCAACAACCTCACCTGTTAGCAAGACTTTATCCAGAGGATTATCGACATTCCGTTTGGTTATTGAGTTGTATATACGAAATATTTTATTGAATTCTAAACCTTTGGCTTCGGAATATTTCCAGCCTGTTAATTCTTCAGCCTTGGGGTTCATTCGAGTTATCAAACCTTGCGTGTCTGTTGCTACAACTGCATCCCCGATAGATTGAAATGTAATGGATAAGTAGTCTTCACTTTGTTGGAGTTTTTTATGCGCAATGAACAGTTCCAATCCCATTTCGATGGAAGTTCGAAGAACATTTTCACCTGAGTTTTTTATAATATATCCGTATCTGGTAATTCCCTTAACTTTACTAACATAACTTTCTTCCGAATGTGATGTTAGAAATATGATTGGAAGATTCCTAATCTTTAGGATTTCCAAAGCTGCCTCAGTTCCATCAATTCCAGCCCCCAAATCGATGTCCATTAGCACTAGATCTATCTCAGGTAAACATTTTATACATTCGATTGCCTCAAGTCCCGAACTAGCCAATTCCACATTATAACCAAAACTTTTGATCAATTTCATAGATGCTAAAGATATTAATTTTTCATCTTCGACCAATAGTATTGTTTGCACTTTATTGTCCATTATAAATATGTTAACCTTGTGAACTTTCTCACATTATTTTTTTTTCGAAAACTGTCTATAACAATTTATGTGGAATTATATTTTTATTTAAGCAATTCAAAAGTTTTATAGTATACCTTAATTATATTTTATTGAAAGATTGACTACTGCTAAGTTTTCTCGTCGAAAAGTCGCATTGAATTCATCTCTAAAAATTGGATCTATAGCTGCATTGGTTTTTATTTCAAAACGAAGCATCGCCATATCTATTGGTAAATAATCAATATTCACCGATCCGGATTCAACCTGATACCCATTCCTAGATGCTGTTTTAACAATTTTTTCATTCGGATCGTAATACCCTTCCCCACGGATGCCTAGTTTCCAACGCTCCGACAAATGAAAATAAAATTGAATGGAAAAACCTTCCCATCTATGAAATCCGTTTGGGTTGTTTTTATTTTGCCAGATGTGATAATCTTCCAAACCTATAGGCCAAGAAGGAGTATTCTTTTTCTGAAAACCAATATCGTATATCCAATATGTCTCTAACCAATTGAATATTTTTCCCTTAATAAATAAGTTTTGAAAATAACGAGTCTGCCTTTTTTCATTGGAAGGAGCTTCATTTCCTACAAAATTACTGAAATTGAAAGTCCAGTTATCCAGGAATTTGTATTCCAACTGCAAACCCCCGGCTAAATCACGATTTTGATTTCGTATTTGTTGCCATCCATTCAATGCATAAAGCCGAGCAGTAAGATGAGAAGATATGTCCCATACCAATCGGGCACCTGCTTCATAATAGGGAGAATTTTCCGCTACCAGTGATCTGGTATAATTAAAGTTATCAAAAGATATTGCTGATTCTCCTCCAATGTGGGAAGGAAAAATTCCCATATCCAACCAAACATTATTTAGTAAGGAAATGCCAACCCAGCCCTGGTAAATATATTGAAATTGATCAGGTTCTTCGGAGTAATTTGCCTGTACATAAGTTCCGGTATGAACCCCCAAAGCATATCTGAGTTTATCATTTTCAGCCTCTAAGTTAACCAGAGCATGGTTGATAGCAAATTCATTCGTATTCAATGATTGCGTAACATAGGGTCTAGTCCCTTCAACAAATCGTACAGATGAATTGGCATGATAAGTATCCAGAAATACAGTCAGATCAGGCTTGGGAATCATTGATTTTGATTGTTTTTCTGAAATCACATTTTCACTTGCTTGAATCTCTGAATCCAATGTGTTAGCTTCTGCAAAAATTGTAATTGGAAATACAATGATAACAATTAAACAGCTGATAGAAAAATTAAATTTATTTTTATTCAAAAAACTCAGAAAAAACCGCTTCATTTTATATCTATTTCTGCTACATTTTCTTATACTATGAATTGCACAGCAGAAGGAATGACTTCAACTGTCATGGGAACCAGCCCTATATCTTCTCCATCGCAATCTATGATAGCAGGTTCTTGACCATCAACTGGTCTGATCTCGACTTTTTTACATCGATATGATTCCACACCCGGACTGGTAAGAATTGTCCCGTTGTAAAAATTTTTGGAATAATAGGCTTTGTAGAAAAAATTCCAGTCATTCAATAGAGTTATATCAAAGAATCCATCACATAATTCCGAATTAGGTGATACCCTCATTCCTCCACCAAAATATTGTCCATTGCAAATCGCAATAGTTGTTATTTTCTTATCCACCCAATCTCCGTCATCCAATCGCATCTCAATATGTTTATTTTTATAGCTTAAAACATTGCCCATGCTTCCTAAATAATAGCTAAAGCCACCAAATCTCTTGGAAGATCTGTTTACAGAACGAACAACTGCTCCAGCCATTCCACAACCTGTGATATTTATAAAATGACGCTTTTCCATGGATTTAGATATCTCATGGAAATATTCAACAAGTCCTACATCCACTAATTTCGATTTTCCGGCTTGTAACTTTTCCAAAGCCAACTCAACATCACCGGGTACGCCCAATGTTTTGGAAAAATCGCCTCCTGTTCCCAGATTCAGGATAGCGATTTTGACCTTTTTGGAATGCTTCGATTTCATAATACCATCCACAACCTCAGAAACCGTTCCATCTCCACCGATGACAACGATCGTGTCGCACCCCGAGTCAGCTATGGATTTCGCTAGTGAGGAACCTTCCCCTTTTGCCTTAGTGAACTGGAATTCAAATTCCCCGATGGAATTTTCAATTTTTCGAGAGATACTCTCCCAGTTGTTCCCAACACTTCCACCGCCGGATTTAGGATTCACCAGAAAATGAGTCTTTTTTGCCATGATAAGATATTATAAATAGGTTTTAATGTGTAAAGATATTTTCAAAAAAATCATTTGTGTCAAAAAAAATGTTTCAATAGAAAAGAAACAAGATTTTACTACATATATAGATGAAAAATGCAGAAAGTTCACAATCTAATCCTGAAAGAATTACGGTAAGGAGACCGATAGCCGCTATTCGGAAGGAAACTCCCAAGCATTGGCTGGGTGGGGATATGTTTAAAACTTATTTGGCTAATACTTTAACTATACTTTTTCCGGACACCGAAGAATATTTCATAAGAACGACGAAGAAATTTTTGCCGAGTATTTCGAATCCTAAACTAAAGAAAGACGTGCTTTCTTTTATCGGACAGGAAGCCCAACACAGCAAAATCCATCATAAAACTTGGACTATACTAGAATCCCAAGGATTTGAAATCAGGGGTTTTCTCAAATATTTCAACACTCTTTCATTTGGGATAATAGAAAAGTTTTTAACTCCAAAAATCAATCTCTCTGTAGTCGCAGGACTCGAACATTTTACTACAATTTTAGCGGAATTGATTTTAGAAAACAATCTGATGAAGGATGCTGATCCGGTTATGAAGGATATATTCGAGTGGCATTGTGCGGAAGAATTGGAACACAAACATGTTGCATTCGACCTTTTGAAATATCAGGAAGATAGATACGATCTACGTTTTCTTGGCTACATTATCGCATCTGCTTTGGTTTTGGGATATTCTCTACAGGGGATTCTATACCTTGCTATTCAAGGAGACTTGAAGCATTGGCAGAGATTTATCAATGAAGCCAAAGATTTCCTCATCAAAAGAGACAAAGCTTTTCCCAAAGGCTTCAGCAAATACTTGGATTACTTACATCCTGATTTTCATCCCAACCAAAAAGACACACGCGATCTTATTTTTAATGTAATAGTGAATATGCAATTCGAGCCGATATTAAATACGAAATCGGCAAACACTGAACATGAAAATAACAAAAGGACCTCTTTCAATTAAATTAGCATATGTTCCATGAAACTTATATCCATTCCAATCCTGATGTAAAAATTTATCTTAAATACTCATCCCCCGAAAAAAACAAACTCATCATTTTCTTACATGGCTATCCCGATACACATAGAACATGGGATGTTTTACTGGAAGAACTTAAAGAAGAATACCAAGTTGCGGCATTTGACCTTAGGGGAGCCGGGGAATCATCTCGACCGGCAGAAAGACAATCCTTCAATGTAAAAGAAATCAATAAAGATATTGAAGAAGTCATTCGTTTCTTAGATCCAAAGAGAGAGAAGTCTGTTCATTTGGTAGGACATGATTGGGGTTCTTTGATAGGCTGGTGCTTCGCTTCCGACCCTATTCATTCGGGGTCTATAACATCTTATACCGGTATTGCGGGACCGCATCCTGCTCTTGCAAGAAAGCAAATGGAATCCTATGCAAGAAGGGGAATCTGGACTTGGAATTTCGACGAGATTGGAAGATTGCTAAGGCAAGGGACCATGTCTTGGTATATACTATTCTTTCAATTTCCCATTCTTCCCGAATTAGGTTGGACAATTGGATCGGTTCCCTTTTGGCACAGCATGCTAGAATCAGGTGGTGTTCCCAAGTCCGATCCTATGTGGTCCTATTCTCCCAAAGAAATTCTACGTTCTGCAATTGGTCCCATTCAGCTCTACAGAGAGTTAATGCAAGGAGAGAAAATTCCCACTCCTATAAGAATTGAGACTCCTTGCCAGGCAATTGTTCCGATAAATGATTTTGCCATAACCCCTGAAATATATGAGAATCTTTCAGAACACGCAGTCCACTTTCGAAAAAATTTCATGGATGCAAACCACTGGGTTCACCGAGAAAAACCTGTCGAAGTTGCAAAGCTAATACGAGATTTCGCACATAGTCTAGAGTAGAAACAATAGATCTTTCGCTTTAACCGGAAAATTCCCGGAGCGTTCTATTATTTCTGCTTAAATTGATTCTCACATCTTAATTTAATCACACGAAGGATATTATTTTGAATATCTCGCATTAAAAAGTCACCCCATAAACTGGCATAAAAATTGAATCTTGTTGATAATCTGTATTCACTGTAGAGATGTAAATGAATTCTTCCCTGATCCAACTCCTCCAGTTCATACCCACCTTCCAAGGTATCAAAAAAGTCACCACCCACTACTACATGAGGATCTAGAGTGGTTAGGGGAGTGAATTCCGGATTGGACTTTATCGTGAACACTATTTTTTTATTCGGAATCCATTCAGTTATGGTTTCCGTGAATTCCAATCCCTTTTCGAATTTTGCCTCCCTAACGCCACCAACACCCGGATAAGAAAGAGTAGCTTCTTTTGCTTTAGGGAAACCCATAAAATAGAAAAAGCCATTTTGTTCCTCAGTAATTAGCGGGATTGCAGTTATATTGGACCAAACCGTGTCTTGGTCTGCTTCAATGACAATAGAAGTGTAAACATGCCTATTCTCCGAAGGCATTTCTATACCTTGCTCCATATAACCCGAACCAAATGGTAAAAATAATAAGCCGGCTAGAATCAAGTGATTCCTCTTTCGATCTTTTATATTGGCAACTATACCCGCTGTTATTCCCCCCAAACTCCCCATTAATAAATAGATGGGTAATGCCATAATCAAACAAATAGTTCCTTCCAAACCGGCGATCATTGTAAGAAGTAAGCTTAGAGTTACCGTCAACCATGGGGCAAAAATCCTAAATGCTATAACATCTCGGGTGGATTTCTGGCTAAAATAGACAGTTATATAACCTATCGTAAATGGTAAAATAAAAACAAAACCATATGACATTACCAGTAGATGAGAAGGTATATCTGTGGTTTCAGCCTTCACAATATACTGGCATGAAAATCCATATCCTAGAGAAAGTAGAACTCCTAATGCGTAAGCAATAAGCTTGTTTGTGGTAAAATTAGTATTGGAATCTGATGAAGGGGAATCGTTCATAATTCATAAAGATTTTTCGAGAATATTGAAGCAATGATTTTTTAAAAAATTTCTTGACCGAATTTCGGATTATTTATGAACTTTAGGAGGAATAAATTACAATGAACAGAATTCTAATAATCTTTATTTTGACCTTACCCATGATTGGGATTCACTCCAAAAGCTCCAATTATTACGTAAATAAAAATTATGTCTTAAAAGCTAAACCCATCGAAGATGACAAATCATTGATTGGTCCTGTATATCCGGGAGACCAGGTAAAGCTGGACTATGTTGTGGAAAATATGTTGGATCCCGATAATGAATTTGCCAAGGTAACCACTGATTCCGGGTCGGAAGGATATATTCCCTTTATTTATCTACAGACAAAAAAACCTTCCGAAACTGTCCTCAGAAGTAGAAATATTATATCATTTCAAGAGCAAACCTACTTTGTAACAGTGGGAAGTCTCTCACTTAGATCAGGTCCCGGTCTGCAATTTGATTCCATCACCCAACTTCCCAGAAATTCGCAAATGCGTGTTATAAAATTCAGCACAGACGACGACTATATCAATGGAGTTGCCGCCAAATGGGCTCAAGTAAGAATTGGACCTTATACGGAAGGTTGGGTTTTTGGTGGATATATTTCTTTGCAGAAGGCATCGGGAAGTTCATCCTCCGAAGAGCCCTGGGATCATATTCTTTCCGGTGGTAGCAAATTTGTTCGACCACCTACTCTTCGAGTCAGGGATGAGCCCGGAAAATTTGGAAATGTGATTTCTACCATTTCTCAAAACGAAAGAGTTTCTATTCTGGAAAGAAAAGAATGGACGGAAACCATTATGGGTCACCAATCCATCTGGGTAAAAGTTCGATCAGGTGTTGTAGAAGGCTGGGTTTTTGGTGGATTCCTTTCGGATAGATCAGGGCTTACACTGAACTCAGATGATGTTGATAAACCATTTATCTATCCACTCCCCGTAAATGCCGGAAGAAAAACCGGCTCCTATGGAAGGAGAATTCATCCGGTAAGAAAAACCCAATCATTTCACACCGGTCTCGATGTAGGTGCCCCTAATATGACGCCTATCTATGCTGCGGCAGATGGAGTTGTGACAATAATTCGTGACAGTGGAAAAGTCGGATTTGGAAAGCTTACAGTCATTCAGCACAACAATGGATTGGTAACCTATTACGCCCATCAACACCAATTTGGATCCAAGCAAGGGGATCGAGTGAAGGCGGGTGACACAATAGGATACGTAGGAACAACAGGAACATCAACAGGAAACCATCTTCACTTTGAAGTGAGGACGGGTTTTAACCAAGACCATTTTGATCCGGAACAATTAACAGTAGTACCATGGTAAAATATTTAAATTCATTCTTCATTTTAATCACATTTAGTTTTTCGAGCATTTACGCTCAGACTGAATTCAAAACCAATGAGACATTGGAAGATGTACTCATTGCCGCAATACAACGCAATCAAATAGCAAATGTTCGAAAAGCGATTAAAGATGGAGCAAGTCCGGACGGTGCAAGCGAAGAAGGTGTTCCTGTATTATTCTTCGCGATAGATCGAAATGTTAAGCCCATTATGGACGAGTTGCTAAAGGAAAATATTAATGTAAATGCGAAACATCCTGATGGAACTCCTGCTTTATTGTATGCTGTACAAAAAAACAAAGCTGTAGCTTTCAATGCAATTATGTCCAAGGATGTAAATGTGAGTACCGCAGACACCAAAGGAATCAATCCTTTGATGGAAGCAGTAGATAAAAATCGAACAGCTTTTGTAAATGCATTGCTTAAGAAGGGAGCCAATCCAAACATAAAGACGGAGAATGGTGAACCTCTAATCATTCTTGCAATTCAAAAAGCTCATGCAACTCTTGTCAAACCAATGATAGATGCCGGAGTTTCGGTTCATACAACGGCAAGTGATAATAAGCCACTGATTTTGATAGCCCATGAAGGATATTTAGGAAAAGTCAATAATACCAGAATGGCGATTGTAAAAACTCTTTTTGAAGCTAAAGCCAATCCGGACACATTAACAATGGATGAAAAGACACTTCTCCAAGATTATATGTCTCGAGGAATGGATGATCTTGCAAAAATCGCTGTAAGTCATGGCGCAAAGAAGAATATCGTTGATAAAAATGGAAATCATTTGATACATCTCGCGGCGGCATCAGGGAAGGCATCGACTGTCGACCTTGCGAAAAGTTTTGGCCAGAATATAAACCTACAAGGTCAGAATAAAAACACTCCTCTTATCATCGCAGCTGAGAATCGAAATGCGGCACTGGTAAATGCTTTGATTCAACAAAAAGCCGATCCGAATATTAGAAATGAAAAAGGAGAAATTGCTCTCAATCTTGCAGTTAGGACTCAAAATCTAGCTATCACTCGCTCTCTATTAAATGCAAAGTCCAATCTAAAAAATTTAAACCAATATGGAAATCCAATCCATATGGAAATCTGTAGTGCGGAGAGTTTTTCAACCAATAATACAACCTATCAGATATTGGATCTTTTAATTTCCAATAATTTAGATATTAATGAAGTCAACCAATATGGAAATAATTGTATGTCTTATGCAGTGAATCGTAAGAATGAGAAATTGTTGACCTATCTTCTTCGAAAGAATGCGAATCCAAATACTAAAGATCAGAGAGGCATGACCATCCTTCACAAGGTAGCTTTGGCATCCATGTATGATCGACTCAGAAATGAAGCACTTGCGAATATTTACAAAATCCTTTTCAATAGCAAAGCTGATCCCAATATACAAGACAACGCAGGGAGAACTGCACTTCATTATGCTGCTGTACCGGCAAATGATAGAGATTCATCCGGAGCCTTAGAATCCATGAAGCATCTTCTTGACAATGGAGCTGATAGAGAAATTCGAGATCAATCGGGAAGAACTGCA
This sequence comes from Leptospira sp., assembly GCA_020831715.1. GTDB lineage: Bacteria > Spirochaetota > Leptospiria > Leptospirales > Leptospiraceae. Next base: position 1,314 of record JAFIGA010000080.1, on the reverse strand, counting down.
CCTGAGTATGCGCGTACGAATAGAGAATATATGGAATTTTTTCAAAACTACGGAAGAGTAGAAGAATAAATTCCATTCAGCCGATAATCTAATCAGAATGAAAAAAATCCAAACTATAATAATTATTCCATTTCTCCTTGTTTTGATTCACTGTGGTTCCGGTGATCTTAAGAAAATCAACCAACATGTGGATCAAATTTTTAAAATCAAACAATCCGGTGTCTACAATGATCTTGAAGAATTGATACACCCACAAGCAAAAGAAGATCTAAAGATAGAACTTTTTGCTAAACTATTTGATAAACAAAAAGAGATACTTGGTGAGGCGATTGAATACAATCGAGAAAAATTCAACTATAAGTCAACTTCAGAAACAAAAATTTATGATGTATTCTATGAAGTAAAATACAGCAAAAAGGATATCTTCTGGGAGAGATTTACTTTCCAATCCGACGAAACCAACCAATTTAAACTGATTGGTTATGCCGGTAACGAAAACCGCGAATCCGTTAACCCAAAATCCAATAAGACAGAACCTTAATACCGAGCTTTAGTACAAAGCTCGGCTAAGTCGCTTTTGGAAATCGATCGCATCCTTGTCGCCCGGTGGCAAGAAGTAAAAACAAGCCAATAGGTCATCCTTAGCCTTGGTTTTACTGTCGCCGGAAGCTACAGAAACTTTTTCTAAATATTTTTCGAGAATTGTCAATTTCTTGGAAGAATCCATAAGCCCTTTTAAATCATTCAATGAATCCTCACCCTTTTCCAAAAACTGCAGAGTTACTCTTCTTTGGTTAGCGAATGATACATTCTCTTCTTCCACAGCTTCTACAAGCTTTTTCAACTCATCGAGTTTCCCATCTTTCAAGGAATGACTTAGATAAGCCTGCCAGATATATTTATCTCTCTCAGGAGGGATATCTTTAGGTTGCGTATTCGCCAATTTTTCCAATAGTTTCATTGGATTTTTCTTGGCAACACCTTCCCAGGAATCATCATCCAATTCTTCTTCTTCAATTGGAATCACATGTTTATCCAAAATTTTTCGAATTTCTTTTTCGGGAAGGGCTCCCATAAAATGGTCAACCAACTTTCCTTCTTTTATGATCCTGACATCAGGTATGGAAGAAATTTGAAACATAGCGGCAAGTTGTTGATTTTCTTCTGTATTGATTTTTACTAAATCGAAGGCACCTTTATAATCTTTTTCCAATTTTTCCAAAACCGGTCCCAACATACGACAAGGGCCACACCATTCAGCCCAAAAATCCAAAACAACCGGAACTTGAAAGGATCTCTTTACTACTTTTTCTT
>JAFIGA010000034.1 GCA_020831715.1 Leptospira sp. | reverse complement strand
TAGTTAAATTTTTGAATCAGTCCTTCCATGACTCTTGATTTCATAAATCTAGTGCAATTGAACTGCGCAGATTGTCAATTGAATTTACAATCTGTCCCACTTTCTAATTTCTAACATCTTCTCCCCTCTGCGCCCTCAGCGGGCTCTGCGAGAAACTACGTGAAACTACGAGAAACTCATCCTCGACTCAGTGGCCAGCTCGGAACGCCAAAAGTCTCGGACGAGTGCCTCCTCGTTGCAATTTTAATAAAATAACCAATCAATATTCTATCATACCAGCTTGAAACCAGGGTAGAATTTGAGTTTCACTTTGCACTCTTTTTTCGTTACCACCGTATATACAATATGACTTATTTACTTTATTTGTTAAACTTTTAAAGTAATGGATATTTTGAAAGAAGTCGGATGCAATTGTTTTCGAGGATTTGATTTCGACTAATGATATAGATGCTCCACTATCCAATAACAGATCGACTTCATGTCCTTTGCTATCTCGCAAAAAATATAAATCAGATTTATGTGCATAGTTGAAACGATTCTTTATAATTTCGGCTACAATAAATGTTTCAAAAATGGAACCTCTCAGTGGATGACTTTCTAGATGTTCTATTCTTTTAATCCCTAAAAGAAAACATAAAAGTCCTGGATCCAAAAAGTATAACTTGGGTGTTTTGGTGAGTCTTTTCCCAAAGTTGCTATAAAAAGGCTGAACGAGTTGAATGATAAAACTAGCTTCTAATACTGTGATCCAGGATTTAATTGTATTATGGGAAACTCCACAATCATTGCCTAATTGATTCAGATTCAATTCCTGACCTGACCGTCCGGCGCATAGTTTTAAAAAAATTTCAAAACGAGAAAGATCTTTAACATTTAATAAATTTCTAACATCTTTTTCCAAGTAAGTATCTGTATAAAAGGAATACATTTCTGTTGGCTCAAGTTTCATATCAAATATTCTTGGATAGAAGCCCGTATAGAGAACTTTGTTGAGGTCAGTATTTTTTGGATTAGAATATGCTTCATTTAAAGAAAAAGGCAATAACCTAAGCAGTGCAGTTCTACCGGCTAGAGATTGGCTGACTGATTGCATGAGTTCAAATTGTCCACTGCCAGTAAGTATAAAGCGACCGGGAGAAGAATCTCTATCCACCTCTGTTTGTAGATAAGAAGCTAACTCGGGGCATTTTTGAAACTCATCAAATATAGCACCGTCTTTGTATTGCTCTAAAAACCCTTTTGGATCTGATTTGGCATAATTTCGGTCTTCCAAATTTTCCAGGCTTATGTATTTTTTCTTAGGAAACACCATTCGAGAAAGAGTTGTTTTACCGGATTGTCTTGGTCCTGTAATCGTAACAATTGGATATTGCTTCGAAAACTTTTCAATAAGCCGTGCCATGACTCTTGCTTTCATAAATCTAGTATAATCCAGGTGCACAAATTGTCAATTCAATTTACAATCCGCGCACCAATCAAAACCCCCCACTGTCATTTCATCTTCCCCCTCTGCGCCCTCAGCGGGCTCTGCGAGAAACTACGAGACACTCATCCTCGACTCAGTGGCCAAATCGGTCTGCCAAAAGTCTGCGGTGAGTGCCTCTTCGTTGCAATTTTCAAATAAAAAAATAACACTAAAACTCCCCATTTATTCCGCGATAAAAAACCCCATAGCCTTGGTGATGAACCCAACTCGAATCAACAAAAATACAGTTAATGCCACCGAGAGATACAAAAATCCATAATCCCGGTAGCCCTCCCATTTTGCCTTGGCAATAATAATGATTGGCGTAGTTATAGTGAACATCCGGGCAAGGTTGTCAAAACTCCTCCAGTATCCTTGTTCGGCGATTGTGATCACTCCCAAGGTGGCAAGGACGGGTATCATCAAGACAGTTAAGCCAAGGACTTCGCGATTGATATTGTGGTGCTTTTTCCATTGGCTGTAGATATTTATAATGTTCATGCAGAGAGAAAGATAGATGAAAAATAACAAAAACTTAACAGATTCTCTTAGTATCTGTTTCATAGCAACTGCCATAGATACATTGGATGTCAGTTCTGAAAATTCCCAGCTTTTGAGAAAGCCAAACAAAGGATAATCGATCATATCCAAAAAGCGAAGGGGCAGAGTCCCCGGATTTGGCACTTTCCAACCCTGAGTGAAAATTAGAAAACCCAAATAGATGGCGAGAGGCGGTAGCAAAAAAGGAATTTTGAAATATTGTTTATATGCCAAAGAAAATATCATAATAGGTGCGATCAAAAACAGAGAGGTTTCTCGAACCAATAGGGACAAGGAAAAAAGTAACATAGCAAGTATTAGAAGACCGGAAGTTTTGAAATTTAACTTATCAATTGGAAAGATTATGAGAGAAGAGATGAGTCCCAAAGAAATCAAGAGCGGATCGGAAACCAATAGTAAAATTCCCAAGATTGAGTACGGATTGAACAAATAGAAGAGAGATAGGTATTTCTTCTTGTCCGGTAATGCACTATGCATCATATGAAAAGAAATAATATGAATTATAGTGAGAAGAGCCAGTGTAAAGCCTGCATAGTATTCGAAGCCAATCGTACTCAGTGGGTATCCTGTTAGAAGAGAAAGCCCCAATCTATGAAAGCGGAAGTAAAAAGAATCCAATATGGGAAAAGGCAAATTCTCGGACTCGAAGATATATCTCGATAGTAAAAAGAAAAATTGTCCATCGTAACCTCCCTCTTGGAATACAACAAAACCGGCTGGAATATAACCCGGATTCAATTCATGAAATCCCTGCCAAATTCCAATCAATGCGGAAAGGTTTCCATCGTAGAAGCGAATTTTCAAAACAACCAATATTCCTAAAAATATTATAAAACCTGTGCTTGACAGAATGGGAAAAAGCTTTTTCATTGAAACCAGTTTTCAAAAACACGGGGAGTCTGTCCGCTGAAAAAAATATTTGACACAATCCAACATATCTACAAATCCCTGGAAGAGCTGGGCCCACGTAAATCCTTTCAAATCATGAAGGGATTGGGTCATGAGAAATTATTTGCACTATCCGAGAAGGCAGATCGAACCAAAATGCTCTATCTCTCCAAGAGATTGGAGGACGGTCTGATCATTCGCTTGGTTCAGATGCTTCCCGAACCCATTCTTCTCGAAACTGTGGAAACTCTTTTGGAAGATGATATTGTATTCTTTATTGAGAATATGGAATTGGAAGATTTGGTTCATATATCTCAGTTGATTCCTCCTTCGGATGTTCGAGAGATGATTCTAAATATTGGAAGAGAAGAATTGATCGTATCCTTGGAGAAGGTCGGAATTGAGAAAACACTCGATCTTTGGAAAAAAATTGGAACTTCTCGATTGGTCAAATTAGTGAACGCCGCAGGAATGGAAGATCTGATTTTGATCGCCCAGACCTTGAGTTTGGAAGAATGCAGTAAGTGGATTGACACTCGAGGTGTAGACGAAATTCCCGCATTTTTAGAGTTCTACGGTGTGGACAATATGTTGGTTTTGTTTCGATCCATAGGTTTTGAAACGGCATTACAACTAATCGATGTATTGGGATCCAAGAAAATGATGGAAGTATCCAAGAAGCTTTCTTCCATGAAGTTTAGCAAGAAGATCCCGGCACTACCGCGTCCGAAGTCAAGACCCAATGCCAAGAAAGCACCCAAGAAAAAAAAACCAAAGTTACCTAAAAAAACTACAAAAAAACCGGTTAAAAAGAAAACAAGTAAGCCTAGATCCAAAAAGATTATTACATCCAATTAGATTCATTGAAAGTTTTCTTTGGAACCACCCTCTTCCGTAGCTTGTTGGTATTCTTTATCGTAGACTTCCAATCGTTTTTGTATGGATGCGATTCTTTCATCGACTAATTTTTTGGAACTCTCCGGCAGAGCATTGGCTTCTGTTAGTTTTTCAATGGAGTAATTCATCAATTCCAATTTTTCTTTGGATTCATCTTGTTTGTTGGCATAGAAGTAGGCTTTCTCATTGGGTGTCAGACTGTCATTGCTTAGAAGTCTCTCTTGGAGATAATTCATATTGGCATCCCGCTCTTTGATTGCCTCTTCTTCCTCCGGTGTGTATTTTCTTGGTATATAGCGATTCTTTGGAAATTGCTTCGCCAGCTCTGAATACTTTTCAATGACCAACTCTCTTCTTTTGGCTCGTTCTTCCGGAGATAATCCCGCTACATCATGTTTTTTGTTTTTGGAATTGCCATCATCTTCTTCTCGAACACCGGAAAAATCCAAAAATCCATTATTTTCGTCAAATATACTTTTATCATTTCTTTCGGAAGCCAAGGCATCTCTTCCCTCTTTGTATTGTCCGGATTGATAGGTGTTGGAAGACATTGCGTCCCTTCCCTCTTTTTTTTTGTTATCCGATGTTGAGAACATAAAATACGCCAATAACAAAGCTATTGTGGTGATCCCTATATAAATTATAGATTTTTGATTCATTTTGCTTGTTTTACCTCAACTTTAAAGATACTTCCTGTACCAAGTTCACTTACCACTGAGATTTCTCCTCCCATTTTTTCAACCAAAGATCGAGTAATAGATAGCCCCAAACCGGTTCCTCCAATCTTTTTATTTTCATTGGATGGGATTCGGAAGAATCTGTCAAATATGGAATTTTTATACTTTTCCGGAATTCCAATTCCACTGTCTTTTACTACCAACACTATCATATCTTTTTCTAATTGCAAGGAAACTTCTACCTCTCCGGAAGGAGTGTATTTTATAGCGTTGACAAAAAGGTTGGATACGATCTGAGAAAATTCAAATCGGATTGCTTTAATTAGGTGACCTTTTTCAAGATTTTGTATAACTCTAAGTTTCTTTTCATTGAAAAGATGAGAATTCATATGGATCACATCTTCTACAACTACGGCAGGATCGAAAATTTCAACTGTACCGTCCTCATCTTCCGGGATATCCTTTTCGATTTTCAAAAGGTTTTCGATCAAAAAGCTGAGTCTTTTGATGTTTTTATCAATGATATCCAGCATTTCTGAGTTTTCCGGTTTAGAGCGAATTGCAGGATCCTCTGTTAGTAATTCAAAATATCCACGGATATTCGTCATAGGAGAACGAAGTTCATGGCTAATATTGGAAATGAATTCATGCTTGGCTTTTTCCGATTCAATTCTCTCGCGGTTGTCTTTAAGAATGATCTGATACCTTTTTCGTGGACTGACTAACATTGAATTTATAGAAATATCAACTCCTATTTTTGTTCCATCTTTAAGAATCATTTCCCCATTGGGGATATTGAGCATGGAGTCGGTTCTATGTTTGTCGAGATAGAATTCTTTTTCCAACTTTTGTCCAACGATTACATCATCTATTTTAATCCTGGATAATTCAGTTCTACTGTATCCACTCATCAATCTAAATTGGAGGTTGGATTCAATGATTTCTCCGGAATCTGAATCCACAATGATCAATGCTTCTCTCGAAAATTCAAAGAGGTAGCGATACCTCTCCTCGGAATATTGTAAATTAACCGAACTTCTATCTAACTTGATTTCCAAGATCGAATTGATATTTTCCAATTCGATTGTTCTTTCGTTTAATTTGAATAATTCGGACTGAAAATAATCCAACATATTATTGATATGAATTCGAACTCGATTGTCAATTCTAAGACTTTCATCGATGTTGAGTCTGGAATGGATATTCCCTTCCAAAATATCCAAAGAAATGGATATAGCATCAGTGATTAAATGCCTTGTATAGTTTTGTTTTCTATAGTTCACCAAACTGGGTGAATACTGAACTAGAGCTCCCGGATTTTGAAAGGATTTGCCGGAAACTATAGTTTCATCTTTGGTATCGAGAGCTTTCCAAATATCGGTGAAGTTTAATACAGCATCCACTTCTTCTTCTGAGATCACTCGCTTGATTCCTTGGAAGAAATGGTCTTTTACCAATGCGGCGAGAGGTTTTGCATCGCCTTTCCAATGAAATATTTTATCATCCTTCAGTCGATTTTGCAACAGAAGCTGTTTCAGTTCTCCGAATCGATAGTGCGGATAGTAATTTAAAATATTCGTGTCTGAAATCAACTCATCAATCTGTGAAGGTTCAATAAGATTTAAAAATTCGATCGAATCCTTTACGGTTCGAATGATATTTTCTGTTTCTTTCGGGAAATTTGCCACAAATTGTCCGCTGAATACCAACATTGTAGTGGGTATATATTTTCCTGCAATATCCGGAAGGAATTCTTTTACTTTTTCTTCCAAAGTTTGAAACTTATTCAAGAAAGGGCAAAATAATGGATCCGCCGAACAACCGATAGAAGAGGAACTTCTAAGGTATTTTTCAACCAAATAGTAAGGAGTTTCAACAAATCTAAGTTTGGGATATTTATCCGGGAAATAACTTTCGATGAATTTTTCCGCGAAAAATCTTTCCGGGGAAAATTGGTTGGGAACCGGAATGTCGTAGGTTTTGTTTAACAAAATTTCAAATGGTTTGAAAAAGCTTCTGGAATAGTAGCTCATCGGACTGTGAGCCAGATAAATACCCTTATAGAGCCTTTTGACCTTGGATTTCTTTAAGAATGCGTCATGAAGGTAGGTAGTTGTGGGAATTTCCGCCGCATCAATTCTTCCCGACTCCAAAAGAGTAATGATACTTTTGTAATCGATGCAACTTCTAAGATCCACGCGGAGATCATTTTCTTCAAAGAAGCCTTTTTTTTCGGCAATGGAGATCGGAAGTGACGTGATCCGATCTGTAATCATCATTTTTATCACATTTACGATAGTTCTTTTTTCGAAAAAAAATCATAGTTTTTTTCCAATTTTGTCGATGAGACATAATATGAGAGTGAAAGATATTCCTTCTATCCAAAACGTAATGAATCGTATTCAAGAATTGGAAAAAATGCTAGGATCCGGTTCAAAGCCGGAATTACCTTCTAATGTAGCGGAGCAGGATAGGGGAAGTTTCCGGGAATTATTGGAAAGAAGCGATCCCTCCCCTGCTCTCCAGGTTCAGCCCTCACAAAGTGCAAATTTTTCTAATATACCCAACAATTTAAGCCCGCTCGAACAAAAAATCCTAACAGAATCTCAGAATAACGGATTGGATCCCAACTTGGTTAAAGCTGTTATTCAAGCAGAAAGTAACTTCAATCCCAAAGCAGTCTCTCCCAAAGGTGCAAAAGGATTGATGCAACTCATGCCCGGTACGGCAAAAGCTTTGGGAGTGGGAGATCCATTGGATCCGGAACAGAATATTGAAGGTGGGACTCGCTATCTTGCCGATATGATGCAGACATTCCAAGACAGAAAGCTAGCCGTTGCAGCATATAATGCAGGACCCGGTGCTGTTAAAAAATATAAAGGGATACCTCCCTATAAAGAAACCCAGAACTATGTGCAAAAAATAGAAAAGATGATGAAAAATCCCAGGACAATCAGTCCTGTAAATGACCGTAGCCTATAAGATTCTGTTGCCACTCTAAGAAGGAAAGATAGGGTGTTATCTTGGATATTTTTTGTCTAGCTTCGATTACCTTATTTTGTAAGGGATGAGAAATGTTTTCAGCCAAAATCTTTTCTTCAATTGATCTTGGTATCAATGCCGTTCTTTCTCCTAGCGGGAATACCTCCGGAGCGGCTCTCCTTCCCCTAACAGCATACTTTCTTTTGATCTCATTGATGTCAGCTTCCCATACTTGATCTACCCATAGCACGCTGGTTGTAGGAATTTCGCTTTTGTTGATATATTTATTGGTAATTTTCGTCTTGAAATAAACATAATTTGCAGTTGTCATGGGAGTGTAAGTGTGAGTGATACCACTTAACATGGGTTGCACTCTTATCATAGCTTCTTTTTCGCTTTCTAATTCATTTTGAACATTTGCATCATAGTTGCTATAATTGAACAGTATTACAGCGATAGTGGAAAGCCCCAGAATGATAGTAAATGTCTTGGTTCTCAATTCCTTTTCTGTATTTAGTAGAATATTACCCAAAACTATAGCAATGAAAGAAGGGATGATATAGAGAGATAGAACCCCCCAATGAATTACAAGGTCAAAAAACGAAGAAGTCGAAAAGAAATCATTCCATGAAGCAAGTATTAGAAATAGAGAGAATGCTCCAAAATAACTAAACAAAAGTATCATGGGAATATTCTTTCGCTTATAGAATACGGTAGTTTTGGATTTCATCTTTTGGCTTGCTTTAAAGGAATAGATGACCACAAAAATACTAAAACCAAATAAGAATACTCTTAGGTCTGCAAAAAATGCAGCAACCACTAGTAGTGGAAACAGGAAGAGATCCAATATTGTTTCCATTCTAAATGTATGAAATATTAAAAGTACAAAAAGAACGGCAAGCAACTCATTGAAATAAACTACCGGGAACTCATGAGAATATGGAAGAAAGGCGGCAAGATAAACCAGAAAATAGTGATTTAGCTTCCAATCACCCTTTCTGAAGAATAATAGTATAAGATGCAAGCTGATGCTGAATAATAGGGAAGAAATGGATTGAAACGCGGTTAGATAGTTCAGAGAAAAAAGATTCTTCCAAAAATACAGTAGTAATATGGAAAGTGGCTCTTCTATGCCAAATAAACTGTCAGTTTCGGTTAGTGCTCTTAGATTTGCCAAGTAGACATAAGTCTCAGGATCCGCAGGGATGGGTCTTAGCTTTAAATAGATGAAGAATACAACTGAAAGAAAAAAAATGGATGCGAAAAAGGCATAGGGATTGAGGGGTTTTCTTTCTTGTATCATATATTTACCGAAGGTTTTTTCTAATTCAGTTTTAAAATTTAGCTGAAATAATTCCAGAACATTTTATCTTTTACATAATAATTAATTAAAACGGGCAGATATGGAAAAAAAACCACATATTCTCTATGACGAAAAAGGCACTGCGATCAAGGATAGACCTTGGATCTTTAGAACCTATGCAGGTCACACCAACGCAAAAGCTTCCAATGAACTTTATAGGAAAAACCTCTCCAAGGGTCAGACGGGACTCTCAATAGCTTTTGACCTTCCCACACAATGCGGATATAGTTCAGATCATCCTATTTCTAAGCCGGAAATCGGCAAAGTGGGAGTCCCCATTAACTCTTTGGAAGACTTTAGAATACTTTTTGACCAGATTCCCATTGAAGAAATGAACACATCTATGACTATAAATGGAACTTCGATGTGGCTTCTTGCACTATATGTAGCATTGGCAGAAGAAAAGGGAGTTCCTCTGGAAAAGCTCCAAGGAACCACGCAGAATGATTTGATTAAAGAGTATCTTGCCAGAGGAACTTATATCTTTCCTCCGGCAGATTCCATTCGTATCATCGTGGATATGTATGAATATTGTTTGAAGAATTCCCCTAAGTGGAATCCATCCAACATTTGTTCCTACCATTTGCAAGAAGCAGGTGCGACTCCTAGCCAAGAACTTGCATTTGCCCTGGCTACCGCAATAGCTATATTAGATGCAATCCGTGATCGAGGTTGTTTTACCGAAGAAGAATTCGAGCAGTGCGTCGGAAGGATTTCCTTCTTTGTGAATGCCGGAATTCGTTTCGTGGAAGAAATGTGCAAGATGCGTGCTTTTACGGAAATGTGGGAAGAAATCACTCGTGATCGTTATGGAGTTAAGAATCCAAAATACAGAATGTTCCGTTATGGCGTTCAAGTAAACTCTCTAGGTCTCACAGAAGAGCAACCGGAAAACAATGCATGGCGTATCCTCATTGAATCATTGGGTGTTACCTTGAGTCGAAGGGCTAGATGTCGAGCATTACAACTCCCTGCTTGGAATGAAGCACTTTCCCTGCCCCGCCCTTGGGATCAGCAATGGTCACTTCGATTGCAACAAGTTCTAGCTTACGAGACGGATCTATTGGAATATCCTGACCTTTTTGACGGGTCAAAAGTTGTGGAAAGTAAAGTGGCAAATCTCAAAGAACAAGCCTACAAAGAAATAGACAAAATTCTCGAATTGGGTGGAGCAACCAAGGCAATTGACAATGGATATATGAAATCCCAGTTGGTCAAATCCCAAACGGAAAGACTTTCTAGAATCAACTCCGGAGAACAGATCATTGTAGGTAAAAACAAGTGGACCGAGGGAATTCGTTCACCACTGCTAGGTGGGGAAGACGGTGGAATATTCAAAGTAGATCCCAAGTCGGCAGAAATTACTCTAAATGTTTTGGGTGATATTAAATCTAAAAGAGACCCCAAGAAAGTAGAAGAGGCGCTCGCTACTCTAAAGGAAGCTGCACAATCCGGGAAGAATATGATGGAAGCATCCATTCTTTGCGCTAAGGTTGGTGTCACTACAGGTGAGTGGGCAGATTGTTTGAGGGAAATCTTTGGAGAATACAGCCCACCGACAGGAGTGGAAGGTCAATCTCTGAATATTGAGGATGCGAAAACTGAAAGAGTTCGTGCAAAAGTTCAGGACTTCATTCAAAAGAAAGGTCATCGTCCCAAGATAGTTGTAGGAAAACCAGGCCTTGATGGGCACTCCAACGGAGCAGAAATGATCGCAGTTTCTGCAAAACATGCTGGCTTTGATGTGATCTATTCGGGAATTCGCCTTTCTCCCGAAGATATCGTGCAGTCGGCAGTGGAAGAAAATGCCGATGTGATTGGAATATCTATCTTAAGTGGTTCTCACAACGAGATAGCCGAACAGTTGTTTGATGAGTTGAGGCACTACAAAGCAGATGTTCCGGTGATTATGGGTGGGATTATTCCTGAATCGGATTTTGCCGGTTTAAAGAAGCAAGGAGTGAAAGAGGTTTTTACCCCTAAGGATTATGATCTTATGGCAATCATTGAAAAGATTATTGATCTGATCGTTCCTTCATCCAAAGCCGCTTAATGCAAGAAAAAGAAATTCGAGAGCTCCTTGAGGGCTCTCGCAACTTAGAAAAATTTTCCATTGCCAGAGCTATATCTCTATTGGAAAGAGAAGATAGCCGTTCTCTACGAAATATAATATTTCCTATGCTACAGTCTATGGAGCTTTCAGAAAATCGAGCCTTCACAGTGGGGATTACGGGAACTCCCGGCGCCGGCAAGTCCAGTCTCATTGGTGAACTTACACGAATTTTTTTGGAAAAGAATCCCAAACAATCTATGGCTGTGGTTGCTATAGATCCTTCGAGCAACATATCCGGAGGTTCTATATTGGGTGATAGAACAAGGGTGGTGATGCCTCGTAGAGAAAACCGTATTTTCTTTCGTTCACAAGCCTCTCAATTGGAATTGGGTGGTGTCAATCCTCATACCTATCATGTAATTCGATTGCTAAGACATTTTTTTGATTTCGTATTGGTTGAGACAGTGGGCATTGGACAGAACGAAGTAGAGGTATCTCTACTCAGTGACTATGCCTTTCTGGTTTTGCAGCCATTGGGGGGGGACCAAGTTCAGTTTATGAAATCCGGTATCATGGAAGTTCCCGATGCTTTCATCATTAATAAAATGGATGAAGAAAGTTTGGGTGAGTCAAGCTACCATATGCTTATTAATACTCTGGAGTTTTTGCGAGATGTATTGCCTTCGCAAAAGCTTCCTCCCGTATTCAAGACATCGGTTACCAAGAAAAGAGGAATTGATGATCTATGGGATTTTATTTCCAATCAAAACTTTCAAAAAAATCGAAATAAAGAATCTCTCTATCAATTGGAAAAATGGATCAGAAATGAATACGGAAGATTTGGGATTCGCATCTTTCGAGAGCATGACCAAAGACTTTTGGAACATTTTAAAAGTTATGAAGTAGCTGAACAAGATTTTCTTTCTCGGCTATCGCAGTATTCCTTATCTTGAAGAGGAGGTATTTCTTTTGAATCGTTCCTTGAATAATAAAAGATATTTTATTTTGGTTATGTTGTTTGGAATGAATTGCAATTCTTTACAAGATCTGCTTACCCCTATCTATGTAACTGCAGGTCTTGAGTCCTCGTCCATACGATTTGTTTCTGATGATAAGCAAGATGGAACAGATGCATTGGCTAGACAATTTTCACCTGAAGTCATTCGATCTCCCTTTACCGGTCTTCGTCGTGTTTTATCCCAGCAAGCAAAAGATTCCGGTTTCTATACATTGCGATCTGTTCCTCACGTAATCGCTCCCAATCACTGGGCCGGAAAATACTTCGCTTATGCATTCACCTTGGATTCACCGCGTGTATTTCGAGGATCTCTCTTTGATTATCCGGATACAGGTTTTGTTCCGCAGACAATAGAAGAAGCAATATTTGCAAGAAGCGTTCCACAGAATGATTTAAGCAGTAGAAGGACTTCTTATATTTATGAAGAAACGAGAGCATATGCAACTGCTTATCTTGGGTATTTTGATCCGGAAGGTTTTTCGTTGGCGATAGGAATTAATTTTGGACAAGTTCTCTATAATCTTACCTTGATTGAAAACAGGATTAAAACGTCGGAGACTCTAGGAAGATATCGTCCCATGCTTTCCACAACCATTATGTTGAGTTATTCTATTGGACATTATTTTTCAGGAACAGTTTTCGAAAATACCTCGATCTATTTGGAAGCTACATCAGAAAATAATTTAAGATATCCTCTTAAGACAGAATTGTTAAAATCAGACGGAACCAACCCCCCTTCCCTATTCATGCAATCTAGTTTCTTTAGAATTGGTATTATCAAGCAGATAGATCTTATTGCTTCCACTTCTGAGAAAGCGGAGTAACCCGCGCCCTACCCTCTTCTTTATAAAAATAATCTAAAATTTCTTTTTCGTGGGATCTCAACCAATCGCGGTGTATCTTGTAATCCGGCATAATCTTTTGGACTGTATTCCAAAACTTTGCAGAATGATTGGGGACTTTCAAGTGACATAGTTCATGCACCACAACATAATCCAATATGGGAACCGGAACAAGAGCCAATCCAATATTGAAATTCAAATTCCCCAAAGAAGAGCAACTTCCCCAACGAGTACGCATTTTTTTTACTCGGAAGTGGTTGAAAGTAAAACCTCCCATCTCGGCATATTTTTTGATTCGATGAGAAAGCATATCCACGAGTAGAGTTTTTAAAAGTTTTTCTGTATGGATCTGAATTTTTTCACGAGCATTGTTTGCTGATTTACTTGGCTCGATATATACTTGGACGCAAGTTTTGGTTAAAATTGCTCTTTCTCTATTTCTTGCTTTTTCGTTAACAACAATGGGAACTTCCAGCCCGAACAAAGGCATGACTTCTCCGGGTTTAAAAGCCAATATTTCATTTTTTCTGGAACTTCCTTTCATACTAAAATTGCCACTCCGGTCGAAGCTCCGCTCCAAACTCCAAGGTATAATCTTTGGTGTTGATATGAGCCTTAAATCTCCCTAAAAAATTGGCAGTAAGGTCTTCTTGGGACAAACCACCTCGAGCAGTAAAATTTCCTTTCGTAAAGAAACGGTGTTGATTTAATCTTAAAAATCCCGCCAATTTCTCGGTGAATTTATATCCTATTTCTGCTGTGGCTAAAATTCCCGATCCTATGGTCTCTGACTCAAAATTGATATTTCTCTGCTTGTGGAAATCTCTAGTTTGGATATAGGCAAACAATATATGGAAGCTGGAATCCAAGTAAAACTTTTCCCAGTTCCATCTATAACCAATTCCAACAGGAACTTCTATGATGGAATTGGCAAAACTCAGTCCAAAACCAATTGGCTGATAAAAAACAGGTGTTGTTCCAATCCATTGGTTCACATCATAGAAATAGTATTTATTGTAAGTATATCTAAATCCACCGGATAAAAAAAAGCCATCACCTGACTCATTTATATCTGCCTTTGCTTCTCCCAGATAGTATCTGGAGAATAGATCAATATTGTATTCAGACATCGAAGATTTCCCAATACCATCTGCAAAATTTCTAGTCCCGGAGTATACATTGGTACTATCATGGTAGGTGAAATCTCTCAGACTCATATGATGAGCTCTTTCCTGTGACACAGAAAATAGAAAAAAGTCTTCATCTCTGGCTTGTCCTGTATTTGTATACCATCCTGTAGTTGTGAATTTACCTGAAAATTCCCATCTTTCATCGAAGTATTTTCCGCCGATTCCCCCCAAATTATAATTTCTATCAAAACTTATTCTCGATCCTCCGGTGATTCCGGATAAATTAGGGAATCGATTCCCCGTTTCAAAAACAAATTCACCTCCACTACGCGCACCCAATAGCGAAACCGAATACTCCGCGAAAATAGATTGATTCGACAAGATGCAAATAAGTATGACCAAATGCTGGTAGTAGGATTTGGAATTAGGGAAAACTGCCATTTAGGAACAATTTAGGTAAGGGGATATATTGGTAAAGGCTAAATACCCCAAGTGAGTGCGTTTAAGAGTAGTAGATGCTAGGGGTGAAATGATTTCACCCCCAGGGTTTTGGTTTGTTAATTCTTTTTTATAATGTGACATAATTCTTGACAGTTTAAATTATATGATTAAATTGTGGAAAGATGGGGAATAATAAAGAACTGAGTCGAGAGGAATCGGCTGAAATTGTGGGAATGGATCAGGATAGTTTTGATGCCAGGGCATTGGAGCTGAAACTTCCCGGATTCAAAACAAATAAAATCAAGAAATCAACATTGGAAAAATATTTTACCCTCTCTGTAGATGAAGAATTTGATTCCCATGTAATTGCAATTTCCAATCAGAAAGGAGGGGAGGGCAAGACAACAGTTTCTATATGCCTTGGTGAAGCATTGTCTAGATCTGGCAAAACTCTACTTATTGATTGGGATCCGCAGGCAAATGCGACCAATTTGTTTCATAAGGATATAAAATTTTCCGTGATGGATTCTTTGGGATATCGTGGAAAGAAGTCTGTATCTCTGGAAAGAATCATCCTTCCTTTGGATAAGAATTATGATCTGGCTCCGTCCGCATTGGATCTTGCCAATTTTACAACTGCCTATGAGAGAGATGACTTTGAATTATTGAAAGAGGCATTATTACCTATAAGATCCAAATACAAATACATTATCATTGATTGTCCACCATCACTCGGATTGATATTGGAGAATGCTTTGATTGCCGCGGATTTTGTATTGGTTCCTATTCAGACTCGAGCTTTTAGTGTCCAAGGCTTAAAAGATCTGCATGAGACAATCGAAAAAATTCGCAAGAAAGCCAATCCAAGATTGAAGCTTCTTGGCGCTGTTTTAAACCAGTATGAAGGGCAGAAAGCTCTGTCAGGACTTGCAACTTCTATCAAAAAATACTTTCCTGTGTTTAAGACGCTTCTCTATCGAAGAGAATCCATCCCTCAATCCCAAGCGAAGATGAGTCTATTGTCCCATTATGACTCTCAAGCCTTGCAGTATTTCTTGGATCTTGCAGAGGAAGTAAAAGGAAAACTCGATGTCTAAGAAAAACGATTTTTCATCTCTTGATTTGATTTCAGCTTACACAGACAAGAAAAAAGATCCTGCCACTATGGAACTGGACAAGATCTCTGTTAATCCCAATCAACCCAGAATATTTGGCAGAGATGATGTGGGAGACCTGGTAGATTCTATGGAGCGTTTAGGCCTCATCGAACCTATCTTATTAAGAAAAGACAAAAACAAATACTTGGTGGTGGCAGGTGAAAGGAGATTTAGAGCGGCTCAGAAGCTTGGGTGGAAGACTATACCCGCCATTATCACTGATGCGAATGAAGATATCTGCTATGAAATGGCTCTTGCCGAAAATGAAAAAAGAAAGAATTTAAATCCTTGGGAAGTGGGAAGGTCAATTGCTTTTCTGAGGAAAGAAAAGAAAAAGACTGCAGATGAGGTTGCTCAATTGTTGGGTTATACCGATAGGTATGTTAAGCAGTTGAGTTCCATAGCAAGATTGGATCAAAAAATTGTTCAAGATATGCTGAGGTCGGGCACTCAGCTTACTGTGAAGTCTTTGGAAGCAGAGTTGAAGAGGCGAGAGGGCAGGGGTGAAACCATTTCACCCCGTACAAAATCTCCCAATAGATTGGTTCTGGAATTGGGAAAACTCCCGGTTAAAGTAAGAGACAATTTTATTAAAGATTTAAACCAGCTTAAGAAAAAATACGGAATCAATTGATGATTTCAAAAGAGAAGGTATAGAATGGTTATTATTAAAAGTTGGAAAGATCTCGAATTCGAGATAGGTTTCTTGGAAAAAAACAATCATAGTTCTAAGACTAATTTATCTGTAGGTCAGATTTTAGATTGCCTGTCAATAGAAATAGAGTCTAGCATGAGTTATTCGGAAATGGAAAATCAGAGCTTTTTCAAGAATTGGTATAGCCAATTTAGGTTAAAAAAATTTGAAAAAGAGAATTCTTGGACTCCTAAGTGGAAATTTCCTGAATTGCCCAAACAACACGAAGAAATAGACGAATTGAGCGCATTACTGCGATTAAAAACGGCTATCACAGCTTTCAGGCTTCACTCAGGGCCTTTTTCTCATCATCCTTTATTTGGAAAGTTGGAAAAAGTAAATTGGGAAACAATTCATCTCAAAGTTGCAACCTATTTAATGGCTTGTATAGAGATGGAAAACCGAGAGAAAATCAAAAAATTCAATCCAAATCATAAAAAACAAAAGTATTATAATAATAAAAATAAAAAACCCAAAGGTTCTAAAAGCCGTTAAGCATCTTGCTTATCTCCGGTCTGTGTTAGAATTTTAATTTTTGAAAAAAACATTTCTATCCCTATCCATACAAAAAGAGGGATGGAAATATTTAAAAGCAATGTAGTCGGTATACTGAGCCAAGATCCACCTAAAATGTATGGGTCGAAGCTGTGCATAAAATGAATTACAAATGGATGTAATAAAAAGATTCCCATACTATTCTTTCCAATGAGAGCCAAAACATCGCCGGGAAATTTCGACCATTTGATTGCATAGAGACCAAATAAGGCAAGAGTAGGGTAGATGATAGTATGATTGGAAAGGA
>JAFIGA010000073.1 GCA_020831715.1 Leptospira sp. | reverse complement strand
AGTCGGGATGCTCCCAGCATCCCTTTGTGCTGCGATTTCCCCTGAAATTCTTTATCTTCCCGGTATGCTCAAAGGAAAGATTTGGTCTTTATTTAAGATTTCTAAACCTAAATTGAAAAAGGCTCTGGCTTTTAACTTATGATTTTCGCAGTTTAATGGATTTTCTTTGCAGATGGTATTTTCTGTGTGCGGTGGATTCACATTGAACTGGAGATTGGCGGGACCGTCGGAGAATTGAAAGTAAAAGAGATTGTCTTCAATCCAGCCGAAAGTGTTTCCGTAGGCGAAATATGCAGAATCGTTTTTATTGGAAGGATCCAATAGATCTTTCCCCATGGAAGCAAAATATGTTTCCTTACCAATGAGTCCTAAAACGGTAGGAAGTATATCAATCTGACCTGCGATACGATTGTCCATTTTCGGTTTTATAAATTTCGGTGCATACAAAAGCATGGGAATGTTTCTGTCCTCATAGTAATTGAGATATCTATGATGGGTATGATCACCAACAAATACAAATATGGTGTTATCGAAGCGAGGGGATTTTCGAATGGATTCCATAAAATCATGGAGCGCCCAGTCGGCATAGTGGTAGGTGTTAAGAAAGTCGAAATCTTGTTCGTTTGAATTGAAGATTTCAAATTTTTTATCGGGAACGATATAGGGGTAATGTGTGGTCATAGTGAGTGCCACTCCCAAGAAAGGTTGTCCTTCGGGAGTATTGGCAATTTCTTCTTCCAGGACATGATAGATATCACGATCATCGTAGCCCCAACCACCCATTTTGAATTTACCCATTTCCGACATATGTTTCTTACCCAATACTCGATCAAATCCCCATCTGGGCATTATAGACTTTACGTTGTCAAAATTCAGATCGTCCCCATTTACAAATATCGTTTTGTATCCCATTGCCTTTGTGATATTTCCTATGGAAGAAAAATTGGAAAGAATTTGATGTGTCCGAACAGCAGTTAAACCCGGTCTGTCCGGAATTCCGGTCAATATCGAAATCATGCCGTTGGTTGTTCGGCCACCTGTTGCGAAAAATCTTCTAAAAAAATGTCCATTTTTTATGAACTGGTTAAAGTAGGGGGTGACTTCTTTGCCGTGAGGTTTGCCATCTTGTATGGCTTCAATGTATTTTCCTGTCCAACTTTCCAGCATGATGATTACTATATTAGGTGGAGTGCCTTGCTTGGTTTGTTTTGTTTTCCTTAGGATGGGGTAGTTGGGCAAGTTGATCCATTCGGCACCATCATATTCAACTTCTTTTCTAACTATTAACGTTGCCTGGGTTCTGTCCATCTTGAGTGACTTGGGAACCTTCTGGCTTTTGATATCCATGATTGCAGTAAATACACCATTGAGTGCTATATTATTAATGAATGTATCTTCAGAAACAATAGAATCACTTGCTCGGATTGGACTTTCTTGAGGTCCACCTCGTATAAGTAAAACAGTAATTGCGACAACGATTGCGAAATGAAGTAAAGTTTTTAAAGTAGTTTCGGATTCGAATTCTCCGCGAAAAAATCTTTTATAGGTTTTGACAGAAAAATAAAGATACAACAAGCTTAACACTGACGCAACTAAGAAACTTAAAGGATCATTAAGAAGAAAGGAATAGATTATGAAAACCAAATCCTTGCCAATAAAAACAAATGCTTCATAGCCTATATGTTTATTGGCATTTTCGAAATAGATTAAATCACCGGTAAGGTGACCAATGATCCAAGCAAAAATAAGTATAGGAGGAAACGACCATAGATAGATATACAAACGAAAACGGTTTAGAAAGTGAATGGAGCTCAGAACCCAAAAGATTCCGAATACCATTCCCAAAACCGCCAGATCGAATCTTATACCTAGAAGAAATGCCCATAGAACTTCGTATGGTGTGCCTTGTTCCATTTTGTAAGAGTATTGCAGAAAAAAAAGAACTCGAAAAAAGGAGAAAACTATAAGGAAAATGGAAGAAAGTATCAAAAAGTATTTCGTGCGATTTGGCATGGTGATACATTATTTTTTTCAAACTTGGCTATTTTCGTCAAGCTTTCTTTACTTGACTCAAGTTGCGTAGCTGGAAAATCATTAAATCATATATGAGATTTGTTTTTATTTTTCTACTCGCATTTCCTATTTACTCGCAAAATATATTGAACCAGGTTAAAACCGGAACTCCCAGACAAACTATCCAAACCTTCCTGTCGGCAATGAATGATTATCGAGAAGGTGTGATTGAAAATGATAAGGATAAAATGAAGCGGATTGATGATGCGATTCGAACATTGAATTTGGAAGATACGCCTATTATCCTAAGAAAAGAAAAAGGAAGAGAAACTTCAATTTTGCTCAAGGAAGTAATAGACAGATTATTTAAAATCGATTATTCCAAAATTCCCGATGAAGAAGATCTCATCGCCAATCCTATAAAAAAATACTATTTAAATAATTCGGAAATAGCTCTTTACAGAGTTGATGGAGGAGAAAGGGATGGAGCATTTTTGTTCTCCAAAGAAACGATTCACCTTACACCTGAATTTTACGAGAAGGTCAGTCATCTTCCTTACTTGAATCCCAAAACAGGTGGAGCACACTACCAACAGCCTTGGATGGAAAATTATATATCTCCTTGGATGAAGAAATATATAATTGGAATCATGATCTGGCAATGGATCGGACTTACAACAGCAATACTGCTTGGATTAACACTAAGAGTCATCGCCAAATTTTTACTGAATAAACTTTTTCTGATGATGAAAAATCATAAAACGATTTGGGACTATCAGATAATTGAAAATATTAAAAGTCCGGTAGCACTGCTTCTTGCCACTGCATTGTGGTATCTTTCTTTAAAAATTCTCAGGTTTCATGGAGATGTTTTAGGATTTTTTCATACACTTCTCAAGATAACACTGAGTATTGGTTTGGTGTGGTCACTTTATGGATTAATGGAAGTTTTGTCAACATATTTAAGGTCAATAGCCGCGAAAACTGAATCGTCCCTGGATGATCAATTGGTTCCTCTACTTTCCAAAACATTGAAAATTGTTGTCGTTATTTTTGGAGTATTGGTAGCTGTTCAAAATATTGGTATCAATGTCATGGGAGTATTAGCCGGTTTGGGTTTGGGAGGTCTTGCATTTGCCCTTGCGGCAAAAGATGGGATTGCTAATTTTTTCGGTTCACTCATGATTCTTCTGGATAAACCATTCTAGGTAGGAGATTCAATCGTTGTTAATGGTTCGGATGGAATCGTTGAAGAGGTTGGCTTTCGGTCAACTCGAATTCGTACATTCTACAATTCTGTAGTATCTATTCCCAATGCAGAAATGATGAATGCAAAAATTGACAATATGGGTAAAAGAAACTATCGTAGGCTTTCCACAAAATTGGGAATTACCTATGACACTACTACCGAAAAAGTGCAAGAATTTGTAGCAGGGATTAGAAAATTGGCTAGCGAACATCCATTGGTTTTTAAGGATAATATGCAGATATTTTTCAATGATTTTGGACCGGATAGCTTGGTAATATTGGTATATATCTTTTTCGAAGTCAAGACTTGGCAGGAAGAGTTGGTGAATCGGGAAGCCTTTCTGATCGATATTAAGAATTTAGCTTCTCGTATTGGAGTGGAATTCGCCTTCCCAACTCAGACTCTACACATAGAATCTATCAAGAATGCAGATTTGGACTTTCTGAATCAAAAGATCCAGTAAGCAAGTCTTCCAATCCATTCTTTGATTGCAATCGTGCTTGTGTCTAAAGCACCTGTTAGAGGAATGAAATTTTCCCAGAATCCTGTGTTTTCACTCAGGGTTCTGAAATCTGTGGAGTAAGCAGTTACAGTGATTCCTGAATTATTGAATTCACTCACTGAACGTGGCATATGAAATGCCGATGTAATTAGGACTATCTTATCATCTGGTGAAACTAATTTGCTCGAGAACAATGCATTCTCTCTGGTGTTTCGGGACTCGGATTCCCAGATGATGTCACTTGAAGGAATGCCTTGTTCTTCGAAAAAAATATGAGCCAAGTCCGCTTCTGTTTTTTGATTGAAAAACAGTGAGCCCGATCCACCGGTGAATAGAATTTTTTTGATTTTTTTTTGTTTATATAGTGCCAATGCATCAGTGATTCGATCTGCCGATGAATTCAATTCGGGTCTCTCTGGATATCTTGTTAGGTTATTAAACATTCCACCTAATACGATTGCCACATCATGTTGATCCAAATCTTGGATTGCAATGGGTGGAAATTCATCCTCAAGTGAAGAAATAAGCATCTGGGATGTGAAGTTGGTAGAAAAAAACCACAATACCAGAAAGGGTAGGGACATTAGGAGTTTTTTCTTGATACCGGCAACAATAGTCCATGAGAGAATCAGCCCTGATAGAATAACAAGAGGGAGAGGAAATATAAACAGGGTTAGAAATTTTGAAAAGAAAAAGAACATATTCTATCTATATTTTCGATTCAATAAATTGCCAGGTTTTTTCTTTCCATTCAAAAGGAAAGAAATGAGTTGCATCCTTCCAGATTTCCACACTGGACTTGGGATTTTTTTTGGTAATCAGCCTAGCCAATCGAGGTGAACAAACTTCATATTTTTCCGGTATCGCTATGTGAGTCTCCCCTCGAATTCCATAGAATCTCATAAAAACTCGGTAGCTGGATAAAGAAAAAATCTTCGCCTCAACACTTGGATCACAACAAAGGGAAACGGTTCCATCTTCCATTGTCCGAAAGCAAGAACTGAGATAGTCCTGCCAAATTTCCTCATCCCAATGTGAGAAAGCAGGAAACTTCTTAAAAGCCCTTTCAACCAATTTTAATGAATTGAAATTTTTCCTTCTGGAAACGGCTCCCTTTGCTAATGGATTTCCAAAAATTTTAGCCAAGGTAGTCATTCTCCATCCAATCACAACGGGATCGAGTGCAATCACTTTTTCGAATAAATTCGGGGCTTCTTTTAAGGACAAAAGAGAAGAGGCTCCACCCAAGGAATGACCAATCCCGATTGCAGTCTCACCTCGGGGCAATTCCTTGTTCAAAATTTCCAATATTTGATCACGAAAAAAAAGCCAATTGTCAAAATCCAGAGTATAGCCCGACTTTCCATGACCGGCAAAATCCAAGCCTATGACTCTGTAATTGGGAATCAATTTTTCCCAATAGACACGGTAGCAATGCGCGGAATAGCCATTTGCATGGGCAAATATTATAGTCTTTCCGGGGGTTTGAGAATCGTAATAAACTAGATTCGACTTATGAAAGGGGAGAGTTTTTTCTATCATTTTTAAGATTGACCTGAGAATGGGGGAAAATATTTTATCTCTATAGTGCAATCGTCTATTATAATTATTTTTTGCATAGCTGTATTCTTCAATGCTCTTGCTAACATTTTAATCAAGTCAAGTTCTCTTGGTGATTCAGCCGCTCCACCGGAACAGGCTGGTATACTTGGTCTGATACAAGCATTTTTAAATCCGATCTTCATTGGTGGGTTGGCTTGCTTTGGCTTAGCACTGCTTGGTTATAGATTCGTTCTCGGAAAAGGTCTCAAACTTTCCCTTGCCTATCCGGTCTTTACCAGTTCCGGCTTTATCTTGGTTTTGATCGTTTCTGCTATTTTTTTCAAGGAGCGATTAACTTGGACTCAGTGGGCAGGGATTGGAATGATTATGGTGGGTGTGTGGTTGACCGCTGCTCATATGTTCGAAGTTAAATAATTGAAAACCGGAGTTTGCGCCTCCTTATTTTCTATTTTTCTAAGCATTCATTGTGGTGCTCTCTCATTGTCTCTGTCTCCTTTACCGGAAGATGCCGAGACTACTTTCTTCTCATTACAACATAAATCTAAATTTAAAACCGGAAAAGTAAAAAATCATTTAGCCGGCACATCTAAATTTGATTTCTCCAAGCCAACACCAATTCGTAGTTACTCTAGGTCAAAATTTAAGCATTCTCCTTGGACTGATGAAAATCTTCCTATTTTCACACATTTCTATGATAACTACTATGAATTGATTACGGAAAAATATTTTTATCTCGAAAAAGATGAAAGTATTGAATGGAATTTCCAAGGCTCGCTGAACCATAATTTAACATTTGCGCGGGCAAATGTTAAATTAGGCTTGGAATGGACATTATTTTGTAACGAAGAAAAAATATATTCTTCTTCCAATGATCATGAGGATCAAAAAATAATTGCTAGATGCACCGATCCCTCCGGAAATTCACGACTTACATTGAAGAATGAATCCGGTCAAAATGTCTTGGTTCCCAATATCTATTTGTTCCCAAAAGAAAAGTTGGAACGTGAACTTACCAATATACCAACCAATCCCAAGGTTTTATTCATTGTAATTGACTCTCTTCGTTTTGATGCCTTGGGTCTTTATCATGCAACACCGTTTTTGGATGAATTCAAAAATGATTCCATAAGTTTCAACCGGCATTTTGTTAATTCAGCGTGGACTAGACCATCCACAACAATTTTTTTTACAGGAAACTATGCCAGCGAATCTGCTCTGAATATTTGGGACTATCCTCTTTCGAAAGAAGAGGTAAATGATTTCTACAATCAACCGGCTCCTTTACCGGCACTACTTTCCAAATCAGGAATCCATACAACAATGATGGGAAATAACCCTTTTATGGACACAGTTCCCGGTATAGGTGCTGACTTTGGTTTTACCAAAGTTGCCGATTTTTCAGACAGGATAAAAGATACAATTCCTATCACGAAATATATTATTGATTCTTATGAAAAAATTCCACAATCCCATTTTATTTTTTTAAACTACAATGACCCTCATAGACCCTACACGCCACCCGAACAATATCTGAAGCAGTTGCGAATCCCCCCGTCTGAAAGACGAAATCTTACCGATCAAAAGTTGAATTACCTGGGTGAGGTAGCATTTGTGGATGCTAATGTGAGAAAAGTTATCGATCATCTGAAAGATCAAGGAACTTATGAAGACACATTAATAATCATTACCTCCGATCATGGCGAGGTGATGGATCCCAAACATGCCTATTCTCCTTTTTCGGAAATAAACACTATGTACGGTCATGGACAAGGACTCTACCAAGAAGATATTCATGTTCCCCTTTTGATAAAATTTCCAAAAAACTCATCCTTTTCCAAATTCCACGGATCTTCCAGCAAATTTCTCACTCGCTCCGTTGATTTAATGCCAAGTATTTTAAAAGAATTGAATGTTTCCAATCCCAATGAAATTCGGGGAATTCCTCTACAAAATCTATTATTGGGTGAAGATAATTCGTCCAGGGAATACTATGGTGAGGCTAGGGGAGTTAAAGCATACCAAAAAGACAATTATAAACTCAAGCAAAAAACATATGAATTCCATAGGCTGGGATCGGCTTGGAATGAAAAACAAAAGCCTGAGACGGAATATTTCTTTGATTTGGAAGCTGATCCCCAAGAACACTTCCCTCTAAAGACTCCCTTGATTGAAAATACGATTTCCCCTTCTCAATTGCAGATCTATAAAGAATTGCAAGAAAAATTGAATACAACTATTCCACCAAAATCTTATTACGGGATTCGCATCAATCAACGTGACTTGAAAGAAAGTTTTCAAAAAGGGAATCTTAAAATTGAAATTACAATTCCTCATGGCAGATTCAAAAAAGTATACGGAAAGAACTTCTTTTCGGAGCAATCAATTCAAAATTTTGGAACCAAGCAAATCATTTCATTGAATTTGGAAGATTATAAAAATCTCCAAACAGAATTTTTCTTTCAGATATATCCGGATGTTAGCGAACCTTCGTTTAAAATTTACAAGGATCAATTACCGATTTCCGGCAAAGAGTGGGGTGTCGGAAGTTTCGACTTGAATCCTCTTAGCTGTAAAGGAAAAGAATGTAAGCAATTGATTCTCTCGGAAAGCGGTATCCCACCGGCTGTCAATGAATTTCGAATTCAGATTTGGAAAGTAGGAACTGTTGCATCAACTTTGGTTGATCGAAAGAAGTTGGGAAGCGAGGCAATGAACGCCTTGCAAAAACAGGGTTATGTGGAGTAATTATGCCTAGCCCAATTCCTCAGGAGTGACCATAGGATAAGTTGTTTTTACCGCTTGCTTCATTAAAATTGTTAGATCATTACGTAGTCTTTTTGTTAGATTGGCAACTGTCTTTCTTTTGTCTTTTTTGTAATCTTCATAGTAATCTCCCAGGTGGAAAAATTCAGGAAAATACACATGTGCTTCTCTGCTTCGAAAACTGGTCTTGCCAAAAACTACTATTTCATAACGATAGAGCCATTCAATAAATCTTTCCGCTGTAGGCCAAGATACCAAGTGGTCAGGCTTGGTTACCAGAAAGGTGTATGCTTTTTCTACCTCGGCTCGTGCCAATTGATAAAATTCTTTGGTTACATGCTCACAGCCCTTTCTGGGAAATCCGGCTTCTATACTATCGAGTGCAGTGAATAGTTCTCTGATTTTGTCAATAGCATTGGATTCTTTTCCAATGTCCAGGTTAAGAATCTTCGCTGCACGATTCAGAGTTTCATGCCTAACGCGTCCCACACGAAAATCATAATCTTGGTCGGTATCCGGCTCAATACCGTATTCTTCTTCTGTTCTCTCCAAAAGATAACGACCTACCATTAAAAATCGTCTGAGAAGATTTCTGTTTCCCGGGTCAAGATTGAGTGCATTTTCTATTCTGGAAATGGATTCTCGAATGTGAAATAACAAATAACTGGGTGAACCTAACATTACGTATTTGACAAAGGCAGGAACAACTACTATGTCAGCATCGGGGTCTTTCTTTTTCAGATCTTCCAATCCCCAAAATCCAATCTGAGCCGTTCCCGGCAAGAAGGGTAGAAGGTTATCGTTTTCTCCACTGCACATTCCCTCGGGATAGATGGCTAGCTTTCCTCCGGGAGATGAAAGAATATTTCGGGACATTTTGACCGCATCTTTGTCTGCTCCACCTGCCAATACCGAAAAAGCTCCCACTCGGCGGATGACTTCACCCACAAAACCGGCTCCCCAGTCGAAGACATTTCGCGAAGCCATGAAGTGGAACCTTGAACCCATAGCATTAGCCACATGATAGGCAACCGGTGGTTCTATGGTTGTGGGATGATTGGAAAAATAAATAACATTCTTGTTGGATAGGCTTCGAAGTCTGGTTCGGTCTTGGTGGCTGATGACCACTCGTTCCAGATTGAACATTGTTTTTGTTATGAGTGGGAAACCAAGGTCAAATGTCCAAGCCAATGGTGCGTCAAATTTTGGTGGTATAAAGAAATTCTTCAAACTAGCCTCCCTGTCTCTTACTACAATAGATTCGTTGTAGGGGTATAAAAGTCAAGAAGCTAATGAAAATTGTATGGATATCGGAATTTCTTTTGAAAAAATGGATGTATGGGAAGAATCCAAGCCTTAGGTGCTGATCTAATCAATAAAATTGCCGCAGGTGAGGTGGTCGAATCTTCACATTCCGTAATTAAGGAATTGGTAGAGAATTCAATCGATGCGGGTGCCACTGAAATTTCCATTGAAACTGAGTTGGGTGGCATGGAAAAAATTTTGATTCGTGACAACGGGCACGGAATTTTGGAAGGCGATTTGGAATTGGTAGTCCAAAGACATGCAACATCCAAGATACAAAAATTGGAAGATCTGGACAGTCTTATAAGCTATGGTTTTCGAGGGGAAGCTGTTGCCTCAATTGCATCCATAGCCAAGGTGACAATTGAATCGGGTGTTGCAGGTGAAAGGTTCGCCCATAGAATCGAAATCCACCAAGGAAAAATTCTCTCGAAAAAAGAAATTCCCCATTTTCAAGGAACTAAGATAGAGATTCATGATCTTTTCTACAATACTCCTGTGAGAAGAAAATTTTCCAAATCTCCCGAGTCGGAAGATCGAAAGAATAAAACCCGGATTCAAATTTCGGCACTCACCAGACCCGATATAGCTTTTCGATATGTAAAAAACGGAAAAGATGTATTCCGAATGACAGGAAGTGATTTAAAAGATAGAATCATTGACTTGTTTGGTGAGAATCTAAGAGACCACCTAATTCCCATATCTCACGAAAAAAATGCTTTTCAAGTGGAAGGATTTATTTCCGATCCTGATTTTTACAGATCCAATCGCATGGGTCAATTTATTTTTGTAAACAACCGTCCTATAGAAGTCAAGAATTCCAGTTTTCTATTGAAGAAATGCTACGATGAACTCCTTCCTCCGGGAGCACATCCTTGGTGCTTTTTATTTTTCCAAATTCCACCTGACAGAATTGATGTGAACGTCCATCCACAAAAGAAAGAGATTCGCTTCTTGGAAGAAGAGTATTTCAATGGTTTTTTCATTGCATCCATTCAAAAAGAACTTCGTTCATCCACTCCTGTAAGTTTCTTGGAATTGAAGAAGAGGTTGTCCAGTCCTATTCGAATGGGTAGCAATCAGAGCTTTTCCAAACCGGATCAAAGCAAGCAATCCGATTTTCAGGACATTTTGCACAGAGATATTTTCCCCGAGGCGGGGAGAAGGGAATCCTACGAGCTATCCCAGACGGGTGCCGGTGTTCACTTGGAAGAGTTGAATCCCAATCCTATCAAGCACAGTCAATTTATTCCCAAGAGACATTTTGGAATTTTGTTTGAAACATTTATTCTTGCCGAAGCCGAGGATGGTCTGTATATTATAGATCAGCATACGGCACATGAAAGAATCCGTTATGAAGAAGTTTTGAATCGATTGAAGGATCATTCTTACGGAATCCAGCCTCTGCTAACACCCATTCGATTAGATCTTTCCGTGGATGAAGCCGAAGAAATTTTATCGAAATCAGAAGAGCTTTCGCGTCTGGGAATTGCTTTGGAGGATTTTGGGGAGGGGAGTTTGGTGGTTCGCGAAGTTCCCGCTTATTTGGAATCGGGAAAAGAAAGAGAGATTATCAGTGATTTTTTAAATCGAATTCTTCACCCTGATGTAGCAGAGCCCGAGCCCTACGACCTCATGGCAAAATGCGTAGCTTGTCGTTCGGCAATCCGAAAGGGAAGCCAAGTGAGTGATGCTATTATATCCGAAATTTTGAATCGTTTGAGTTACTCGGCAAATCCGGCACGCTGTCCGCATGGCAGACCGACTCTGGTCAAATTAACGAGGGACGATTTGGAGAAAATGTTTCACAGAAAGTGATTTTTTTAATGGAGAAATTCCAATTATCTACAAATCTGACTCTGGAAGATCTATGAATAACAAACCACTCGCCAAAAAAGGCATGACAATGAGGCAGAAGGAAATTGTTCTTCTCCAGAAAATTAAAAATGGAGATCAGAAGGCATTTATGACCTTGGTAAACCCTTACCGGGAAAGGCTTTTCCGCAAGGCTGTATCCATGGTAAAGGATTCCGATGATGCGGAAGATATCGTCCAAGATGCATTGATTTCAGGCTATAAATCCATCAAGAATTTCCGAGCAGAAGCAGGAGTCTACACCTGGCTTTATAGAATTGTTGTCAATAAATCCAAGGATCTCCTCGCCAAGAAGAAGCGTGGAAGAGAAAAACCAATGGATGACTCTCAAGATAGCCATTTTGTGGACGATCGTATGGGTTATGAAAAAAAATTGGAACTTTCTGAAGAATCCCGATATCTAAAGAGTAAGATTGATGCAATGGAAGATATCTACCGAGAGGTGATACAGTATCGATATTTCGAAGAAATGTCCTACTCCCAGATTGCAGAAGTCTTAGATTGCAATATAGGAACAGTAAAGTCTAGGCTATTTAAAGCTAAGGAATTTTTGAAACATTCAATACTGCAGGATGACACAGGAGAAGGCTACTTTGAAAACCAATAATTTGAAAAACTATATGAGACGACTTTTTTCGTGGGAAGAAACCCGTGAAGATCTCATTCTCGAACACAGACTCACAGAGCTTTATCGAGAAGTCCGTAAGTGGGAAATGCATCACGCTCCCAACATTTCTCCCGGATTTGAGGACAGATTGTTCGCCAATCTAAAAGAAATCTCCATGGAAGAGCCTTCTTGGAATAATCGCTTATTCCCTGCTTTTCTAGAGAATAGAACAATTCAATATGGATTGAGTTTTGCCATGGCAAGTATTTTAGCAGTCGTTCTAATCGGAAGGTCTCAGACTTCATTTTTGGAAGATAGCACTGAATCCGCCGGTGTAGTGATTGAAAATACTCAATATTTAAATCAGCCATCTTCTGTAGAATATGCGGATAGTTACCACAGAAGAGTATTTTTGGAATCCACTCGGAATCAGAAGGGATCTGTTGAAACTCTATCCAACTTGGAGAACTACTTCATTGCTACCGGTAAGAACGGAGTTGCTTCCGAGATTCGGTATTTTATCCAGGAAGTAAATCGCTAAGGTTAGCTTTAGCCTCGATAAGTATCTTTTTCACTTCTCCCACTTCTTGGGGGAAGGCTCGCTCGGTTGCTTTCTCCATCAAAACCGATCCAATAAAATAACATCGTAGTAAGGTTTTTATTTTGTATTTTCCCGAATGTTGGTTTCCGTTTGAATACAAACGTTGTAATAAATTGTACCACTCGTTCACTTCATTTTCTGAGGCGGAATTTTTGGAACTGAGAAGGGATTGAGATTTAAGGTAGATGGGTAATAGCAAATAGCTCAAACTATCTTCGGGATACCTTGTAGTAAGTTCAGAAAATAGTTTTCGAATGACTAAAGATTGCACAGAATCTATCGGAAGTTTTGTGGGATCGTCTATGAAGCACCGAATGTAGAGCTCAATTCCATCTTCAATTTTCCCTAAACCAATAAAAGCTTCTGCTCTGAGGTATTGAAATTCGATGAGTCTAAACTTACTGTCTGAGCGAAATTCCAGAATTTCTATTGCTTTTTGAAAGTTCTTAAGTCTTAAATGGCTTGAAGCAAATCCCAAGATTGTCTCCGGCTCCAGCCCATTCCAACCTTCCACTCGAAAGGCAACGCCTAAATGGTGTGTAATCTCTTCTAGAATGCAGGTTGCTGCAACTTCGTAGAATTCATTTTTCGGAAATTTCCTGGAATTGATTGTTTTTTCAAAATCTTTTAGATATCCTAATAAAGCCCTACCTCGCTCCGAGCCTTCCCGTAAGCTCAGTAGGTGATCTACTTTATTGTCCCAGTAACTGGATAGAAAGAAGCCCCCCTGCCATTCAGGATGACCGGGGTTTGTATCCAACAACCGAGAGAAAACTTCTTTAGCCTTTTCAAAATCCCCGCTTCTAAGATAGTATAAGGCATCATCCGATCTCCCGGTCATAAGTTGATTTTAATGTTTGGACATTTTGTCGTGGTGTTTTGAGACTTGAGCTAAAATTTTATCTTCCAAGCCATCAATACAAGCATATATATCCTTATTGGTGTTGTGCGCATTGAAAAAAGTTGAGTCTGCATGTAGTTTCATATTTGCATGTATCTCTCCATGAATTGTTTCAAAAGAAATCTCACATGATACAATTTTGTGGACAAATTTTGTCGTTCTGTCCATTTTTTCGTCACAATATGTTTCCGCTGCCTCGGATCTGTCTAAATGTTTCCAAGTGTAATTTATATTCATTCCAAAAATAACCCTCTAAGAATCTTGTTAATAATAGGTTATTTAGTTAAGGGCATTCGTCAAGGAAAAAAGACTTGAATTCTTAATAGTTAAATTCTTAATAAGAATTATATATGGCTCCTAAGAAAAAGAAAACAACCGTAAAGAAAACTGTGCAGAAGGGAGTTCTACCTGCTAAAAAAAAGAGTGCTCCCAAGAAGAAAGTTCCTTCGAAAAAATCCGGTGCAGCACCCAAGAAAAAAATAGCGGCTAAGACTGCCTCCGCAAAAGTCTCGTCAGAAAGAAAGTTTTCTATTTACACCGACTCCAAGGTTCAAAAGCCTCTTCATTCTCCCGGCAAAGATATGATAAAGGTTTTAATTCGAAATCCATACGAGGCTTATATTTTTTGGAACATTATGCCCGAAACTTACAAAAAAGCTATTGACTTTTTTCAAAAAGCATCCAGCGAGATGCAATTGGAGTTAAGGCTGGAATATTCGGTGAATGGAGGGGATAAGCATGTTCGCAATATTTCCCTACATCCACTTTCACAGAATTATTTTTGCAGATTTCTCGGACCGGTATATAATTTAAAAGCCTACTTGTTGGTTGTTAACGAAGGAAGAAGCTTTACTCTTTTTGATTCTTCTTCAGTTAGCCTTCCGGAAGACAAACCGGTCGATTATTGGGATGAACACTGGGTGAATCCTGAATGGATTGCACAGGGATTTTTGGTTCGTGGACGTGATGGAAAATTCTACCTTTCCAATTCAATTCCTAAAACCGAGTTGGAATCTATTCTGGAATCCAAGCCATTCGGTTCTTCAGATCTTTCCGGATCTTCCGGATTTATGGGTTCTTCGGGAAAAGGCGGTTCATCAAGATGAAAAAAGGAGCGCTATTATTTGTATTACATGCTCATCTTCCATATGTTAGACATCCAAATTACGATAGACCCTTTATTGAAGAGAATTGGTTAAACGAAGCAATTCTTGAAACATATATTCCTCTATTAAGAGTCTATCGTAATCTTAAGAAGGATAATGTCTACTTCAGGATAACGATGTCATTTTCTCCTACACTATCTTCTATGTTAGTGGATCCCTATCTACAGGATAATTTTCGAAGTTATATAAAAAATTTAATTGATCTATCGGAAAAAGAACTTAACAGAACAGAATTCGATCCTCATTTGAACTATCTTTCCCAGAGATATTTGGAACATTTCCAAGATACCTTGAGAGTCTTCGAAGAACTGGATGGGGATTTAACCAAAGGATTTAAGGAATTTTTAGAAGACGGTTCTTTGGAAATAATAACATGTCCTGCAACACATGGATTTCTTCCATTCATGGAATCGGAGCCATCAGCGGTTCGTGCTCAGATTCGAAATGGTAGACGAGCTCATAGAAAAATTTGGGGCAGAGATCCTAAGGGTATATGGCTTTCGGAATGCGGATACTTCTCCGGTGTGGAAAATTTTCTAGCCGATGAGGGGATTCGGTATTTTTTCGTGGATACTCATGGTATTGAAAATTCTTCTCCCAGACCTAAATTCGGAGTTCAAGCACCTGTAGAGGTTGGGAGAGGTGTTTTTGCCTTTGGGAGAGATCCGGAGAGTTCAAGGCAGGTTTGGAGTGCTCAAGATGGATATCCGGGTAACTATCATTACAGGGAATACTACCGAGACATAGGTCATGATTTGGATTTTAATTATATTCATCACTATTTGAAGTCGGATGGGATTCGAATCAACACAGGTATTAAATATCATCGAATTACCGGTAAGCAAGAATTCAAAGAATACTATAACCCGGATGCGGCTATGGAGGTTTGTGGAAACCAAGCGGCTGATTTCTTAAACAAAAGAATTGCGCATGCGAATTCCTATTTTGCAGAGCATGGACAACCGGCAATCATTGTAAGCCCGTACGATGCGGAATTATACGGTCACTGGTGGTATGAAGGTCCACAATTTATTGAATTTTTATTTAAGAAAATGCATTTTGATCAATCGGATATTCAATCCATTCATGCTTTGGAATCTCCCGGAATTGTTCCCAGGATTCAATCCGTGAAGATGTCTATGTCAAGTTGGGGTGAGAATGGATATGGTGATGTATGGTTGAACCAGACGAATGAATGGATCTATCCACATCTGCTTTCAGCAGCGATTGATATGCATGGTTTAGCCCATGTTTATAAAGCAACTAAGGATGCTTGGGAGATCCGACTTCTAAACCAAATGGGTCGCGAACTATTGTTGGCTCAAAGTTCCGACTGGGCATTTATTATGAAGACGGGAACTATGGTAGATTATGCGGTTAGAAGAACAAATGTTCATATCAATCTATTCTATCAGTTGAAAGAGTTGTTGGATCAAAAGAAGAAAGACGATTCCTTCTTGGAGGGAATCGAAAGTGAAGACAATATTTTTCCTGATATAGATTATAAAGATTGGCTCTAATTGATTTTTCGTAGGGAGAGTTGGAAATTCTCTGCTGAATTCTTTTTGATTCTAATGACTGTAATATGGGGCGGGACTTTTATCTCCATAAAGCTCGCCCTCGAAGAAGTGACCCCTTTTCTATTTCTATTTATACGATTTGGACTCGCACTTTCTGTAACATTATTGATTTACTTGCCCCGAAGGAAAGAAATTCATCTGCAATCGGTATTTCATGGATTATGGGTGGGTTGCATTCTATTCAGTGGATATTATTTCCAGACGACAGGTATGGAGGGAACTTCCGCCACAAAGTCCGGATTTATAACAGGTGCCTATGTTATATTTACTCCTTTGTTGGAAGCGATCATATTGAGAAAATTTCCTAGTATTCGAGTGTTGGCTTCAGTAGTGATTGTATTCATTGGTATATTTTTGATTTCAAGTGATCCTCTCCATACTGAAGGAATGCTATCTTTGGATTCAGAAGATAGATCCTCGTCCAATACTGAATTCTTTTTGTCCAAGGGAGAAGCCCTCACTCTAATGGGAGCTTTGGGATTTGCCCTTTATATTGTTGTAATCGACCGGGCAAGTCGTATTTGGAATGAATCTTCGCTGATGGTAGGTCAGATGATATCAGCATTTTCGATTGCCTTTTTATTATTTTTGTTTTTAGAGCCCGACTTTTCTTGGAAGGAGTTTTCTCCTGGTTGGAATGGATGGTGGGGATTGGTCTATACAGGTTTGATTGCGACCATTGTTCCGACTTTGGTTCAGACTAGGTATCAAAAGGCGGTAACTCCCACAAGAGCCGGGATTATTTTCAGTCTAGAGCCTGTATTTGCCAGTATTTTCGCATTTTTAGCCATTGGAGAAACTCTGGGCTTACCGGCATTTCTGGGTTGTGGTCTTATATTCTTGGGAATTCTTCTTTCCATTAGATCTAAAGACTAAAAAATGACGATATGAAAGTATGTGTAATTGGTACGGGCTATGTTGGTTTGGTAGCAGGAACGTGTTTTGCTGAATATGGCAATGATGTTGTATGCGTTGATAAAGACGAGAAAAAAGTTGAAAACCTTAAAAACGGAATCATCCCCATTTATGAGCCCGGTCTTTCTGAACTTGTATTAAATAATGCTAAAGAGAATCGATTGAAATTCACCACCTCATTAAAAGAGGGTGTTGAGGCATGTGATTTTGTTTTTATCGCTGTGGGAACTCCCACTTCTGCCGATGGTTCCGCAGATCTATCCATGGTCTATGGCGTTGCCACTGAAGTTGGAAAGGCAATGAATGGCTATAAAATCATAGTGGATAAATCTACTGTTCCTGTAGGTACAGCGGATGAGGTTCGAAGAATAGTTGGTGAAAATACCAAGCATGATTTTGCCGTGGTTTCCAATCCTGAATTTTTAAAAGAAGGTGCCGCTATCGACGACTTCATGAGACCGGAACGAGTTGTAATTGGTTCTGACTCAGAGAAGGCTCTCGATATGATGGCAGAGCTATATTCCCCGTTTGTATTGAATGGTAATCCTATCCTTCGTATGAGCCTTCGTTCGGCGGAACTTACAAAATACGCCTGCAATGCTTTTCTTGCCACAAAGATTTCTTTTTCCAATGAAATTGCAAATCTCTGTGATGCGGTAGGTGCCAACTATGAAGATGTTAGAAAAGGTATGGGAACAGATTCGCGAATTGGTAGACAGTTCTTATATGCCGGTATAGGTTACGGTGGTTCTTGTTTTCCCAAGGATGTTCAGGCTTTAATTAAAACATCTCAATCTTATAATACACCCGTTCGAATCTTGGAAATGGTTGAAGAGGTAAACGAAAACCAGAAGACTAGACTTCTTACGAAAATCATTGACCATTTTAAAACAGAAGATTTTTCAGGAATGACATTTGGAATCTGGGGTCTTGCCTTTAAACCGGGAACCGATGATATGAGAGAAGCTCCTTCTATACCACTCATATTGGAGCTTCATAAACGGGGTGCAAGAATTCAGGCATTTGACCCTGTTGCAGAAGAAACTGCCGAATTTTATTTTCAGGGTAAGGTTGATTACAAACAAAAGCCTTATGATGCTTTAGTTGATGCTGATGCAATGGTTTTGGTTACGGAATGGAGAGAGTTTAGAGAGCCTGACTTCGAAAAGATAAAATCTCTTTTGAAGAAACCTGTAATCTTTGACGGAAGGAACCAATACAAACCACAAAATATGCAAAAATTAGGATTTTCATATTACTCTATAGGGACAAGATAATTACTGATAAATAGACGGCTGATTACTTTTTTTCATATTCTATGCCTGCTTAATTTCTTGGAAATTAACGCGGAGGGAATTGTTGTTAAGGGAAAAAAGGAAAAGCCGAATACTAAAAAATTTTCCCACGACGAGATTACTC
This sequence comes from Leptospira sp., assembly GCA_020831715.1. GTDB lineage: Bacteria > Spirochaetota > Leptospiria > Leptospirales > Leptospiraceae. The sequence goes on along the minus strand of JAFIGA010000073.1, from coordinate 8,819 downwards.
AAATTCCCGGAAGCTTTGGCGACCCCATTCGCTCTATAGAGACACTTCCGGGTGTGGGAGTTCCTTCTTTCTTTCTAGGTGAATTTTCAGTTCGCGGTGCCAATACTAATGCAAATTCATATTACTTGGATAATCTGCCGATCGGTAATCCTTTTCATGCTCTGGGAATTCATTCTGTAATTCATAAATCAATGATTGAGGACATGGAATTTCATTCGGGTTCCTATTCCGCCATGTATCAAAATGCGATCGGCGGTGTACTCTCGCTTCATACTCCGAAACGTATCAGTAAAGATTTTAATTCAATTGAGTTATCTTTGTTTTCTGTATCAGCTTCCGGTACAAGAGTGAGCGAAGATTTTCAGGACTATGTTATGGTGAGTGGTCGCAAAAGTACAATGAATGAGACTTATGGACAGTTCGGTGTATTGGAAGCAGGCTATAATTTTCCTGATTATTATGATGCTCAGATTAAAGCAAAAAAATCACTTAATCCCAACCATTCTCTCTATTTTTATGCTCTAGTGAGCGAGGATCGAGTCGGAATAGCTCCAGAATCAGGGGATAGCAACTCAGAAGAGTCCAATCCAATATTGGATGGAGGAGATGTATCTCTAAAAAGAGGTTTTTCTACCTATGCATTGAGATGGGAGTATGAGAAAAGCAGGTTGAAAAACCAGATAAGTTTGATTCATTTTCATCCATGGGAAGTTGCTGATGCGAACCTTGCCAACCTGGAAATTGATGCTAGGACTAAATCAGCCTATTCCAGCATTCGCCAAGATATGGAATACAAGGATGGATATCGAAATAAATGGGAATTCGGCTCGGAAGTTAGATATTTGGATTATAGTTCCGGTGGTATAACGAGTTATTCCAATCGTCAGAGAGGACTTCTACCAAATCCTTTTGATGTCTTTGATCGGCAATTCCAAGTGAGTTCCATAGATTCTCGATACAATGATATTTATCTGACATCCTATCTTCAGACTGAAATTCCAACGAATTGGGGAATCTGGCAACCGGGAATTCGCTATGAAGCTCTCAGGGATTTAGATCGAGACTCTGTAACGCCTCGTCTGCGATGGGATAAAACCCATGACTCAGGTGAGTGGAATTTGTTTTTTAAAATGGGACGTATGAGTCGTTATCCTACTGAACCAATGGCGGGAGATTTTGAAGCATCCAATCCAAGATTAAATTTTGAAAAATCTGATAGTATATCGATGGGATTTTTAATTCCGATAAAAAAAGATTGGATGATACAAGCTGAACCATTCTATCAAGAATTTTCTGACTTAATTATTAGAGATGAAAAAGTTTCCAATAGATTTCAAAATGATGAGATCGGATTGAGTCGAGGTCTTGAGCTTATGATTCGAAAAAAACCTTCTTCATCAAAGATGAGTTTTTACGGATGGATGAGTTATACATACTCCGAAAACCTCCGAAGATTTCCCAGGTCAGATAATGATGATTGGATTACTTCCGATATGGATATGCGTCACTCATTCAATTTGGTCGCCGGATTAAAAGTTGATGAGAATTGGAGAATTGGTTTTCGTTTCCATGCAAGATCTTCATTTCCGATCACACCTATAATTGGTGATGATGGAGGAACTACCGGAAACTTTTTTACAGGTCAGAGAATCTATTATCCTATCTATTCAGAGTATGAAAATTCAAGTAGGCTTCCGGCATACCATAGGCTAGATTTAAGGATTGATAGAAATTTTTACTATGAATGGGGAGTAGTAAGTGCTTATTTAGAATTATTGAATGTATATGGGAGGAATAATTTCGTTGAACAGAATTGGAATCCTGCCTCACCGGCTCTAAGGGAAACAAATCCACGAGGAACCTTAGATATAGCTTCATTTCGCTTGCAGAATCCCGGTGTTACCATTCCTTTGATTAACTTTGGGATGGAGGCAAAATTTTGAAACTTTTCAAAGGTATGTATAATTCTAAAGTAATCATATTCTTAATTTTTATATTTGCAATGCTTCCTATTCAAAAGCTAACTTCAGATGAGAGGGAAAAACCGTATTTTATTAATTCCATATCTTTTTCTATGGGAGAATCTCGTGGAATGTATTCTGTACCATCCATCAAGCCAATCAATCGTTCCTTCAATGATGCATTTGCTAGCGATGGTTTGTTTGTTCCTCAGTACTACAGGGTTGTACCATATCTTCCTCAAAAAACTTCAATACCCACAAAGGCGCATTCGCTAGCTATTCAAGCTGAGACTACAGTTTTCGATTTGTTTTATATTGGATTGGGGATAGGTTATAAAAATTGGCGGATTACCGGTGAAGCCCAAGAGAGGGTTCAACAGCGAAATAATTTACAGACACTATTTTTTAGGGATTTAAATGATCTAAATAGGATTAGAGTTTCTGCATTTACAAATGACAGTTTTATTCTCCTTACTGAAGCCTATTGGCTTAATCTAAATTTGCGTTTTCCAATTCCCATGAAGAATGAATATTTCGAACCATACTTGAATTTAGAAGCGGGTGCAGGTTCTTGTATAAAAAGGGAAAGTTGCAATTTGGCACGGTATGCGGCAGGTGTTGGCTTTGAATGGATAGGTGCCTCCTACGAAATTCGTCCATTTTTATTATTACATTCTGAATCCCTGCATCAGGAGAGACCAAGAGCATCTTATGTAATAAGAGAAAACGGTTTCCAGATCGGTGTGCGTCTTTATAACTTTTAGTTACATTTTTCAAAAATTTTTAAAAATATTTTAAAATCAACTATTGATTTAAAAGTTGACAGATAGAGTGATTCTAATTTTCTGGAAATATGAACGAGCGAATGAAAAAAACTAATCCTCGAAGAAATTTCGTTAGAAATGAAAATTCTTCCAAGATCTCATTTGTTAAAAGTGAGAATAGTCATGTATCAATGAATGTAAAATTATTTTCCTCGCTCACACTCCTCTTATCTTACCTTTTACTCCTGCAACTTTAATATAATATTTTTAATATAGGGAATATCCATTCTCTATCCGGTGAAACGAATCTTTTCGTGTTTTTAAAATATTTAGGAGTTTTTTATGAATTCATACAACAAATACAAACCTTTTCCTCATTTTTCCTATCCTGAGAGACAGTGGCCATCCAAAACAATCACATCTGCACCCATTTGGTGTAGTGTGGACCTTCGAGATGGAAATCAATCCTTGGTAGAGCCTATGTCCATTGATGAAAAAATGGAATTTTTTGAATACTTGGTTGGTGTTGGCTTTAAGACAATTGAAGTCGGATATCCTGCTTCTTCGGAAGTTGAATTTCAATTTGTTCGAAGATTGATCGAGGAAGATCGAATACCGGATGATGTCACCATTCAGGTTTTGACTCAGTCCAGGGAAGATTTGATATTAAGAACTTTTGAGGCTTTGAAAGGAGCAAAAAAATCAATCTTACATTTCTACAATTCAACATCCATAGTTCAGAGAAGAGATGTATTCCAAAAGTCGGAAGAAGAGATCATTCAATTGGCAGTGGATGCGGCAAGGTTAATCCAAGACATCCGAATGAACTCGGATTTTATAAATGAATTGGGTCAATCCAAAATTCAAGTCCAGTATTCTCCGGAATCTTTTACCGCAACAGAACCGAAGTTTGCCTTGGAAATCTGCGAAAGAGTCGCCGAGGTAATTGATCCCGGTCCGAGTGATAAATTAATCATCAATCTTCCGGCTACTGTGGAGATCTATACTCCGAATGTATATGCAGATGTTGTGGAATGGTTTGGAAATAATTTTTCCAAAAGGAAAAATATAATCTTAAGCTTACACACTCATAACGATAGAGGAACAGGTATTGCCGCCTCCGAATTGGGATTATTGGCAGGTGCGGATCGAATCGAAGGTACTATCTTGGGAAATGGAGAACGAACAGGTAATGCTGATTTGGTTACCTTGGCATTGAACCTTTATACCCAGGGAATTGATCCTGAATTGGATTTCTCTGATATAACAGAAGCGATACGAATTTTTGAAAAATGCAATAAATTAAAAGTGAGTGAACGGCATCCCTATGCGGGCGAGTTGGTACACACTGCATTTTCCGGTTCTCACCAAGATGCGATTCACAAAGGATTTGTCGCTAGAAATAAACTGCCCAAGGAGTCACAATGGGAGGTTCCCTATCTACCTATTGATCCCCGAGACATTGGCAGAGACTATACGGCTGTGGTTCGAATCAACAGTCAGTCAGGGAAGGGGGGAGCCAGCTTCATCTTGGAAAAAGATTTTGGAATCGTTATGACCAGTGAAGAAAAAAGGCAATTCGGTCTAATTGTAAAACAGTACAGTGAAAGCGTAGGTCGAGAAGTTAATTCCTGGGAACTAAAGAGACTTTGGAATCAGAAATCCGAACCACTTGTAGAACAAAGTAGCAACTGAGAACTTTTCTTGAATCCTTCGGTAACAGGATAATCGCCGTCTTTTTAATAACGGCGATTAAAGGATAAGAGGGGGAAAGCAATCCGCAACCCTTCTTCATCCTGTGTCTCCGAGCTGCTTAAGCAACCTAAGGTAGCATAAGCAGCATAAACTGCTGAGCAGTTTATGCGATGGAATCCAACAAAGTGTTAAGAGTCTGAGAAGGTCTCATAGCCTTGGAAAGTTTAGTTGCATCGGGTCTGTAGTATCCTCCGATATCAACGGGCTTTCCTTGGGCAGAGATCAATTCTTGATTGATTTTTTCTTCATTTTCTTTTAGAGCTACAGCCAATTTAGAAAATTTAGATCCCAGTTCGCTATCTGCTGTTTGGTTGGAAAGTTCTTCCGCCCAATACATAGCAAGATAGAAGTGTGAACCTCGGTTGTCAATCTGACCTACCTTTCTAGCAGGGGATTTGTCATTGTCCAAGAATTTACCAATTGCCTTATCCAAAGTGTCGGCTAAAACCTTCGCTTTGTTATTGCCAAATACATTGGACAAATGGTCTAAACTCGCTCCCAAGGCACAGAATTCACCCAATGAATCCCAACGCAAATAACCTTCTTGAATAAACTGTGTCACATGCTTGGGTGCGGAACCACCGGCACCTGTTTCGAACAATCCCCCACCATTCATAAGAGGAACAATTGAGAGCATTTTCGCACTGGTTCCCACTTCCAAGATAGGAAATAAATCCGTTAGATAATCTCTAAGCACGTTCCCTGTTACAGAAATTGTATCTTGACCTTTGCGGATTCTCTCCAATGTATATTTCATTGCATCAACAGGAGATTGAATTGAGATTTCCAAACCATTGGTGTCATGCTCTTTGAGGTAGGTTTCCACTTTTAGGATGAGTTGGGCGTCGTGTGCACGGTTTTTATCCAGCCAAAATACAGCAGGAGTTTTACTCAGTCGGGATCTGTTCACGGCAAGCTTCACCCAATCCTTGATAGGTGCATCCTTGGTCTGACAAGCTCGGAAGATATCACCTTTTTCTACGGATTGTTCCATGATTACTTTTCCGGAGCTATCAATCATTTTTACAGTTCCATTTTCTGAAATTTGGAAAGTTTTATCATGTGATCCATATTCTTCAGCCTTTTGAGCCATAAGCCCAACATTGGGAACTGTTCCCATTTTCGTTGGGTCAAATGCTCCATTCTTTTGGCAATCTTCCACCATTGTCTGATACATTGTGGCATAGCAGCGATCCGGAACCATAGCATTGGTATCGTGAAGGGCATTGTCTGCTCCCCACATCTTTCCACCGTCTCTTATTACAACAGGCATGGAAGCATCAATGATGATATCATTTGGTACGTGCAGATTAGTGATTCCTTTGTCGGAGTCTACCATTGCCAGACGTGGCTTTGTTTTGTAGAGTTCTTGGATATCTTTTTCTATAGCTGATTTTTTATCATCAGGCAAACTTTGGATTTTATTATAGAGATCACCTATACCATTGTTAGGATTTACTCCTAACTCTTTTAGAGTATCAGCATATTTATCAAAGATTTCTTTATAGTAAACACTGACGGCTACACCGAATATGATGGGATCGGATACTTTCATCATGGTTGCTTTCATGTGTAAAGAAAGAAGCACGTCGTCTTTTTTCGCTGCTTCCATTTGTTCTTCCACGAATTTACGCAGTTTCGCCTCACTCATTACCGAAGAGTCGATTACTTCGCCTGCTTGGAGTTTCAAATTGTCCTTTAAAACCTTGGAGTTACCGGATGAATCGACAAATTCTATTTTTACACTGGTTGGAGATTCTACCGTGTAAGATTTTTCGGAACCGTAAAAATCGCCCGATTTCATAAATGAAACTCTGGACTTGGAACCGGTTGCCCATGGTTTCATGGGAACTGTTTTTGGATTCTTCTTGGCGTATTCTTTTACGGCAAGAGGAGCTCTACGATCTGAATTTCCTTCTCTTAAAACAGGGTTTACCGCTGATCCCAAAACTTTGGCGTATCTGTCTTTAACTGTCTTTTCTTCTTCAGTTTTCGGTGATTCCGGATAGTCGGGAACCTTATATCCTTTTTCTTGGAGTTCCTTGATTGCTGCTTTTAACTGAGGAATGGAAGCTGAAATATTAGGAAGTTTGATTATATTGGCTTCTTTTTTTAAGGTTAGTTCTCCTAGCTCGGTTAAGTAATCTCCGATTTTTTGTTCAGGAGATAAATGATCCGGGAAATTGGCAAGAATTCTTCCGGATAGAGAAATGTCTCTGGTTTCAACTTCTATACCAGCCTGCTTTGTGAATGATTGAACGATGGGTAGCAGAGAATAAGTTGCCAAGGCAGGTGCCTCATCGATGATTGTGTAAATTATTTTTGGTGATTGACTCATTTTTTTTCCTTTAAAAGATATTTTTTGTAATATAATTCCTTGATTTTGAACTCCAATCGAGTTCTTGTTTCAATTTATTTATTGGCTATATTTCCTTCTTCTGCTAAACTATTTTGATATCCTTTTTCCACACGAGTGAGATATTCTTGAAATTTAATCTGGTCATTGATTCCGGTTAGCTTATTCAGAATACCCGGATCAATTGTAAAATACCCTCTCTTGGACTCGCAGACATCTGACATCATGTTGGCAAGATAAACTATCTCTACAATTTCCTTGAAAGGTTCCGGTGTTACAAATGGCTTATGGTGATAATCTATAACTGTAATAAGATCTTCAGGGAAATCCCACTTTTTCGCCAATTGTGCACCCAGAGCGGCATGGCTCGTTCCCAAAGAGATTTCCTCAAGAAGGGTAGAGTTGTTCATGTCCTTGCCCTTTTGGTAAGCAACTAATTTCTCGAATAGTCCTTTTTCAATCGAAAGGAGGAGAAGTTTTCCTAGGTCGTGGAGTAATCCACCGATTGCAACTATATCTGCATACTTTACTTTTCCGGATTCATTTGCAATGTATCTTGCATAAAAAGATGTACGGTTGGAATGATCCCATACATCTTGGATCTTTCCATATTGTCCATCCATAACTTTACGAACGCCTGTTACGTAGAGAATGTTGCGAATGTTTTTAAGTCCGACAACCTTTACAGCTTGTAAGATAGTATTCACTCGTTGCCTGCTCATGAAACCTGCTGAATTGGAAAGTTTTAAAATATCTGCCGCCAGAGCCGGGTTTTTTTCTATTTCATGAGCGATCATGTTTAGATCAGAATCCGGATTATTACATAGGTTAATGATTTTAGTGAGAGATTGTGGTAAGGGAGGAAGTCCTTCCATTTCATTGAGAATTTTGGATTTGATCTTATTGGAAATTTCCAATGGAACAGTTATTTCCGGAACTATTAAAGATGCCCTCGTTTCTTTAGCGGTGGAAGTAATCTTGAATTTTTCTTGTCCTATGCCGGAATTTTTTAGTAGAAGCTGGCTAAGCACTATACCCAATCCTGCACTTTCTTGGGTATCTCCCATTTCCATGAAAGCATCGGAAAGATCATTGTATCTTTTTGCCGCATCAATTCTTTTTTGGATTCGCTCAAGTTCTTCCGGGAGCAAAGGAACATTGTTTTCTACCAAAAATATAATTTCTTTGTTTTTCATGCGCATTCGAAGTGCAACATATAACTTAGAATCAGCGAGGAAGTTTTCTTGTTCATCCCATTTCATGACAATATTAGTCATGAATCCTAGCATTCCTTCTTTGTATTGAGAAGGATTTTGAATATCCAAGTTATTTCGAATAAAATACTCTCTCTTGGCATTGGCTTTGGTCGCATTCATAAGTGCTTCTTTGATTACGGTGAAAACCACTTCTACAAGGAATAATTTGTCCAAAGAAGCAAGAATATGAATCAGCATTGCATAAATTTGTTGGTTTATTTCGTCTGAAACGAATTGGTAAAACAGGGATACATCTTCCCCTGCTTGCAGTTTATTGAGGACATCATCAGAGTGAATTCTTGCCATTTCTACCTACAGTCTTTGAAAGTTTTCAGTTTTTGAAAATACTTTTTCCATTTTTCCCAAAAAATGTCCGGGTAGGTCGCTATTATGGTATTCGGAGGCAAGAAAATGATTGATACCAAGGAATTAGAGATTAATATGCAAAACCGATTAGAGGCGATTCTCCAGGCAGTGGAAAAAGAAAAAATGATCCACAATTACTGGAAAAACACTCCTCTGAGAAATAGGAAAAGAAAGAGAAAGATAGCTTAGGTTTTCAAATGTCTATTTAGAATGATTCTGTCTGTTCCGGGGATTTTTTTATCGAATAAAAATTTCAGATCCCTGGATCGAACAACCGGAAATAGTTGAACAGGCATGGCAGAGACATCTTTTTCCATAATAGAAGACTTCGTGGATTCCGAAATTTTCATATTCTTGGAAT
>JAFIGA010000067.1 GCA_020831715.1 Leptospira sp. | reverse complement strand
ATTTGCTTTTTCTTGATAAAGGCATCGATGAGGGACTTGATTACTTACCGGTCTTTTTCTTCCATTTGATACACAACTTCGAATTCCTGTAGGAGGATCTTGTCTCGTATTTTGGAGGAAGCGGATTCTCTTTGAAATGATTTGACAAGAATTGAGATTAGATTAAAATTTACTTATGAGCGGTCAAACTCTTAAACATCAGATTGACTTCGAGGATTTCGAAGTTATTTCAATCAAAGGCCAAACCAAGGGTGTGGTAATTCCTTTTGAATTATTTAGTGAATTCCAAGATTTTTTGGAAGAAAAGTCTGATGAAAATGAATTAATTAAAAGAGAGAATGAATCAGTTCGTACCTTCCGAGAATTTCTCTCGGAATCTTAAATGTCATATAACATTCAAATCAAGAAATCTGCAGAAAAGGATTTCAAGAAAATTCCTATTGATGATCAATCTAAAATTAAAGATGCAATACTAGAATTGGAAAAGGATCCAAGACCAAGTAATTGCAAGAAGCTGAAAAATAGACCCGAATACAGAATTCGAATTGGTGACTATCGAGTATTGTATTCAATCAATGATGAAAGTCGAGAATTAGTTATTAGTTTATTGGGTCACCGTAGAGATATTTATAAGTAAAATCTATCATAGGAATAAAAAAATCATTGTATCGTTTCGGAAATTCATCTTAAAAGAAGAAAAGGGATCTTTTAAAACGGGAAGCTGTATTTCAGACTACAGAATTATAATGTTGAATTCTACCGAGAAGTAGAGGAGGAATTTATGACAGTATTGGACAAGATTGAAGAAAGAGGGATTGAGAAAGGTAAATTGGAAGGAAAGCTGGAAGACGCCCGGTTGATGAAGGAAGAAGGGATAGATATATCCGTAATCCTCAGAGTCACTGGACTATCCGAATCCCAACTCAAAGAGAATAAAATTATATAGACCGTTCTGTATAATTATCGCTGATCCCTAATTGCTCAGCCAGTAATCATTTCTTCAACCTTTCCCCTTGACTCTTTTCCCTATTATTGACTAAAAAATAAAAAATATCTCCAATCAATTCACTCACCTTCCGTTTAGAATGGCTCAGCCATTCTTTCCCTTACTTCCGTTGTTAATTCTACTGCGAACGATAGTGAGCCCCCCTGCCAGGCATTTCCAAATTAGCCTGGCACTCCCTTTGCCAACGGCAAACTCCTGAATCTTTTTATCTTTTAAATCCTTCGAGAAGATAAGATTTCAGGAGAGCTTGCTACTTGGGTAATGCAAGCTGGGGGGATTCGACTTCGGCTTCGCTTGTCGAATCAGGGGTGATTGCTGACGCAATCAGAATAAGGTTTTAGGAAAAGTAACAACAAAATTAAAAGAAGCGCTTTCGGCGACACGGAAAGAATGTCGGGACACCTTATTTCGCCAGTGTGGAATAAGCCTAAAAAAACCTTCCGTGTAGAATGGCTCAGCCATTCTTTTCCTTACTTCCGTTGTTATATTTTCTACAAACGTATGTGAGCCCCCATGCCGGCGGCTTCCCTAATAGCCGGCACCCCTCAGTTGCATAGCAACTCCCCTGAATTTCTTATCTTTTAAATCCTCCAAGAAGAAAAGTTCAGGAGAGCTTGCTTCTTGGGTAATGCAAGCTGGGGGGATTCGTCTTCGGCTTCGCTTGTCGAATCAGGGGTGATTGCTGACGCAATCAGAATAAGGTTTCAGGAAAAGTATCAACGGAAGGAACGGGAAGTGCCTTCGGCGACACGGAATAAGAGATTTTAATGTATATTGCAGACATAATGAAGGGTATTTCTTCGTATTAGTGTTGAATAGACAAAGTTTCATATTTTTTATAGACAAGGAATACATTCTAAGTTAGGACTATTCAAGTTCTGTAAAATTTGTGGAAGTAGCAGCATAGAAAAGTTTCCAGTAAATGGTCATCACTCCAAAGAGAGCGTATAGCTGGGGGGGAGGACCATGTATTGAAAATGCTTGTGAAAGAAAATTTTTGAACTCAAAGTTTTGAAATGGCCTCTTGAAATGAATTCTGGTGATTATAGATATGTCTATGACCCAGACGTAATATGTGATTTTGAAAAACCAGGGCTTGATAAAATTTTAAAAAAGCAAGGTTATTATAAATTATTGGATGATCCCCATTATGGAAGTAAGTTTCCGAAGCCAAAATTTGGACTGTGAGCTCTAATAAGAATAGATATGATACAAACCATTCAAAACTGGGGTTGCAACTAACTTGGAATCGGGAGGCTTTTCGATTATAGAAGGGATGGGAGTTTCTTTGTCGACAGCAATATGAAATCACAGTATATCAAAACCCTGCAGTGAACACCTAACATCTCTCGTAAGCAAGCTACGTGAGGTTGACTAGAGCCCATCAGGCGGTTCGACCGAAGCGGGGTGAGTAATTGGCGAAAGGGTGGATGGCTTGCCCCGGCAGTTGGAACACGGATGTGGAATGTGCCGGCGAGAGATGGTAGGGCGAATCCACCTTTGAATTCTTTTAGGAAGACCTTGTCTCGTATTTTGGATTAAGCGGATTCCCGTGGAAATGGATTGACAAGAATTGAGATTAAATTAAAATAAACTCATGGGTAGCCAAACTCTTAAACAACAGATTGATTTTGAAAATTTCGAGGTCATTTCAATCAAAGGTCAAACCAAAGGTGTTGTAGTCCCGTTTGATCTTTTTCATGAATTTCTAGAATTTTTGGAAGAGAAGTCTGACCAGAAGGAACTCGAAAAAAGAGAATTCGAATCTGTTCGATCGTTCCGAGATTTTCTTTCCGAAGATTAAATGTCATATAACATTCAAA
>JAFIGA010000066.1 GCA_020831715.1 Leptospira sp. | reverse complement strand
ACAAGATTCTCCAGAGTCCCCATTTATGAAAATCATATTGATAACGTTATTGGATTTTTCTTAAAATCTGATCTTCTAAATGCTATCATAAAAGGTAAAAAAAATTCATTTGTAAAAGAAATTATGAGACCAATCTATATGACTCATGAGTTGACTCCTGTCCCGGTTTTATTCGAAGAGTTGGTTACGAGAAAGGAACATATCAGTGTAGTAGTTGATTCTTACGGTGGAATGTCGGGAGTGGCAACCATGGAAGATATCATTGAAACTTTTTTTGGAATCGAGATTATGGACGAATTGGACTCCAATACCGACATGCAAGCGTATGCAAGGGATAAATGGAAAGAACGAGCTCTCAAATTGGGAATTCTCGAACAAAATTCAAACAAGAAAGACTGATATGCCAAGAAATTTGAATTACACAAACTCTTCGGAAGAGATCACCCATACTCTTGAATTATTTCGTAAAGAAGCCGATGCCGAAAGACAAGATTTTTCAGATAAAATGGACACTGTATCATTAACAGAACGTATATCAAAAGGAGTATCGCTATACCCATTGGAAGTAGAAGATGTCGAATTTTTCATTGGAGACAGATGGAAGATAACTCTTAAATCAAAAAACGAACTTCCTAAGTTTCATAGCTTTTCACCCGGCACACCCATTTCTTTTTTTAAAGAAACAGAGAGGAAATACGGTCAGATAAAATCAATTTCCGAGAAAGAAATCATAGCAATCATAGACTCAGAAGTTCCGGACTGGCTCGAAGAAGGAAAAATCGGAATCGATATTTATTATAGTGAAAAATCCTATAAAGAAGGTGAACGAGCTCTTCAGAGAATATTAGAAGATAAAAAAGATCGTAAAGAAAAACGAGATCTCTTGTTGGGATACATCACCCCTTCTCCAAATTTTGAATCGTTACCGGATATAACAGATCTTATTGACAAGGAGAGATTCAACCAATCACAGGTTCAAGCAATTCAAGCAATTATCGAAACCAACGATTCTTTGGTTATTCAGGGTCCACCAGGCACAGGAAAAACTTCCGTGTTGGTTGAAGCCATACGTATTTTAGTCTTTAGAGGTAAAAAGGTGCTCATCTCAACACCTACCAATTCGGCATTAGACCTCTTATTGGAAAAAATTCTTCCCCACGAATTGAAACCAATTCGTATCGGACAAACCAGTAGAGTCTCTGAGGATTTACTCTCATTCACAATAGACTCCTTATCGGAAAAACATTCTCTGAGTAAAACCATCAATAAATTTAAAAAACAAGCAGCGAATATACGGAAAAAAGCTACAAGATTTCACAGGAATTTTGGACCCAAGGAAAGAGAAGAAAAGAATCAAGCTTGGAACGATTTCAGAGGAATCAAAGAAACCATTCGAAATACGGAAAGGCAATTGGAAAAAGAACTCATCCATAAACACAACCCCGTACTTGCTACCAATGTTTCGGCATCCCAAGCCATATTAAACAAAGAACCATTCGATATATGCATCTTAGATGAAGCAACCCAAAGTTTGGAACCCATAGCTTGGATACCCATTCTTCGTGCTGAGAAAATTATATTTGCCGGGGATGAAAATCAGTTACCACCCACAATACTATCCGGTGAAGATGATTTATTAAATACTCTATTTTTAAAAGCCACAGAATCATTTAGAGGTTCAAAAAGATTTCAATTCCTAAATACACAATACAGAATGGAAGAAGAAATTTTAGGATTTTCAAATCAAGAATTCTATGGAAATCTAGTTCAGACCGATTCTTCCGTAAAGAATAGAAAAAAAATCCATACTCCTTTGTTCTCATCACCTTTGGTATTTATCGATACAGCGGGAACAGGATTTGAGGAAGAATCTTCAAAGGAGTCAGATAGTATTAAAAATCCGGGAGAAGCAGATATTCTCGTTAAAATAATTCACAATCTTTTGGAAACTATTAAGGTAGAACCCATGGATATTGGAATCATTGCTCCTTACAAGGAACAGGTATTTTGCATTCGAGAGAAACTTACAGAAACCTTCACCCAGATAGAAGTAGCAACTGTGGACTCATTTCAAGGCAGGGAAAAAGATATAATTGCAGTTAGTTTAACTAGGTCGAATGATGAATCTGAAATTGGTTTTTTAAAAGACTATAGAAGAATGAATGTCTCGCTTACCAGAGCTAGAAAAATATTAATTGTCATTGGTGACAGTGCCACACTTTCAACGGACGATTTTTACAATCGATTTCTTTCCTATTCCAAAGAACATGGTGACTATAAGTCCGCATATGAATATATGTAAATAGGACTGAATTGCTTCCTTCTCACTTTCCAAATCCTTTCTAATATATTGACAAATTATTCTGTAATAGCATAATGACCTAAGAGAGATTTTTATGAAGTTTAAAGCTTTTGCCCTAGTCCCCTTCTTATTTTGTCTTCCTATTCAATCGGAAAGCAGTTGGTTTCTTAGTCCTCAAGAATCCAAAAAAATCATCATTTCCAATCAAACGGTCATTATTGATGCGAGAGATAAATCCAAATACAATAAATCTCATATCTACAATGCACACTCTCTAACCTGGGAAGAACTTTCTTTACCTGACCTTCCTGCAAAAGGGAATCTTCTGCCAACTCCTCAATTGGTTTCTATTTTTGAAGAGTATGGAATTTCCAATGAAACAAAGGTTCTGATCTATGGAGATCCATTGGATGGCTGGGGAGAAGAAGGGCGAATTGCATGGACTCTTCGTAGCCTAGGTCATAAGAATACTTTCATTGTGGATGGGGGGTTTCCGATTCTAATCAAACAGGGTATCAAAACGACACAAGAAATACCACCCAAGCCCAAAAGAGGAAAGTTTATCAACACACCTTCAAAAATTTACACAGCCGACATTAATAAAGTGAAAAAATCTCTCAACTCCCATGATGTTGTATTCTTGGATACCAGAGAAGAAAGGGAATATATTGGTGGTGTCCCTTATGGCGAAGCGAGAGGGGGACATTTGCCGGGAGCCAAACATCTACATTACAGAGATTTAATGAACCAAAAAGGTCAGATCCTTCCACACTCTCAAATAAAGGTATTGCTCAGGAAAAAAGGAATCGATGAAAATTCTAAAATTATCAACTATTGTACAGGTGGGATACGTTCCGGCTGGGTAACTGCAGTTTTAAATTCAGCCGGTTTCAATGCTGAAAATTATCCCGGTTCCATGTGGGAATGGTCTCATAAACCTGAACAGGATTATCCCCTAGTTCGTGGTATCAATTAATAAGTATTATTCGTTTAAAGGATATTCATTGAATTACTGGGTTATCATTCCTGCTCTTGATGAAGAAGAGTCACTTCCTCATACCATCTCTAAGCTCCTAGACTTGGAGTCTTCTCCGAAAAATATAATTGTTGTAGACAACGGATCGAGCGACAACACCTTCCCAATTGCCAAAGAATTGGGAGTGATTGCTTTACAGGAACCAAATCGAGGTTATGGAAATGCTTGCTTACGTGGTATAGACTATATACAAAATCTGAACTTTAAAGAAAGACCCGAATATCTAGTGTTCATGGATGCTGATGGATCTGACGATCCCTTAGATATTGCAAAACTACTGAAGCCATTTCAAAATTCTGAAAAATCGAAAAACTCGCCAAGAATAGAATCAGTAATTGGCTCTAGGGTATTGGGGAATCCGGAAAAAGGTTCCTTAGGTTTCGTACAAAAATCAGGAAATTGGCTTTCTTGTTTTTTGTTAAAAATTATGCTACGGGCAAGATTCACAGATCTGGGACCACTCCGTGCAATTAGAACCGAAACACTATTCGCTTTGGATATGCAGGATAAAAACTATGGTTGGACTGTAGAGTGGCAGACCAAGTTAGCATTAAGGGAAATTCCCTATACAGAAGTAGCGGTCAATTATAAAAATAGAAAGTTAGGAAAATCAAAAGTCAGTGGTTCTATCAAAGGAAGTGTGCTTGCCGGAATAAAAATACTATCCACAATATTCACTCTCTACGTCAAAGATAGGCTTCCCAAGATGCAACGAGCACCATGGATTCGCTTCTTGTTTATAGCACATCTTTTTGCTTTTACTTCCTTGTTTGTGGATAAATCCCAAAGTCTTCTACTAATCCTGATTTTTTTTGTTGGATTTGTCATTCTCCTCATTCCGGATAAAAAACCTCAGGATTTCAAACCTGGAACCTTTTACCTTTGGACAGGAATCCTAATTCGTTTCCCATTAATATTTATTCTTCCGCTTTTAAGTGATGATTTCTATAGAACTATCTGGGATGCTCAAGTAATCCTTCAGGGATTCAACCCCTACTCTCATACACCCTCTGAAATTTTTACCTTGATTCAGACAACACCTTCAGAGTATATGAATTCCTGGATTCACCTTCCCTATTATGAGAAATTGAACTCACAAAATTTCCATTCTTTCTATCCCCCTTTGCAGCATGCTTTTACTGTGATTGCTGTTCTTTTGGGGAACTTGAGCTTTGGTAACTTTAGTAATTTAGGTCCTTATAAGTCAATGATTGGACTTAAAATGATATTTTTTATTTTAGAATGGGCGAATCTATATTTTTTAAGAAGATTATTAAAGAACAGAACTCATAATTTGAAATACTATGCTTGGAATCCCCTCATCATTATGGAGGGAATAGGAAACCTCCACTTTGAGATTCCTTTGACAACAGGACTCCTACTTTTCTTTTTTCTAAACAAACGGAATAGCTATTATTCCGGACTCAGTCTAGCTTCTTCCATATGGGTAAAGCTGACACCGATCCTACTGCTGCCATTTCTCATATTCAAATGGATCCAAAGAAAAACAAATCCATCAAGAATGGCTGCTGTATTGATTCCGTCCTTTGTTTTTATAGGAATTTGGCTTGGACTCATATGGAATAATTTTGCAACTCAATGGAATCATGGAATTGGACTCTATTCTCATAGTTTTGAGTTCTTTTCTTCCTTCAACCGATTGCTTAGAATTGCTCTATCATATTTCAACATAGCATACTCCGATACAGGACTTTGGGTATGGGTGATTTTCTTATTCGCTTATTTATTGTTGATTCTTCTTTTGGCTAAAAACAAAAATTCCTCACTTGAAAAGAGCTTTTTTCTTAGTTTGAGTTTGGTTTTTTTCTTTTCACCAGTGATTCATCCATGGTATCTTATACCTTGGGTGTCTGTGGGAATCCTTTTGGGATACCGAAGCAGTATTGTAGGAAGTTTTTTAATTCTTTCCTCCTATACCTATTACCAAACAGAAAATTACCAGAGATATGATATAGTTGTTTGGATAGCATATATTTTATTTTTCACATTTGTCGCATGGGAGTTATATGAACACAAGTTTAATCGGAATCGTAGCCGCAGTAATAGCAGTTCTATTCGCAATATTCATTGAAGGTGCCAAGCTTTCCGCCTTTTTCAAGATATCCTCACTTTTACTAATTTTAGGTGGAACTCTCGGAGCAACCTTTGCGTCCTATTCAATTACAGAATTGAATCGCTTCCGAAGAGATTTTTCGTCTGCTATGGGAATTGGAAAGAGAATTGATGTTAAAAAGATTTTCATAAACTTCATCGAGATTGCAAGGAAGGATGGTGTTCTTGCCTTGGAAGAAGAAATCAATCGAATCAAGCATCCCTTCCTTGCCAAAGGAATCAAACTCGTGGTAGATGGATCCGATCCCAGAACCATTGAAGAAATACTTTGGGAAGCCTCAGAGGAACAAGAAGCCAATGAACTTTTAAGCGGGAAAATTTTGGATACGGCTGGTGGATTTTCTCCCACAGTGGGAATCATAGGCACTGTTCTGGGACTGGTTCACGTCCTGGAGAATCTCGGAGCCGGAACCCAGGCACTGGGAGAAGGTATAGCTACAGCGTTCATTGCAACTTTCTATGGGATTGCATTCGCCAACTTAATATTTCTTCCGTTGGGAAATAAACTTAAATCGTATGCAAAGGAAATGTCCAAAGAACGACAAGCTATCATTCGTGGAGTGGTGAGTTTGCAAGCAGGAGAAAATAGACGAATCTTAATAGAGCGAATGGAACCATTTCTTTAAAACAAGCCAATCATATAGTATAAAAATAAATCGAACCTATAACAAAACTTAATCCAAAGTTAACTTGGCTTCTTTATTTTGCCCCTTCCAGTACATATTATAAAATATAGACAAAGGATTGGGTGACTTACCTCTCGATATTAGGTCTCTAGTCCAAATTTTCAAGAGTTCTTTATGGTGCTTCCAAGCATGTTCTGAGAATTCACGAAATTGCTTTTTAGAAGTTTTCTTAGCTTGGAATTCTCGATCCTTTCTTCTCCAATGACGTTGCGATTCTTGTGATTCTTTAATAATTAGTCCATGAGCATAGTCATAATCTCTCAATGCAAGTCTATGGAATTTTTCGGATTGCCACCAAAGCGATGAGTCAAATTCTTGTGTAGGTTGTACATGACTGGATTCATCCAAAAAGTCATTTCCAAAGTAAAAAGGTTTGAACAGAGAAAGACAAGGAGCAGAAGTTCCCGTAAACCAAATAGTTGGACTCTTAGATTCATGAATTTCAAAAACCATGGAACCGGTAGTCTGATTTGGAGTAAGAGGACCTGTTGCGTGAAGACACACCGAACCCATATCACTCGAATCCGGATTGAAACGTGCTGTATTGTGGCTCCTTAATATATCAATCGATTCTTTAACTCCAATTCCTTCGGTTTGGCTATACATATTTCCCATTTTTTGAGTAGCTTCTCGTCTATGTCGGCATTTGCTCATCTTGGTAAAGAACCAATCGGAGAAAACATCTCGAAATGAAAAATCTTTACCAAATTTTATTAAACCTTGACTTTGGGCAAAATCCTTCAATCCTTGACTTGAAAAATCATAATCTCCATCAATCGTTAATCCATTTGAAATTGAATAGAAACCTTTGATTTTTCTTGCCACCCAGTGACGATCTACCGTCTCCAAAAGGATTCCGCCATCACTGTCACCAATCAAAAAGCTATTGTGATAGAAGAAATTTTGATTGGTATATCCACCACAAGCATCTTGTCCATACAGTTCCAAATGCTTGGTAATCAATTCTAAGGCTTGTTCCTTGGTCTTGCATCTTTCAAGTGCAAGTCTTAGAAGATCCATACCGGTTAATCCGTCATTTTTTTTTGCTATAGGTACCTTGGTAAACACGGCTTCGTTGCCGATTACTAATCCGTGCTCGTTGGCACCCATTTCCGCACCCCACATATGGAATGGTTTGGAGAGGTAAACTTCGTATGTTTCTTTAACTTGCGGTATAACAAGTTCACGAATTTTCAATTCTGAGGATTTAGTTTTAAGTCGAGGAAAATGAACGATTGCTTGCGATTCATTAGGCTCCCTATCTGAATTCTTACCGAATACTAATAGAGAATGGTTCTTAGTTACTGCTTTTGTGGCTAAAAATGTATCGCACATAGATATAAAAAAACCCGGTATACACCGGGTTTCCTAAAATTAATCCTTCAAAAGCTCTTTGAGAGGAATTTTTTCTTTTGGTAGTTTTGCTAACATGCCATACTCGTATCCCTTCTCATAATGGGATTTGTCTTGAGGATCATACCAATATTTATAATCGGTTACTTCGCCTCTGGAATATCTCCATACAGAGTCATTGGGATTTTGATTGGCTACAAAACATTTTGGATTCATAAACCCTGAGTTGTTTGCAGTTTGGACTTTTACAAAATTCTTTGGTTCCCAAACGTTATGGTTACGATAGTCAATTACCTTGACTACCGTTTTCACAGGAACTTGTTCTAAAATTTTAGATTCAGTGGAAGCTTCCGCATAGAGTGGAACTACTTCATCCAATTGTGCCGTTTTAGTGGAGTCATCACAAAGCTTGTGATAAGTAATCTCCGCATTCCCGGCGCAACCAACCGCAATAAGCCCAATCAGAGCTAGAGGAGCAAGTAACTTTGCCTTGGCAGAATTTTGTTGTGTCATATTATTTCTCACGTTCTATTCTCCTTATTGGTGATGGTGTAGGCACTGATCCAATCTTGGATCTCCCACAGGAATCAATTTGTTGGATTCCAATTTCTTAAATACGTAAAATCCCATAAGTCCCAGAGTTCCGATGCTCGCACCTATGGAAAGAACCAAACCAACAGGTTGGAATGCCTCAAAGTTAGCAGGGAAAATCAACCAATACAATTCTAGAATCTGAGATGCCAGAATTATATAAGAGATCATTATCAATGTGCTGAAACTTCTTTTATTCGGTCGATTCAAGAGTAGGAAAAATGGAATCACAAATTTAATTGCAGGAACAATCAAGGAAATGTATTCCCAACCATCTGTCCATCTTTGTTCGTAAAAGAAAGTCTCTTCAGGAATGTTTGCATAAGAAATCAACATGAACTGAGAGAAAGTTACATAAGCCCAGAACACAGTCATACCTAACATGAATTTTCCGATATCGTGAAGATGGTTTTCATTAAAACTATCTCCATAGAAACCTTTTTTCTTTAGTATGGAAGTTGTGATTGCCCATACAGCTAGAGATGTTTGAAATGCTGCAGCGAAGCAATAGACTCCAAACATAGTAGAAAACCAGTGCGGAGTGAGTGACATGAGTAGATCGAAAGATACAAAGCAAAATGATAGTGCAAAGAATACTATCGCTCCACCGGATAACTTCGCCATGAACTTTGTCTTATTTACATCTTTATCTGTATCTTGAGCAGTTGACTTTCCATAGAATAAGTAGGCAAATATTGACCATACAACAACAAAGAAAATCAATCTAAAAATGAAAAAGTTTTCATTTAGATAACCACTTTTGTGTTTAATCAATTCATCTGTTTCCATGATTCCATCATGGGTCCATTCATAGAGGTCATGCATTCCTAGTATTACACCAGCTAGAGGAATGAGTAGAAATGGGGTAAATGTTCCCATTACTTCCATCAATCTTCTAAGAGATACAGACCAAAATGCACCTGTGATGTGTTGGATAGCCACAAAGAAAATGGATACTGCCGAGAGTCCCAAAATCAAATAGGTTGCTACCAATAATACAGAATACCCCATATTAGTATGATGAGCAGTTCCGGTTGCATCCAAATGTCTGGAGTTCTCATGTCCATAGCCAATAAAAGCTGCAGCAAGACTGATAATTCCGACAAGGATCATAATCAGGAAGGTAGTCTTGAGACCACCATCCATCTTGAAATTTAAGGTTTTTTCTTCGAGTTTAACTTCCATAGTTATTCCTTATTTCCCCTTCTTAGAATCGTATTCTTGAAGCTTACGAATGTATGCTACGAGTTTCCATCTATCGTCGGGCTCAATCTGGTAAGCATAACTTCCCATTACACCTCTACCCATTGTGATGATATGGTAGAGTTGTCCATCGGACCATCCCTTGATCTTACCTGAAGTAACAGCAGGAGGAGCTGTGGCAAATCTTGGGTAAGGACCTACGACTTTTCCATTTCCAGCTCCCTGAACACCATGACAGGGAGTACAGTATGTTTGGTATTTTTGTTCGCCCACTTTGTAATCATCCAAATTAGGATTTTTCAAAGGATTTGCAAGACCTTTCGAAGGACCGGAAAGATCATCAGGATTCAACACATCTATGTAAGGATATGGATAATATCCTACTGGAATCGCACCATAAGGTGGAATTCTACTGGAAGAGTTATTTTTTGCAAAATAGTCTTCTTCTTGTGCTTCCCTAGCAGGTGAATCATACATTTGATTGAAGTATTCCAGAGGCGGAGTTTTCTTCGTGCAATTCGCAAGAAGAAAAACAGCTACCAATGAAAGACTTATTTTAGCTGTGATTGAAAGTATTTGCTTCATATTTAGTTCTCCGTCACCACCTGAACTTCTTTGGCACCTAGTCCCTTCACAAAGCTAACTACTTCATCTTCTTTGTATCCTTTCGCATTTGAAGGAATCCAAAGACCAAATTTATGAGAAGTTAGATCAGGGTGGTGGATTTTTCTGCCCAATTTAGGAATCCCTGCAAGATAGCAGAAAGTTGCAAATGTATACATACCTGCACAGAATATGGTCATTTCAAAAGTGATTGGAATGTAGGCAAACCAAGCATTGAGAGACTTTCCACCAATATTCAAAGCCCAGTCATGAGCATGAGTTAGATATTGAAATCCAAAACCCATGATACAACCAAAAATTCCCATGAAGAACGTTACCCAAGGAAGACCCGATCTTGGGGTCTTCATAACTTCATCCATAATATGGATTGGATAAGGAAGGATAGTATCGTATCCTTCATAGTTCTTTTCCGTTGTTTTTTTAGCGGCTTCCACTATCTCTTGCTCAGTATCAAAGATAGCGAGAACACCTTTGTTCATTTCTTGGTATTTGTGAAATTGTTCTTTTTTAAACCAATACATTTTTAGTGACCTCCCTTTTCAGCAGGCATTACAGTCTTGACTTCCGCTACAGCAATCACCGGCATAATTCTACACCACAATAAGAATAGTGTGAAAAATATTCCAAATGTTCCAATAAGCATAGCATAGTCAAAAATTGTCGGACTATACATATCCCAACTGGATGGCAAGAAGTCTCTATGAAGAGTCATCATAATTACGAATCTTTCAAACCACATCCCTATGTTTACGAAAATCGAAAGAACAAACATAACAGGAATGTTGGTTCTCATCTTCTTAAACCAGAAAAACTGCGGGGATATTACGTTACAAGATATCATAATCCAATACGCCCAAGCGTAAGGACCAAAAGCTCTGTTCACGAAAGCAAACCCTTCGTATTCATTACCTGAATACCAAGCGATGAAGAATTCTGTTCCATAGGCAAGACCCACAATCATACCGGTTACAAGAATAATTTTATTCATGTTTTCCAAGTGTTTCATAGTGATGTAGTTCTTGAGATTGAAAACTTCTCTGGCAATTACCATTAAAGTTACTACCATCGCAAATCCTGAGAAAATCGCCCCGGCAACAAAGTAAGGTGGGAAGATAGTTGTATGCCATCCCGGGAGAATAGAAACAGCAAAGTCGAAGGATACGATAGTGTGAACCGAAAGAACCAGAGGAGTGGAAAGTGCAGCCAAGATCATTGCAGTGATTTCCATATGAGACCAAGATTTCGCAGAACCAACCCATCCCAAGGATAGAGCGTCATAAAGTTTACGACGAATTGGATCTGTAGTTCTATCTCTAAGTGCTGCTAAGTCGGGAATAAGTCCCAGATACCAGAAAACAAGTGAGATCGACAAGTAAGTCGATACAGCAAATGTATCCCATATTAGAGGTGACCTAAAGTTTACCCAAAGCGGACCTCTCTCATTCGGATATGGAAATAACCAAAATCCCAACCAGGGACGACCTACGTGAAGGATCAAGTTTGATGCGGCAACTACCACAGCAAAGATGGTCATGGCTTCCGCCGCCCTGTTAATCCCAGTTCTCCATTGTTGACGGAAAAGGTATAGAACAGCAGAAATCAAAGTTCCTGCGTGACCAATACCAATCCAAAATACGAAGTTTACTACGAAGAATCCCCATGATACCGGATTGTTAATCCCAAGTATATAAAGACCTTCATAGAATAGATAACCGATTACGATAACGTCTATGACGGTAATTGTAGCCGCAACAGAGAAAACCTTCCACCACAAAGATGTGGGGAACGCTTCCGTGGGCTGCAAAATGTCATCTGTGACATCTTTGGTGGATTTCCCGCCTGTTACCAGGTCAGGAAGATCCAACTTTTCTTTGACTTCTTTTGTCAATGCCATATCTTTAGCTTCTCCCTAGTTATATGGTACTTCGAACTCGAGTGAGGTAACTCACCGATGGTCCGACATTCAAATATTCCAATATCTTGTAAGACCTTGGATCCTTAACGAGTTTCGATACTCTTGAATTTGGATCATTGATGTCTCCAAATACAATTGCATCGGATGGACAGGTTTCTTGACAAGCTGACTTGACTTCACCATCTACTAACTTGCGTCCTTCGTTTTTAGCGTTAATCTTCTTCTCTGCTACTCTCGAAGCACAGAAGTTACATTTTTCCATAACCCCTCGAGAACGAACAGTTACTTCGGGATTCAATCCCAAATGTCTAGGAGCCAAGGCTTTCTCAGTACCGGTCCAGTGCTCCATCCAGTTGAATCGTCTTACTTTGTAAGGACAGTTGTTGGAGCAATATCTAGTTCCTACACATCTGTTGTAAACCATATCATTGGTTCCTTCCGAACTATGGACAGTTGCCGCAACCGGACAAACTGTCTCACAAGGAGCATTTTCGCAGTGCTGACACATTACAGGTTGGTGAGCGATTTCCATAGTTTCAGGTTTTTCGGGATCACCAATAAAATATCTATCGATTCTCATCCAGTGCATCTCACGACCCACTCGAACTTCGTCTCTTCCAACGGCAGGAACATTATTTTCAATGCTACAAGCTGTTACACAAGCACCACATCCTGTGCACTGAGTAAGATCCACAGCCATCCCCCAACGATAACCATGGTATGGGAATACCTGGTTAACTCCGCTGGATTTTACCAATTTTCCGTTCTTGAGAATTTTTGGAATCTCAGGTTCCGGAATATTTGCAGAAGCATTGTCTTTGTATTCTTGGATTTTAGCAGAAATAATAAGAGGTCTTTCTTTCCACTGCGAACCCATCATGACTCCTGGAGTCATCATGTTATGAGCTTGAGTAGATGCTAATTTATACTTTTTGCCAAGCTTCTCTATAGTTACAGGAAAGCCTGAACTCACAATTCCATCAGCAGTATTTTCCAAGAAGGAAACTACCGATTTACCTACTCCATTACCTACTTTACCAACAGATGATCTTCCATAACCTAAGGCTATGGCAACGGCATCCTTATGTAAACCAGGTTGTATGTAAACAGGAAGATCGATGGACTTTCCGTTTACAGTAGCTTTCGCCATGTCATGAGTATCAATACCCAACTCTTTTCCGGCTTGCGGACTGAGTGCGATATAGTTATCCCAAGTTACTTTGGAAAGTGGATCAGGAAGTTCTTGGAGAAGAGAAATATTTGCCTGCTCTCCATCCTTAATCGCGAGAGAATGGTAAAGTGCCAAGGTCAAACCTTTGGGAGCATCTTCTAAGGAAGCAATTCTTCCTCTAAAAGATCTAGAAGGTCTGTCTGCAGAAAGAGAAGCAGTAGAACCGGATGTATAAAATCCTGCTCTTAAATTATTATCCCAATTTCCTCTACCTTTCCATTTGTCTTGGATGTATTCGTAGAAATTTTCTGCACCGGAAATCTTTCCTCCGGCAAAAGCGATCAAAGCATCTTCGAAAGATTTTGTATCAAATATTTCTCTGATGGTTGGTTGCTGAATGGCAAAAAGACCGGCTACAGGAGAAGAGTCAGACCAAGATTCCAAGAAATGGGATTTAGGTCCTACCCAATTAACATAGGCGGAAGTTTCATCAACTCTGGAAGATATCTGAACAACCAAGTCAGCTTTTTTGAGACTTAATTCCCATTCTTTAGCATTAGGTAGGTTGTAAAAAATATTTACATCGTTAAGGATTAAAACTCCTACTTGACCTGCATCTAATTCTTTTTTCAAAGCTTGAAGATTAGAATAGTAGTTTGTCGCACCTTGCTTTCTAGCTGCAACGTGATCAACAGTTTTACCGTCGTTACCAAGCATGGAGTTTAACATATTTACAGCAACTTGAAGATCTACAGCATCCTTCGTTCCTGCTTGGGCTCCTCCGGCAACAACGAGAGAAGCACCTCTAGCCGATTGAAGAGCTTTTGCTGTGGAGCGAATCAATTCTGCAGTGATGCCCATTTCTTTTGCTGCTTTTTCCACATTGATATCAGCAACACCGGTAGCTCCACCCACACCCAACTCAGAAAGTGCCTTCGCAGTCGCAAGGGCAAATTTTCTCTGATCTCCCGGCTTAATAGGAACTCTTTGGTCTGCATTGGATCCGGTAGTAGTTGGATTCACTTCAGCTGCAATAAAAGTATTTAGTGTTCCCTTACCTTCGTAGATCGCTCGTCTTTTGGAGAAATCTTTTTGGAATTCTACAGGAGAAATCCAAGTTCCCAAAAAGTCAGCGTCGATAGATAGAATCACTCTGGCTTTGTCAAAATGATAATTCGGAACTAATGCCTTTCCATAAGAAATTTCTTGTGCTTTTGAGATCGCATCTTCCAAGAAAGACAATTCGGTTTCATAGGATTTTCCACCACCTACAGACTTCAAGAAGTCCTCAATGATAGCTTGTGATGAAGGTGAATTGCTTGTTTTGGTAAGAATTCGAGTCTTTCCCTTATTGGATTCAAGTGATGCTTGGACTGCTTTGGAAAGTGCTATCCAATCTGAGTGACGAGGTTTACCCGACTTTATTTCATGAGGATTTTGAATTCTATCCGGATCATAAAGGTCAAACAATGCAACTTGTCCGGATGCACAAAGCGCTCCTTGAGATACGGGATGATTCGGGTTCCCCTCTAACTTTAGAGGTCGACCATCTCTCGCTTTAACAAGAGTTCCGCAGCCGGCAGAACAAGCGCCACATACAGAAGCATAGTGATATGAATGACCATGCTTTACGAAATCGTATTGGGCTTTTTCTCCGTTTGGCTTATTTAAATCCACATAAGGAACTATCTTTTCAACTGGTTTTCTAACACAGTTTAAAGAAGCCATGGCAACGGATGCGCCCATGAATTTTAAGAATGTTTTACGATCAAAATTTCCTGATTTAATCTTGGCAATCACAGGGTCCGGAGAAGTATAGAACTCCTGACGTTGTAATTCTTTTTCTTTTTGAGAGCCTCGTAGCTCATAAGACTGCCAATGAGTTTTCTTATCTTTTTGAAAACTGGTTTCTTTCATTTATTGAAATTCCTCCAAATTACCTATGACAGGTCGAACAGTCGTTCGGTGCGTTATTTTCACGGTGACAGTCTACACAAAATCCCATATTCAAGGATTTTACCTGTTCCGCTCTTGTATTCTCAGCCATATTTCCATGACACTGAGAACAATCTACACCACGGTTTATATGGCGTGAATGATTGAAATATGCAAAATCTGGCATATCATGAACTTTAACCCATGATACAGGCTTATTGCTATTGTATTGATTCACGAGCCATTTCACGTGCTCTTGTTTTGCCGCAACTCCGCCTAAACCATGACAGTTCATACATGTGGATGAAGGTGGTACAGTTGCATGAGCAGAATTATCAACTCCTGTATGACAATACCTACAATCTATCCCATTATCTCCCGCATGTATCTTATGGTTAAAGGGGATGGGTTGGTCCGGTGAATAGCCTACATATCTAGATGGTGAAAAAATCAGATATGCGACAGCCGCAACTAATAGTAGCGGTACGGATATTTTTAGAATTTTTTGATTCATTCGGTGAAATTCCTGTCCCAATTCTCTTAATACTGACTATGAAAGTGGGATAGCCAAAAAATGCAAGTATGTATGAAAAAAAGCCATGAAAAAATCACAATTGAGAATGATTCTCAGTTTTTAATTATTTTCAAACTATTCTCGACTCAATATTTGATTGCACTTGTAGAAACATGCGATGATGTAAATGTAGTATAATATGATTGCTATCATTGGAAGTGGTATCACCGGAGCCACTCTTGCTTCTCTTATGAAAAACACAACAGTCTACGATAAAGCTCGTTTTCCAGGGGGAAGACTTGCATCAAAACCATTCTCAGATGGTTATTATTGCGACTTAGGGGCAACATTTTTTAAGGATAAGGTTCAGATTTTATCGAAATCTACAGTAAAAGATTTTTCTTTTATAAATTGGTTAGAAGAACATGGGATAAATCATTGTAAATACAATGAAACCAATGATAGGCAAATTTATTTTTCTCCTAATGGACAAAAGACAATATCAGAATTTCTCTTGAATAAATCCGCTTTAAAGTTCAATCATGAATTAATTAGTTTTTCCAAGCTCTCCAAAGATTCATTTAATCTACGATTTCTTAATGGGGAAGAAGCAGTGGTTGACAAAATTTTGATTACAGCACCCATTCCTCAAGCTCTAAGTTTTTTTCCTGAATGTGAAGAAAAAGAAGCCTGGGAAACTTTCTTAAAACCCTATTCTGAATATCGAAAGACATTAGTCTGCGCATGTTTCTGGAAAATGCCTAGCGACGTCAATATGCTTGAAAAAATTCAGGCAATGGATACATACACTTGGCTCGATAAAGACTCAGATAGTGAGTATATCTCCATCGAATCCCGGAAAATCAAGAATTCAACTTCTTTAGTATTCATGATTCAATTTTCAGAAGAATTTTCCAATCTTCATTTTGATAATTGGAGAAATCCTGATAGGTCTCCAACTGATTTTTGCAAAAGCGTAATGGAAGAACAATTTCTTAACTTCTGTGAAAATAATCAAATAAAAATAGATACTTTTCAGCAAGTTGATCAGTGGAGAGTTCACAAATGGAGATATGCCCAGGCAAAATATCCTCTATTAGGAAAAAATGGAGTCTTGAATTTTGACTCAGAAACATTTAAGGAATATCAGAATATTACAAATCAAACAAAAATTAATATTTTGGGAGATTGGTTGTATGGACCTCGTATTGAAAGAATCGTTGCCGGAGTATTGCAAAACTATGAGAAGAAAAATTAACTCGGAATTTTCCCCTCTTCCCAAATGGGAATTAGTTGAATCTGTAATTGGATTTAAAAATCTGTTAAACCTATACCCCCCCTACCTAGCCGCTGGAATTCAAGTAGAATCAATTGATGAAGCCTTCCAAAATATAACAGTAAAAATGAATTTAAATTTTATGAACGAAAATTATGTTGGCGTTCATTTTGGTGGATCACTTTATGCAATGTGTGATCCTTTCTATATGTTCATTTTAATGAAAAATCTGGGTAAGTCGTATATGGTTTGGGACAAAGCTGCAACCATTGATTTCCTTATGCCCGGAAAAGGAACTGTTCGAGCCAACTTTCAAATACCGGAACAGGAAATTAACAATATTAAGATAATTGTTAAAGAAAAGAAGAAGACCAATAGAGTTTATGAGTGTGATGTAGTTGATGAAAAAGGAGAGAAAGTCGCAAAAATCACAAAAACACTATACATTAGAAAACTTTAATTTATAATTTAAAACAGATGCTAGTAGACCTATGTAGAGCATAATTTTGAATTCTTTGCTTAAGTCTTATATTTCCTATACTTTTTCAATATGTGACGAATTTGCAAAAATCTTTCAATCAGCCAAGCAACGGTAATTTTTCATCATCAATTGATTATCAACAACAGTTAATCTTAAAAAACAGAGGATATAGCCTTGATTTTTATTAGGTTTATCATTTTTCCTGTTAGGAGCGTTCTATCTCATTTTTTTTCGAGTAAATCAGGATTGGGAATTGTCCAAAAAAATGTGTGGCTGTCCAACAAGTATTGCATTTAATTCTGAGCAATTCTTCTTCTGTCATTTTAAAATTCTCTTTAAATATTTCTTCATCTAAAAACTTATGATTCCGATGAAGTGGCCTGATTACGTAAAACCGGACACTTTTTTGCTAGAAAACGAGTAAGAGGTGCACGATGAAAAAAACAGGAAAATACTCACCAGAGTTTAGAGAAGAAGCAGTGAAGCGATCCCTAAGTGGTAGTTTTACAATTAAAGAGGTAGCGGAATCTTTGGGAATCAGCTACTATGTTTTGAGGCAATGGAAAGCAGAATATATGAAGAAACAAGAAACTGATCTACCCAAGACCGACAAACAGCTGAAAGATTCTGAAGAGCTTAAAAGGCTCAGAAAAGAAAATATGAAGCTTAAAGAGCAGGTATTGATTTTAAAAAAGTTCTCAGCCATGCTCACGTTGGAACAAAACTTAGACTAAGCTTTGTCGAAGCACACTACGGTGTGTTTCGAATGGTGAGTATGGCGGCTAATACTTTAGAAATGAAAAGATCGACAATCTATGATCACCTTAAAAGGGCGAAGGGTGAGCCAATAAAGTTCACTCAAGAGCTCATAGATAATGTGCATAGCATATGGGAAGCCCATAAAGGAATCTATGGTCTGCGTAGAATTCTCGGAGAGATTAAAAAGACGTATCCTGACCTTGGATCTAGGAGAGTGCGGAAAATCATGCATATGCTCAAAATAGAAGGCATACAGAGCAAAAAATACAGGGTTCTTACAACTGACTCAAAGCATGATAACAGAATAGCTCCTGACCTGGTTCAAAGAGAATTCTCGCCATCCGAAAAGAATAAGGTATGGGTTTCGGATGTTACTTACATTCGATGGATAGGCGGGCATATTTACTTATGTATAGTTATGGATCTCTTCTCACGAAAGGTAGTAGGCTGGTCGGTTTCTAGAAAGAATGATAGTAGTCTTGTGATTAGTGCTTTACGAAAAGCTATAAATTCAAGGAATCCTAAAAAGGGATTGATTTTTCATTCCGATAGGGGTAGCAATTATACGTCTAACGAAACCAGACTATTTCTTATAAATAATCGCATAAGGAGGAGTAATAGTAGAAAAGGAAACTGCTGGGATAATGCAGTAGCAGAATCATTCTTTGCGGGATTCAAAAGAGAAATCGATTACGCCTGCTATGGATCACTTCGTGAAGCTAAAGAAATACTTTTTGAGCATATCGAAGTTTTTTATAATAGACAAAGAAGTCATTCCAAACTAGGCTATAAGAGTCCTATAGAATTTGAAAAAATGGTAGCATAAAAAGTGTCCGGTAAAGTGTAATCACCTCAGAAATCTTATCTCAAAAATTTAATAAAACCGAAACCTTTTGTTCCATTTCAAAATGTAATATCGGCTGTTACCATTCTATTTTTTTAAATTTCTTAAAGATTTAACAGGTATAAACCATAGTGATCCATCCTTAGAAGGGAAATATCCCCACAATGGATATTTCATAAGAGTGTCTTTATCTATTGAATTAATACTTCTTGCTTCCATATAAATTATTCCATTTATTTAAGGCGGAACTGCAAAAACCCTAAAATGTGGATTTTGACCCTCGTGAAACGCCGTGAAACATAGGATTCAAGCTAACTATTGCATCAAAAAAGACTTTTTGCAGAATCGCCATTTAAAGCTCAAATAATTTCTCTACTAGATCATATTTTCTAGGTGAAATTATCCTAAAATCAGAATTTATATTCAGTTCCAATAAATCCTTATCTCCAGTTATCAAGAAATCAACTTTCCCTGAAAAACATGCTTCTAAAATATGAAAATCATCCCGATCTCTTAATTCAAAATAATCATTAAGCGGCTTAATTTTTATGATTTCAGAAATTTCTTTAATCTCTTCGGTTACAGCGTGAATATAATCGGATTTTAAGGAAAACTTTTTACTACCAAGTGTTCCTTCTATCTCTTCTAATATTTCTTTTGTTATTACTCCAATATATTTCTTTTCAATTAGATCCTGGAGTATCTTTCTTGGCTTACCTTTAAATACTATTGCAGAAATATATATATTCGTATCGAGAAGGATTCTGAGCATTATGATGCTTTTTTACTTTTACGATATTTTTTAATTTCAGAAATTACATCTTTCTCAGTCAAGTTCCTATCTGCAATTAAAGTTTCTGAAAAATTAAAAATCGATTCCCACTTCTCTTTTTTTTCAATATATTTCCTAGCCGCTTCCCTTATCAATTCTGATCTTGATCGATGCTCTCTTTTAGCTATTTCGTCTATAGCTTTTAGTAAAGATTTTTCGAATGAAATATTGACAGTTTGATTCATATGATCATCATATACAATCTTTGTATAAATGTCAATTCATTTTTTTAAGTTGTTTTTTAGAATGAAATAGTGTCAACAAGCGGATTTTGCAATGACACATAACGCACGAGCTCAATCGCAGTTGTCGGTAGCTGAGTCTTGAATTTCCCGAAGGCCTCTGTGCCTGAGGATAAGAAATTCAAGACGTTAGCGTTGGCACGAAATTGCTTGAGCGAAGCGAAAATGCAACCGCAGTGACACGGCAATTGCCCCAAGCCCTCTTCCAAGACTTCAAAGGGCGAAGGG
>JAFIGA010000064.1 GCA_020831715.1 Leptospira sp. | reverse complement strand
AGAGATGGAAGAAAATTTATATTTTGCCAGAGAAATTCAATTAAGTACAATTCCCAAATCAGAGGAAATTGATAACGAATTGTTAGACTTTAGTATTTCTTATTTGCCGGCAGATTATGTAAGCGGAGATATATACGACATTTATCAATTTTCAGATAAGAAATTTCGTATATTTTTAGCAGACGCACCCGGACACGGAGTCCAAGCAGGATTTATTACTGTAAGCATAAAAACCGAATACGATAGGTTGAAAAAAATTCACACGGACATTCGGGAAATAATGAGAGAATTGAATGAGGCAATCTTCAATTCATTTAATAAGCTAACTGTTTATACCTGTGTTATACTGGAAATTGATATGGAGAACGAAACCTTAACTTATACGAATTCCGGTCATCCAACACAATTATTGATCCAAAATGATTCTCTCATTGAACTCAACACTACCAATCCTATCATTGGTTTTCTTAAAAACCTTCCCGTGAAAGAAGGAAAAATTTCCTTGGCTTCAGATTTTAAATTATTTTTATTTTCGGATGGTATTTTTGAATTCTTTGACAAGAATAACGAAATGTTTGGTTCGGAGCGTTTTCATGAATTGGTTTGGGCTTTCAGACATTCGTCTTTAGAGAATATTTACTACGATATAATGGCTGATTTATATGAAAAAATAAACAATAAAGGTTTTAATGACGACATAACTACAATTGCCATTTCTCCCAAACTTAATAAAACATGATTTATATCCGGATAATTTTATAAAGAAATTTATTTACCAGTAGTTTTACCAATAGACAGCCACATTTCTAGAATAGACTCAAGAGTCTTTAGTTCAATAGGCTTGCTGAGATAGTCATCCATACCAGAATCTAGACATCGTTCCTTTTCTCCTTTAATTGTACCTGCTGTAACCGCAATAATCGGAATATGCTTATCGGAGTTCTGTTCTAATGTTCTAATTTTAGCAGTTGCTTCATAGCCACTCATTCTTGGCATCTGAATATCCATAAGGATTAAATCGGGATTTTCTTTTGAAAAAATTTCGATTGCCGAGTAACCATCTTCTGCTTCAAAAATTTCTATTTTGGGGATTAGACTAGAAAGCATTCTATTTGCAAGCAAGCGATTGATCTGAGAATCGTCTACAATCAATACTTTATGTTCTTCCGGTAATCGCCTAATATTCATTTTATGCATAAAATTAGGTTTGGCATAAGATCTTTCCGTATGATAGACTCGATATTTCACAATAGGCAATACTAAAGTAAAATAAAACCTGCTTCCTTCACCAAGTTTGCTTTCTACATTGAGATGACTTTTCATCATCGCTAGAAGCTTATTGCAAATGGAAAGACCAAGCCCTGTGCCTCCGAAATTTCGAGTTGTTGAACTATCTTCTTGGGAAAAAGCATCAAATATTTTGTTTATTTTTTCTGGTTCTATGCCAATACCAGTGTCTTGAACTGAAAACAACAAAGTATGATTTTCAAGTTTATTTTGCATTCCAACATTTTGAATATGAACATCAATTCTACCTTTGTTAGTAAATTTTACGGCATTGCTGACTAAGTTTGTTAAGATTTGCCTAACACGAAATGGATCGAGAGAAATATACTTCGGTACATCTTTCTCTACAATGAGTGATAAGTCAATTTGTTTCTCGTTAGTTTTATATCTCATTATACTCATTACTTGCTCAACTAATTCCCGAATGTCAGTTTTAACGATAGACAATTCCATTTTCCCAGCTTCAATCTTTGAAAAGTCTAGGACATCATTGATTATTGAGAGAAGACTGTTTCCAGAGTTGTTGATAGCCTGCATATACTCCATCTGATTACCGCTTAATTGAGTCTGCATAAGCAAATCAGAAAAACCGATGACAGCATTGAGTGGTGTGCGTATTTCATGACTCATATTGGCGAGGAACTCGGACTTATATTGATTGGCTATTTCAGCTTTTTCTTTTTCACGTTTTAAATCTTCTTCTATTTTCTTTTGCTTTTCTATATCTTGAAAAGTTCCATATATTCTAACGCAAATCCCATTTTGAAACTCTCCATTTCCTATAGCTCGTACCCAGATTCGTTTTCCTTTGGCAGTATCAATTTGCAATTCAAGATTATAAGGTTTACCTTCGGTTATTGTGCATTCAATGGCTTTTTCCAGGATCACCCAACTTTCGGGTGTGTAGAAGGCTTTTATATCCTCAAATGTTGGGACAAAATCAGAATTTGTTTCGTGGATTACTCGAACGGTATCTGTCCACGTGACTTCTTTTGTTTCAATATTAAATTCCCAACCGCCAACTCGTGCTACTTCATTTGTTTGTTTTAGGATACTTTGTACTTTCTCAAGGGCAAGTTCAGCTTCTTTTCGTTCAGTGATATCTTGAACAACACCGATCAAAAACTTTGGAGTGTCTCCACTATCAGATATAATCATTCCTTGAGCATAGACAGATCTTATTTCCCCTGTATCTTGGCGAATAATGCGATGCTCTATATCATAAGCAACCTGATTGTTAATTGAATTGGAAATAGCTTCATTTATAGCAATTCTATCATCGGGATGTGCAATAGGGAGTAATTGCTCTGATGTGATATCAGAATCAGTAACGCCATGTAGCTTTTTCCAGTTTTTAGACATTATCCATAAATCGTTTTCTATATCCCACTCCCAACTTCCTACATTAGCTAATTCTTCGGCTTTTGCCATTATGCTTTTTTGTTTTTCTAAAGCTTGCAAAGTCAACTTTTCTTGAGTTAAATCACTGAAAATTCCATCCAGTCGCACAGGCTTTCCATTTTCATCTGATATTAAATGCAGATTATTCTTAACCCATTTGATAGCACCTTGAATGTTTTGTATTCTATAGGTAAGTGTGACTCTTTCCTCTTTTTCGAGAAGTTCAAATATTCCTTCGAATATTTTTTTATCTTCGGGATAAATAATTTCTTGCCAAATAGTGCTTCCTGATTTAACCCACTCTTGATGAGGATAGCCGTAAAGCGTCTCAACAGAAGGAGTAACAAAGAGGGTCTCCAAATCCGGGTAGGTCATAGACCATACTACATCATTCATTTCACTAAAAATGCTTTCGAGTTTTTGTTTGGTTGATCGTAGTTCCTCTTCTTGGGCTTTTTCCTCCGAGATATCCTTTATATTAGCGAAATAATTGATTGGTTTTCCCTGTTCGTTTTTAAGTAATCCCGCAGAAATCAATACAGGGAAACGCTCTCCATTTTTCTTTTGGAAAATTAGTTCAAATGTTCCTATATTTCCAGATAGAATTTGCTGGAAGGCAATTAGAATATGTGGTATTTCTTCGGGTGGCCAATAAGGATAGGGAGACAGTTGACCGATCAGTTCGTCCTTTGAAAAGCCTGTCATGTCGCAGAAAGATTTGTTAACTCTTATTTGTCGACCATCCAAGTCAATCACTGAAAATCCATGAATCATATTTTCAATCAACTGTGCAGAAAAATTTTGTTCGCTAATGAATGCTTCTTTATCGGTTTCTTCTTGTGTTATGTCTAGAAACATCCCAATGATACGAGCAACCTTCTCATCTTCAATTACAGGATATCCAGAAGATCTAACCCACCTCTGATTTCCTTTGCCTGTAATGAGTCTACATTTTACATCAAACGGTATTTTCTTGATTATAGTATCTTCGATTGCTTGG
>JAFIGA010000058.1 GCA_020831715.1 Leptospira sp. | reverse complement strand
GTTGTCGTTAACCGCAAGGAGACGCACTTCTAAGGTGATACTCGTGAAGGGGGTGAAGTCGTAACAAGGTAGCCGTATCGGAAGGTGCGGCTGGATCACCTCCTTTTATAAAGGAATTCAAATCTTGGTTGGACTAACTTTGAGTCGCGTTACTGTAATTAGTGTGAAGTTTATTAAAAAGCTCAGGTCTTACGACTCTGAGCTTTTTTTATTTTGTAGTGTATGGACAGTTTTATTGTGGTATCTTTTTAGCCGCACATATATGAATTGATTCACTTCTCCTCAGTTTTTATATATTTCTATTTTTTTTTTAAAATAGAGGAGAGTTCATCAATTCACCGACTCTTCGAACTTGCCTGCGCAAGTTCTAGGTCGTAACCTCGCAGTCGGGATGCCCCCGGCATCCCTTTTTGCTGCGGTTCCTTCGGGCTAAAATTAGAATCGTCTAGAAACAGCGTCCCACGCTGTTTCTGTGGCATGGATCACCTCCTGGGTTGATACTAGATTTCAAAATTTATTTAGAAAAGTAAGGATTTTAACTCTTCAATTAAATTTGCTATATTAAAAATCTGTAGCGGAGTGGCACTTATCCGAAGCAGGTATTGAAATACTAATGATTGCCGGATCTAAATAAACCCATTTGCGTACCAGCGAGCCAGGAAGGCGAAGCCCCGGCTTTTGAGCCAAGGATGGCGAATCAGCCGGTAGCAATGGGGTTGTTTAGATCTACATCCATAATTCTCCTTGCTGGTGGATGAGTGCCACGGAGCTTAATTGTGTATTTTAAATAAAATCAGAGATAGATTGTCTTGGCTTCCTCGAAATAAGCTCTCGCTTAGGATTGTTTTTGAAGCTTTTTGAAGAGTGGGGCTTTCTGTAATGATATCAAATAAATCCGATTCGGATAAAAAATCATGAACTCCGTCAGAGGTGATGATGAAAATGGATCCACCTTCTAATTTATTGATTTGGGATTGGATATCGATTTGAATATCCAAGCTTCCTCCTCCGATACAGCTACTGAGTAAATATTTTGATTTAGTAGAGCTTTTCTCCCAAAGTATTTTATGGTCATCTGTTAATAGCTGTACTTTTTTTCCATCAAAGTGGTAAAGGCGAGTATCTCCTACATGGAAAGAAAAACACAGTTGATTGTGTAGAAGCATTCCCGTAAAAGTTGTACCCATATCCGGTTGTCCGTTATTTTGGGCAAATCGATTGAGTTCTCGGTTTATTTCTGATATAGTTTCATGGATGGAGTTGGATGCTTTTTCTTGGGATAGATCTTGAAAGGGTATTTTTTCAATAAATTTTTCAATAGAAAATTTACTTGCCAGTTCCCCTGCAGAATGGCCTCCCAATCCATCAGCAATGATAAAAAATATATATTCAGAATCGGAAACAGTAATAATAGCTTTTTCTTGAACGTACTCTTTGCTTTTAATAATCTGCGGTTTCATTCCGCAGTAGATGCTATCTTGATTGTCTCTTCTAAAAGGTCCTTTCTCTGATCTTGCGAAGTATTCTATTTTCAATTTCTTAAATTTGGATATTCTTAAACAGCGCTGTATCCGCCATCTACAGGAATTGCAGTCCCGGTAATGAAAGATGAATTTTCGGATAACAAAAATATTACAGCATCGGCTACTTCATCAGGATCAGCCAATCTGTGAACGGGATGCTTCTTTGTAATTTCCTCTTCTACTTTTTTGGGATCGGGAGATGATTTAAATAGATCTTCCAGCATTTCCGTGCGAATGAATCCCGGACAGACTGCATTGATTCGAATATTTTTCCTGGCAAATTCCAATGCGGCAGATTTGGTTAATCCAATCACGGCATGTTTAGAAGCAGAGTAGGGAGAAACCAGCCAATCTGCTCCATTGATACCTGCGATAGAAGATACATTTACAATAGATCCCCCACCGGTCTCCAGCATAAGAGGCAATTCTCCTCGCATGCAATTCCAACAACCTTTGACATTTACATTAATTACTCGATCAAAAACTTTTTCGGGGTATTTGTCCAGCCTGGAAGCCACTCCACCGATTGCGGCATTGTTTACTGCATAATCCAATCTTCCGAATTCTGAACGTATCTCGGAGAATACTATATCTATATCTTCTGTTTTACTTACATCACATTTTTTGAAAAAGATATTCCCCTTTCTTCCGGAAAATTCTTCAACAGTCTTCAATCCTTCCTCTTCTCTTCGAGCGCAAATGATTGTATGAACCCCTAGTTGGGTCAGTTTGTTGGCAATGCTTTTTCCTATACCGGCATTACCTCCGGTTACAACTGCTACATTTCCTTCTTTTAATTTCATTTTTGTCCCTTCTGTATTTTGTATTTCTTCCCGGAAAAGATTTGATTTCTGAATTCAGTAACCAAAGAAATTAATTTCCATACTTCTTCTAAAGGGGGATGTTCTCCACCAAATCCTAGGTTCTTGGTGAAGATTAAAATTTCTTCAATTTCTCTTAAGTTTGCCTCAAATCTGAATATTGCTTTAAACTTTTCAGAGCTTAGTTTATTATGATAAGAATGAGTCAAAGTAGATATCAATTGAATGGCTTGGCTTCTTAATTTAATCTTGATATTTTTTCCATCTTTGTCAGGAATTTTTTCTGCAAATTTATACAATTTTGTGGCAAAGTCTTGGCTCATTTTTCTCATTTCCAAATTTTCCCATTTTGAATTGGAGGGAGATTTGGCTTCAACGCTTTGGGTTTGAACAGCTTGAGAATGTGGAAATCTTTTTCTGAATTGCTCCGGTATTTCAACTACTTTCCTGCTTGTATAGTCGAAGAATAAAACACGGATTTTGACTGTAGAAACGGGAATTTGATCATCTTTCGTTAGTCGAAAATACAAATCCATGAATTTGGATTGCATATTATCGATTGCTACTTCGACTTTAACTTTATCGTTATAAAATAATTCTCCTTGGTACATTATGCCCAAGTTGGAAAAGATTATACTTCGTCCATGAATATCAGTCACTTTGTAACCAAGATAATCAAAAAACTGTAAATGTGCTTCGAATACCAAATCCAATATACTGGCAAATGACACATGCAGATCCATGGAAAGATCGATTTTTCGGATCGGTATGTATGTACTGAACTCCGATTTTTCAGGAAATTCTATTACTTCTTTATTGCCCATTTGATTTAAATTGATTCCTAAATTCTTCAGGTACTGTTTCGGGTTTTCTTTCTTTATAATTAAAAAATATAAGACTGAGTCTTGCCTTCACAGCAATATTCCCATTTCCCTTTTTTAAAATGAAGATTAGCTTTATAGATTTATTGCCAATTTCCGAAACAGATACTTCGGCGTTGACGGTTTCATTGGCTTGTAATTCGTCATGGTAAGTGATTTCAAGGGAAGGTACTGTAATATTGGAACCTGCGATGTTTGCCTTAGAATATTTGAATGCTTCCAAAAATTGATCAAAAACTTCATTAACAATGATAACTATGTTTTCATAGGTCACATGGGAAACTACGACTCCACTCGCTACTTTAGCTGATCTAGAATCACTGAATCTTGTTAAGATTGTTGTTTTATAGTGAATTATGTCCGGTAAAGGAATCTCAAGTCCTGCCATTTTAGACCTCTCTTGTTCTGATTATCGAATCTCAGGAGCTCAAATTCAATGTTTATTAATTTTTTTTTAAAAGGAATATTTCTTGATTGATGATTTTTCTATTTTACGTAATTTTAACCAAGGATTTTCTAATAAAAACTATATGGATAAAAAAACAGCACAAAGAGTAGTCATAACAGGTATTGGAGTTGTTCTTCCTGGAGCGGATACAGTCTCTCAATTTTGGGATAATTTGGTTAATGGCAATTCCCAAATTGGAAAATTAACCAGATTTGATTCAACAGACATTGTTGTTAAAGCAGCTGCTGAGTTGAATGATTTTGATTATAAAAAATATCTTCCGGACATAGATGAGAAACTGGTAAAAAACTACAATAGAGAAACGCTAGCCTTGATGTCAGCTATGGATCTTGCGCAACGTGATGCAAAATTACATAACACTAAAATAGATCCTTCCAAAATAGGGTTTATTGACTCTTCCTCGAGAGCTTCTCTGTCTTGGTGGGAGCATTCATGGAAAAGATTTCATGAAGATAAAGACATGAGTCAGTTTGATAGATATGCTGTAATGACATCTATGGCATCCAATCCAACCAATTTAACTGCTATTAAATCGAATATACAAGGATTTGTGACAACTATTTCTGCTGCTTGTGTTGGTGGACATCATGCTGTGAGTTTATGCTACCAAGCCATTCGTAAAGGTAGGGCAAATGTAATGTACGCCGGTGGACATGAATTCCCATTGATTAAACCATTGATGCAAATGTATTCGGATCCCAAAAGTAGAGTTATGTCTGCAGAGTCGGAAAATTATAAGAAGGCAATGAAACCTTATGATAAAAAACGTGATGGTTTTATTTTGGGAGAAGGAGCCATTGTTATCTGTATGGAGAGATTGGAGCATGCACTTGCAAGAAAAGCAAATATATATGCAGAAGTGCTTGGTGGTTTAAGCTATAATGAAGCAGATCATGCTCTTAGGATGGATTTAACCGGAGCTAAAGCATCCAATGGAATATCCAATTTGCTAAGAATAAGCAATAGAAGTCTTATCGATGTGGATTACTTTTGTGGGCACGGTACAGCTACTTATAACAATGACCTTGCCGAATCCAAAGCTATGGAAAGATTGTATAATGGAAAAGAAAAAAAATACTGGGCTCCGGTTGGATCCATTAAACCAATTTACGGACATACATTTGGAGCTGCAGGAATAATCAATGTGGCTGCATCTGCATTGATGATAAAAAACCAAACACTTTGTCCCACAATCAATTTGGATGAGCCTGATGAAAATTGCGACCACGATCATGTTGCCGAAGGGGCGCGAAAGACAAGAGTGAATCTTGTTGTCTCATTGGCTTTCGCAATAGGAAGCCAATCTTCCTTCATATCCATGGGAGCTCTTGATTGATACTAAATTCGCAAGATCCACACAAGTTTCAGTATAAACCTAAAATTTATACCGATATGGATGCAATGGTGAGGGAGAATACAGCTCCGGGAATGCATTTGCATTTATCGGCAACCATGTCTCGACCCAATGCATTGATCTATGCACTTTCCAGAGTTTATTACCAAAAAAATCCGGAATTCACAATCAGTGTTGCTGGGGTTCATTCCAGTGCACATTCTTTAACGCTTTCCGGAGTAATTAAAAAAATGATAACCGGATTTGCCGGTGATAACTATCCCAAGCCTGGCCCCAATCCTCTCTACAAATCTGTGTTAGAGGGTGATCCATTTGAACTTGAGCTATGGTCTCTTTTGACCCTTTTGCAGAGGTTGATCGCATCGGCGTATCGACTTCCCGGATTTATTACGAGATCTCTTATTGGAAGCGATATGGTAACGGACAAAATTGGAAAAAATTTGTTCATTTTGCCGGATCCTTCCGTTACCGATCATGGAGAATTCAATGCAATCTCTCATGAAATTCAAAGAGCTGCCAGAAGCAATATTCATAAAAGCATTGCCTATATACTACCACTAACTCCTGATTATACATTTATTCATGGAGTTCTTGGTGATGAAGATGGAAATATTATTCTATGCCCCCCCTCCGGAGAAGGCAACTGGGGAGCCCTTGCCGCCAGAAAGGGAGTCATAGCAACTGTTGAAAAAATTGTTCCGAGAGGAGAGTTGCCCAAAGAATTGGTAAGCATACCCGGTTATAAAGTGAAAGCAATTTGCCAAGCCGAGTTTGGTGCTCATCCTCAATCGCTTCGTGTGCACAATTTGGAAGAAATCAAAAAGTTCGGCGTGAAAACATATATTGATGATTATGAATTTCAGGTAGAAGCAAACAAATCATCTTCCATCCCCAATCTTGCTAAAAAATGGATGGAGGACTATGTATTAGTAGAAAGCCACGAAAAATACTTAAAAAAAATTGGTCGTTCCAAACTCAAAAAATTATTCGAAATTCCGGAAGAAGTGATAAGTGATGAGAAGCATGATCCTCTGACAGTAAACGATACGGAGCAGATGATTATTTTGGCAGCTAGAGCGATTATGGAGCATGTAAAAAGGAAGGGTTATAAGACAATTTTGGCAGGAATTGGTGCGGCACATATTGCCGCATGGACGGCTCAACGATTGCTGGAAAGCCAAAACATTCATGTAAATGTTGTCACCGAGCTCGGTTTTTATAATATGAAACCACATGTCGGAGATGTTTTTCTTTTCAGTCAGCTTCATGCAAATAATTGCTCTCAGTTGTCGGATATATCTACAGTTTTAGGTACAATTGTTCCGGATGAATGTCTTGGAGTGATTGGTGCGGGAGAGTTGGATTGGTGGGGCAACGTCAATTCTACAGTTTCCGGAAAAGGAAAATTCATTGTTGGTTCAGGTGGGGCGAATGACATTGCCGCTACTGCCGATTGCATTGTCGTAGCTAAAGCAAGTCGTCCTAGATATGTGAGACAAGTTAATTATATCACTTCGGTCGGGAACAGAGTTTTGGAAGCAATCTGTCAATTTGGAAGATTTCGAAGAAATGCCAATTCTGACCAAATATTTGAATTTACTAATTGGATCATGCCGCCATCCGAAGATGACTTGGAGCCCTTTGAGGCGGTTTTGAAATATACAAATTGGCTTCC
The DNA here is from genome assembly GCA_020831715.1 of Leptospira sp. Taxonomy (GTDB): domain Bacteria; phylum Spirochaetota; class Leptospiria; order Leptospirales; family Leptospiraceae. The sequence goes on along the minus strand of JAFIGA010000058.1, from coordinate 1,196 downwards.
ACCGGATGAAGACCTTTTTTTAAAGCAGGAGGACCCGATAAATTCTGAAGAATTGTCAATACTACGACAGTTAGATCCTGAAAAAATCTATATTGAACAGTATGCAGTATTTTCTAAATTACCTTAAAAAGAGAGAATTTTTCAATTTTAAAATTATGAAGTTGAATCCTTTTCACAAAATGATAAAATAGGCATGCAGGTAGGGCATGGTGGAGACTAAATATGAAGAAATTAAATAGCAATGGAATTCAAATCACAGGCTTAGGACATTATTTACCGGAAACAGTGGTAACTAATGAAGAAATCAGATCCAGGTTGAAATATCCCGAGATGCATCCTGCTGAAAAAGCTGTGATAGGAGATATCGGTGTTGATAAAAGACATCGTGCCAACGAAAAAGAGACCGCTATGTACATGGCAGCGAAGGCATGTGAAATGGCGATGAAGGATGCAAATGTTGATCCTGAAGAAATTGATCTATTTATTTTAGCAAATTGGACAGATAGATACTATCTACCGGATTTAGCTCCTCAAGCGTCTTTGCTGATGGGAACAAAAAATGCTTTGTCTTTTGATGTCAGTACGGCATGTACGGGATTTATCCATGGAATTCAGACAGCATATTCATTTATTTCCACCGGAAGATTTAAAAAGGCATTGGTAATGGGCAGTGAAAGGTTTTCCGTGAGAACCAGGATGGGCGGTTATGGAGAATTCACTGCCGGTGATGCCGCCGCGGGATGTGTAGTCGAAAAAAAAGAAGAAACCGATAGAGGTATCTTTGATTTTTTCCTAAAAGATGAGGGTGATCTCGCCGGAATCATTGTAACCGGACCACCACCGCAAAGTTATGTGAAAAGCTATCCTGAATTGGTAAAAAATGCCGCTGATTTATCATTGAAAGCAATTGATAAATTGTTGAATGACAATGGTCTTAAACCGGAAGATATCGACTGGATGGTTCCTCATCCGGGAACTGATATTGTATTACAAGATGTTTTAAAAAGATCTCCTTTTCCTGCAGAGAAAGTTCTACATAATTTTTCACAAGTTGGGAATACATCTGCGGCTTCCATACCCATTGTTCTCTCCGAAAATTATTACAGTGGAAAATTGAAAAGAGGGGATTTAATCATTTCACCCGCAGTAGGAGGAGGCTTTTACTGGGGTGGATTGCTTTATAGATTATAAAAGGC
>JAFIGA010000032.1 GCA_020831715.1 Leptospira sp. | reverse complement strand
GAGAGGATTAATACCTATATCATTTGATTTACTTGCTATATCGAGTATTGTCTTGATAACTGGAGGAACTGAATCTCCTTTTATTTCTAGTTATTTTATTCTCAATGGTATCGCTTCAATTAACAAGAATAGGAATCTAGGCTTTATATCAATAATTCTTTCGCTATTATTCTTTTTAATTCAAGGACTCATTTTATATTATTTTTTTGGTGACTTGTTTAATATTTTCACTGAAAGAGTTATTCTTATTAAAATAGATGTTCTTTTCATTACTCTGTTTTGGTTAGGGGCGGGATTACTTGCTAATCACCTGATAATATCTAATTATGTTATTCAGAGTTTAAATGAGAATGAAAAAGCTACAGAATTGAAAAATCATGCAGAAAGCTTATTAAGCAAAATAGAAGAAGATCTAAATTTAGCTGAAAAAATATTGAGTCATTTGCAACCAAAAGAATGCTTTGTTTGGAAAGATTTAGAATTTGCTATGTGGTTTGAGCCTCACTCAAAGGTAGGTGGAGATATAGTAGGATTTTATCCTATAGATTCAGAAAAAATACGATGCTATATAGCTGATGTAACTGGTCATGGCGTAAAAGCTGCTCTAATGACAATGCTAATACGTTCAGAATTGTCACAGTTTATTTATCAAACTTCAGAGCTTCATGTATTAATGGAAAAATTTAATAAAATATTTTATGAAAAATACAGACACTTAAATTATTATTGTACTATATCAATAGTGGAAATTGATCTTAAATATAAATTTCTTAAATATTGTTCGGCAGGTCATCCCAAGCAATTCTTTTTCCAAAATAATAAAATGAATGATTTATACACTCAAGGGAATCTTCTTGGTTTAACAAATTCATCCAAATACAATACCTTAAAGTATATTTTAGAAGATTCATTTAATTTATATATGTTTACAGATGGGGTATTTGAAGAATTTTCGGAAAATAATGTAATTTTTGGAGAAGAAAAATTGGAAGATTTTATAAATCAAACTATCAGTCTTAGTCCGATCGAAATATGTCGATCTTTAAAAAAGAATATTGAAGAATTTGTAGGTAATAAAAGGTATTCAGATGATATAAGTTTCTTAATTATAAAGAAATCAGGTTCGAATAACCTATTATGATCACTAGCATCAATCAGTATATCTCCTGTATATGGGAACCAGCAGATGTCCTTTTGTTTGCTATATTACTATAAACTATGAGGTGGAAAAAAATAGAAAGAGGTGATCTACTTAAAGAAAAGCTTATCACCTCAACCAAAAAGAATTATTTTTTTAAAATATCAACAAACTACCCAAAATTTGTCCCCCTATTAGAATAAAGTAGTCTTAGAGCAAAAAAATGCTTTGGAGGCTTCGAAATGATCAAAAAGAATTATTTTCTGTTCTTGGGATTTTTATTCAATTGCAGTATTGGGTTGTGGAGTCCTGAACCCATTGAATGGGAAATTCAGGAAGAAATACCGATAATAACCGAGTCAGTCAAGGACATATCGGTTTACACTAGATCCGATGATTCCAATGAATGGGAAGAGATTCATGGATATGTCCGAAGAGACTATATAGAAAACTGTATTTACCTCGAATTCAATACCACCTCAGTCAAAATCTGTGGAAGGAATCTGAATCCACTGGCTACTTCACTGGATTCAAACATTTCATCCATTCTATTCGCTTCCCTTTCTTGGGAGTCTCTTGAGGGCTACCGCTTTACGAGCAAGGAAAAGGTATTCAAAATGGAAAAGCAGTATGTTAATGGAATTGAGTATTATGTTATTATCTTACCCATTTACAGATCAGGGTATATTGAGTATGAACCTAGAGATTTGTATAAAGACAATTCGACTCGAATCATCATCTCAAATCTAATCAATACAGAAATTGATAAAGATATCAAAATAGCAAGTATGAATACGAACTTTGTTCAAGGGAGATAATCATGAAATCAATCATCTATTTATTCAAAACTGCAAAACTAAAGTTGAAAGGAAATTCTTTAAATAAAAATTCCGCAAGCTGGCAAACAATGATGTTGGAAGAAAGAATTCGGAGATTGAATCGGTAGGGGATATCAATCCTACAATAATTCCTCTGCAATCAATTCAGCTTGCTTTAGAATTGTCTCTGTCGCAAGGAGTTCCATATCCGGTGGGTAGCCGTATTGCCTGAGAATTCGTTTGACGATCACCTTGTCTGTAACAAGTGCCTTGTCGATCACTTGGCGGATTGCTGTCTCCAGATCTTGGTTGGACATTCCATTGTTAGGGCTATTGAATTTCACAAGTCTTGCCTTGACTGCTTGGTAGAATGCCACTTCATCCTTTGCATCCAATGCTTTTTCATGTGGTGTAGCAAGGGCAAATGCTTGGGAGAGTGCCGTAACTTCATTAATGTACCTTCTCTTTCCATTCTCAAGACCTAATATATGTTCTTCGGCAGATGGGATAAGATTGAGTTTATTCCGTATGTCCGAGGTGAAATACTCTTCATAGGGGAATCCATGGAACATCTGGGATACGACTTCGAGTTTTTCCAACATGAGTTGCACTGCTTTCTCTTGGGCTTGTTACCGGGTTGGGTTGTATTCTTCGCTCTTGCCATTCTTACTCTATTCTACCAATCATCCGGACAAATTACGATGTTTCCAGTGATTTTTTGGAAATCCGAAATATCTTATATAACAAATGTTTAATCCTAATACCAAATTTCTGGGATTATAAATTGGAAATTTTAAAAGATTTCAAGGTAAGAGCTATTTTCATGCCATACATCCCAATAATTTTCGATGAATTTGGCCCAGCACCGTTTAGCGAAGGAACACTAAGTTTTAAAAACGGTGCTGGGTGCCAAATTTAAAGAGAAATATAGTAAATATTTGTTTATGTTAAGATAATAAGTGCTAGTATTGTATAATATTTTATATTCACCAATCCAGACTAGGGACTTTAGTCCCTCGCTGGATTGCAACTCACTATCGTATTTCTTATATATCGAAAACCCGGTATCAGTCAGAAATAATTCTGTCCGATGTAAGAAAAAATCAGAGAAGCCCCGCGTTTTAACGCGGGGTGAATCAATATTAAAGCAAAATCACTGCGGAAGGGATCGAGCGGGGTCAAGAAATTGAATATTTAGGATGATTCTTATATTTTGAATTAATCGCAATTTCTTGACCAGAGGGAGAGCCCGGTGACCGAAACCTATATATTAGAAATAGATTATTAAAAGGGAATTTATTAAATCGGTTGAGGACAACCGCCAATGGCCTAACTGAAATTATGCTGCAATTCGAAGGGGGGACTCATCGAAGAACTTCCGGCATCGTGCCTCCAGTTCTCCGCCCGTCTCGCTCGCTTTGAAATGCTCGAAGGGGGACTCGCCTTCGAACTTCCGGCATCCTGCCTACAGTTCTCGACCCGTCTCGCTCGGAGCTTCGGACATCCTGTCCTCAGAGCAAATTTATCGCTCCTTAGTCGGAGCTCAAATTTGCTTTTCCTCGCGATCGTTCTCGTCCCAGACTCGCTTGCTTTGAAATGCTCGAAGTGGGACTCGAACCCCCACACCTTGCGGAACTACCACCTCAAAGTAGCGTGTCTACCAATTCCACCATCCGAGCTAAAATAAGTCAATAATGACATTCTTTGATTGCTTGCAAGGGGGTCAAGTTTTTTGCTTGTTTCCAGACTGTGGTGCAAAAAAGTAAACGGTAAGCATTACAGAGGGCAATTTTTATTCCATGGAAGAAAAAGAAACAAGTGAACTTATAAAACAACGAATTCAGAAAGTAAAGGATTTGGCAAGCCAGGGTATCAATCCCTACCCAATTCGGTTTTTTCCCAATGCGTTTTCCCAAGATTTGATCACTGGATTTAAAGATGAATCAGAAGACAAGACTGTTTACAAGATTGCCGGGCGTCTTCATGCGAAGAGGGTCATGGGCAAGGCAAGTTTTGGTCATATCAAAGACAAGCAAGGACTGATCCAGATCTATGCCGCTCGTGACGATATGGGAGAAGAGAATTACAAATTGTTCAAGTCTCTGGATCTGGGTGACCAGGTGGGAATTGAAGGAACTCTTTTTAAGACGCAGAAAGGTGAGATATCCATTCATGTCAACAGCGTTACTCTCTTGGCGAAATGCATTCGTCCTCTTCCGGTTGTGAAAGAAAAAGACGGTAAGGTATATGATGCTTTTTCGGATGTAGAACAGCGATACAGAATGCGGTATGTGGATCTTGTGGTGAATGATCATGTTAAGAAAACATTTGTCATGCGAAGTCGCATCATTCAAGAGATCCGTCAGTTTTTGATGAATGAAGGTTTTCTGGAAGTAGAGACTCCTATGATGCAGGTCATTGCCGGGGGAGCGGCGGCTAAGCCTTTTATTACCCACCACAATACCTTGGATATGGATTTGTTCCTTCGAATTGCACCGGAGCTTTACCTGAAGAGATTGATTGTCGGTGGTATGGACAGAGTGTTCGAATTGAACCGAAATTTTCGTAACGAAGGAATTTCCACCAAGCACAATCCGGAATTTACCATGATGGAAGCCTATATGGCTTACGGAGATATGGAAACCATGTTGCAACTTACCGAACGTTTGGTAACTACTGTTGCCAATAAAATTGGTTTGGGAACGAAGTTTGCCTATGGGGATGTCATGATTGACATTTCTTCTCCTTGGAAGAGACAACCCTATCTGGACATTATCAAGGAATATTCGGGAATTGATTTCTCGGCAATCCAATCTGTGGATGAGGCAATAAAAAAAGCGAAAGAAGCGAAGGTGAATTCCGAGGGAGCCACATCTATTTGGAAAGTAGCCGATGATGTATTCAGTGAGTTGGTGGAGCCGAATTTGATCCAACCGATATTTATCACAGATTTCCCCAAGGCAATTTCGCCCTTGGCAAAATCCCGAGAGGACAACCCCGACATCGCCGACAGATTCGAGCCCTATGTGGCGGGTCGCGAGATTGGAAACGCATTTAGCGAGTTAAATGACCCCTTCGACCAGAAAGAAAGATTTGAAGAACAGGTGAAGCAGAGAGAAGCCGGAGACGATGAAGCATTCATGATGGATGAAGACTATGTCCGTGCTCTCGAATACGGAATGCCTCCGACGGGTGGATTGGGAATAGGAATAGATCGTTTGGTTATGTTATTTACCAATAGCCACTCCATTCGGGACACAATTCTATTCCCTTTGATGCGTCCCGATAAAGATCCCGGACAGGCAAAAAAAGAGAAAGGCTGATTTATAAAGAACATTCGTAACTACTTAGCGAAATTTGCAGTATAATTATCGTTCTATATGATTTGGGGAAGAATTTCTCCTGATTTGCCCCGAAGACTGATATCCACTGAGCTTGTGAGTGTGGATTCTTCGGGGTTGATTTCCACAGAGAATGCTCCCGCCTGAATTGCCTCTTGGGCAAGATAGACTGGTACAGTTACTTGTCCCGATGTCCCTATGATGAGTATGAGATCGGAATTTCTCAGGAATTCGATGGAGTTTTCTAACATTTTCGGGTCATAGGTTTCTCCAAACCAAAGTATATGTGGTCTCATCGGAGAGCTGCATTGGGGGCAGGGAGGAGGTAGTGTGGAAAGAGGTGTATCCAAATTTTCTTCAATATGATTGCATTTCGTACACCTACCGGTAAAAATGTTTCCATGGAGTTCTGTTAGTTTTTTTGACCCTGCTTGGCGATGTAAGCCATCTACATTTTGTGTGAATAGATGAAATTTTTTCGAAGAATTTTGTTTCTCTAGTTCTGCTATGGCTATATGTCCGGGATTGGGGAGAGACTTTTTGCATATTGACCTGCGCATTTCATACCATTCCCAAACGAGTTTTGGGTCACGGCGAAAAGCATCCGGTGTTGCGAGTTCCTCTGCTCGAAAATTTTTCCAATGTCCACCATTGCCTCGGAATGTGGGAATTCCACTTTCGGCAGAGATACCCGCACCTGTGAGTATTGCGATTTGACGGGATGCAATGATTTTTTGTGAAATTTCATTTTTTATATCTGGGCTCAGCAAACTATCTTCCTCCATATTATGTAAAGAATTCTATTGACAAGATAATCTAAAAACTCTAATATGTTACTGTATTCAAAATTTTAAAGGTATTATTATTCATGAAACCAATTTTTACCATGCGACTTTCTATAATTCTTTTGACATTATTTATGGCTTCCTCTGTCTTTTCGGCTCAATCTGTAATTTTAAAGAGCGGAAAAACCATTAAGGGTCAGGTCATTGGACAGAATGAGAGTGGGTTGACTGTGAAACAAACCGACGGAACCACAACCACCATTCCTAAGAAGCAGATTCTAAAAGTAGTCTACAAAGATGTTACAGCAGATGAAGAAAAGAAAATTCGTGCCGAAGAAGAAAAAAAATTAGCAGTTAAAGAAGCAGCTGAGAAGAAAAAACGTGAAGAGGCAGAAAAGAAAAAACAAGCAGAGGAAGAAGCTAAGAGATTAGCCGAAGAAAAGAAACGCGAAAAAGAAAAGAAAGATACATCCACAGCGGATGAATCCATTGCGATTGGTGATCGAAGCAGATGGGATATTGTGTGGCGCTCTGCAGTTCTACCTAGTTGGGGAATGTTTCATGCAGAACGAAATGTAACAGGTTCCATTTATTCCGGACTATTTTGGGGGACACTCCTTTACAGTTTCCAACTGAGAAATGAAGCAACTTCTGCCAAGTCTGGATATGACCAAGCAACTCTTTTATATCAAGCTACGCGTCCTGACCTCAGTAGTTTTATTGGACCCGGCGGTATTGACTCCACAGGATTTTTAATCCAGGATCAAGTCTTTTCCCAATATGTGGGAGATGCGAAATCTCAATTTAAAGCGAAGACCAATCAATACAATGGCGCATTGGGACTCTCAGCTTTATTGTATATTATTCAGCTATCACATTCTTATTTTGTAGGTGTGGATTGGGAGGAAGGATTGGGAGATTCTGCGAGGGGAGGATTTGACATGAATTCTTTCTGGGAGTCAAATGGTGTGGGCATGGAGCTAAGATCCCAATTTGGATACACTTGGAAGTTTTAAAATTCATTTTTTAAAGTTTACCCCTCTATTGGATTCAATTTCCTATCCATAAAGGACATTTTTTTGGATTTTCATCTCAATCGTACTCTTTCTCTTAAGGATTCAATAGCTATATTATTTAGTTCCATGGTGGGCTCCGGTGTATTCATTACTACCGGGATTATTTATGGAATTTTAAAAGATCCTTGGATGGTGCTACTTGTGTGGATTTTGGGTGCCATTTTTTCTATCGCCGGTGCATTTACTTTTGCTAAGCTTGCCATTTTATTTCCTCTCGCTGGTGGTGAGTATGTTTATCTAAAAAAGGCGTATTCTCCTATGATTGCGTTCATGAATGGTTGGGCGTCGTTACTTATAACTTTTTCGGCAAGTATTTCTGTTTTGGGGCTTGCTTTGGGTGAATATCTTGCCTTTCTTCTTCCTTATGAAAGCAGTCATACTTTCTTTCACTATAAAATTCTGGGTATCAGTATAAAATTTGGCTACCCTGGTCTTGTTGGTGTCATTGCGATTTTTGGCTTTACTTTCATCAATTACTTTGGAATTCGAAAGGCATCTCTTATTCAGAATTCAATTTTTTATATTCAGATCGTGGTGTTTTTGTTTTTTTCCATTGTCGCCATTTCTCTATTTGGTGGGAACTTTTCTACTTTTCCTGATTTTCCAACACCTACGAATTTGTTTTCCAACACTTCGCTCATTCTCATCGCAATTATCCCGGTGATTTTTTCTTATCTTGGTTGGAATATGGTTACCTATATTGCTGAAGAGGTTAAGGAACCTGAGAAAAATATTTCCCGAACGATAATTCTAGGAACTGCATTGGTTGCAGTTTTGTATTTTTTGGTCAATTTGTCTTTTCTATTGACACTTAGTCCTACTGAGTTACTTAAGAATGACGGACTAGGCGTTCAATCCTCCATGAATGTCTTTGGCAAATCCGCAAAGTTCTACTTCTCATTTTTCTTTTGTTTGGTGATATTGGGCTCACTTTCGGCTTCCATAATTGGTGGATCGAGAATCTATTTTGCTATGGCAAGAGATGGTTTATTTTTTCCGTTTCTGTCAAAAGTACATGTTCATTACAGATCACCCTACAATTCGCTTTTGTTCCAAGCCTTGTATGCATCTCTATTTATAGTATTTGATTTGGAATTTCTGCTATACACCATTACCTCTGCCATTTTGGTTTTGAGTGCACTTACCGCCTACAGTGTATTTATCTTCGCCAAGCGAGGATATACATCGAAGTATAAGATTCCTTTTTATCCTGTGACACCTATTTTGTATATTGCAGGTTGTCTCTTTTTGGTATTTCACCTAACTTGGGAGAATCCTACCCAAGCATTATTTGGTTTTTTGATTCTTTCTACCGGAATACCGGTCTACTTTATATTTAAGAAAAAATTCGTAAAGAATCATCATATGGAAGAAGACCATCTGCCTGTGAATAAAAAATAATTCAAGAGAATGAAGATTTCATACAAAATGGTATGGGGACAATTCTAAGCCATGTCGAATTCTTTTTTATAAAGACCTCTGTCTTTCAACTGATCCTTAACTTGGTTTTGGAGTTCTTTTCGTATACCGAATTCAAAGAATACATCCGCAATCACAAAAAGCGGTGCCGACACCAAGGCTTGGAACAAATTGTCCAAGAAAGCCGGACGACTTTTTTCGAATACCATATGTCCATAGATTTGACTCCCCCAACCAATGATCTGGCCTGCACCAAAAATAGACCATCCTATCCAAGTAGGGTAGTTGTTGGCTACAAAATCTGCGGCGAAAAGTATCCCTCCAAAAACGATTGTTGCAACCAAGGAGAAGGGAACATCCAATGAGAAATAATACAATAAGACACCGATTGTGAGAACCATAGCCAAGGAAATATCGAAACCACCTATAGAGACGCTGAGCCAACTACATATGACCAAGAAGCTAAAGCTAATTAACGGGACTCCGAAAATATGAATGTATACATTTCTTTTTTCTTGATGGTATGCTGAATAAAAAGCCATTTCTCTAGCAAATCTCATAAATGCCTCCGGGTTTATAAAAAAACCTACTATCTTCTTTTTTTAGCTTGAATTCCATTTATTGCAAGCTTTTTTTAAACTAATGGGAAACCACAATCATAAAAAGAACGCACTTTTTCAAGAAATTAAAATCAAAGAAAATTTTATAAAATTGTTAAAATATCTCTTAACTCTTTTTGTGATGATTCTAACCTACACGATCACCTTCCATTTTATCATGCTCTGGGAAGGGAGAGAATTTAGTTGGATAACCGGTGCATATTGGACGCTAACCACAATGTCCACTTTGGGTTTTGGTGACATTACCTTCGATTCGGATGTGGGAAAAATATTTTCTGTTTGGGTATTACTTTCCGGTCTGGTATATCTTTTGGTTTTATTTCCCTATATTTTCATATCTTTATTCTACACTCCCTGGATGGAATTCCAAACAAGACATCGCCTTTTTCAATACAATCCGGAAAATACATCGGGGCATGTCATCATCACAGAGTTGGATCCGGTAGCTCAATCCTTGATTGAAAGATTGGAGTCCTATAATATTGGCTATGTTATCCTAGCTGATACAATCGAGAAGGCAAGAGATTGGAGAGATAAAGATTATATTGCCATTCATGGATATTTTGATGATCCTGAAGCTTATAAAAAAGCAAAAATAGAAAATGCAATTATGGTCTTCGCCAATTCATCAAACGAAAAGCAGAATACAGTAGCAGCACTAACTATTCGTGATTTGAATCCGGATATAGAAATCGTTTCCAACGTTGACAATCGGGATTTTCAAGATATTTTATATCTTGCCGGTTGCAATAACACAATTGATATAACAGAACATATGGGAAGATCTTTCAGCAGACGATCGGTTGCTCATAAACACCATGTGTCGGCTATCGGTAAATTTGGAAAATTGGTAGTCTGGGAAGTTCCGGCATACGGCGCATGTTTCCAGGGAAAAAGAATTCAAGATGCTCTCAATGCTCTGCGCGGACTCTATGTGGTGGGTGTGTGGAAAAGAGGAGAGTTTTTGATTCCGGAAGTTCAAGAAATTATTACACCGGATATGATTTTGGTTGTTACAGGAGAGTTGGAGAATTCCGAATGTCTGGAACATATTTACAGTTCGGACTTATTTTTAGATAGTCATGTCTTACTTATTGGTTGCGGTAGAGTGGGCAGGGCAACTGCTCACTTTTTACAAAGATTGGGAGTTGAATTTAAATTTTTGGATAATGTTGCAGAACGTGAGATTCGTGCAATAGAAGAAGGTATCGACATGGATGGGAGGTTTATTTTGGGAGATGGTTCCAAAGCAGAAGATTTGGAACGTGCCGGACTCAGTAAGGCATCTACTGTTATCATTAGTACACATGATGATTCAGCGAATGCTTTTCTCACTTTATACTGTAGGAAGATGCGAGAGAACGTGTTGATACTATCGAGAGCAAATTTGGAACGCAATATCAATACATTGCATAGAGCGGGTGCGGATTTGGTTATATCTTATGCTTCTTCCGGAGCTGTTTTAATATTCAATATTATAAGAAAGTCTAACAATATTATGCTGGAAGAAGGACTGGAATTATTTAGAATTCCAATCCCTAAATCTCTTCAAGGCAAGACCATCAAAGAATGCAATGTTCGAAGAAACTCAGGCTGTTCCATCATTGCCATGATCGATCAAGAAGGAGAGATTACTTCTCTTCCTTCCATTGATGAGAAACTACCTGAAAATGTTGATCTCGTTTTGATTGGCTCACCCGAGTCGGAAAAGAAATTCTTAGACCAATATATCCCAAGATAGATTTTCTAGTTTGCTTCGATGGCAAGTAAACGAAGAAGTGGTTCGACTTCCGGTTCTTTTCCGTAGAATTTTACAAAGAGATCCATTGCCGGCTCCGATCCACCCTTGGACAATACGTTCTCCAGATACAACTGACCAAGATTGGAACTGAAGATTCCCTTATCCACTATCTTGAAAAAGGTATTGGCGGAAAGCAACTCAGCCCATTTATAAGAATAGTAGCCTGCTGCATAACCACCGGCAAATATATGCGAGAATCCATTTTGAAATTTATTATAGCCGGGTGGAATGTTTACAGCGATTTCCTTTCTGACTTGGTCGAGAATTGCTTGGACGCCTTCTTCATCCGGGCAGACTTCATGAATCTTTAGGTCAAAGATCGCAAATTCCAATTGGCGAACCACCCCCATTGCCGATTGAAAATTTTTCGTGTCAATTAATTTCTGGAGCATATCTTGGGGAAGGGGCTCACCGGTCTTATAGTGGTTGGCAAAAAACTGCAAAGCCTCTCTCTCATAGGCAAAATTTTCCAAAAATTGCGAAGGAAATTCCACTGCATCCCACTCCACTCCGTTGATCCCACTCACAAATGGCTCTTCCACTTCGGTAAGAAGATGGTGGAGTGCATGTCCCATTTCATGAAAGAAGGTCACTACATCATTAGGCTTAAGTAGAGAAGGAGAGTCATTCTTGGAGGGAGGGAAGTTTCCCACAATAAAGGCTGAGGGAAGTATTGTATTTCCATCCACTTTATGGCGAGAAATCCAATTGTGCATCCAAGCTCCGCCCTTTTTATCTTTTCTTGCTTCGAGATCGGCATAGAGTCTCGCAATGGGCTTATTATCTTTTAGAATATGAAAAACTTGAACGGTAGGCTCCCAAATATCCGCTTGGATTTCTTGGAATTCTATACCCAATAGTTTCTCGATGAATTTAAATCCACCTGCCACCATGCGGTTCTTTTCGAAGTAGGGACGGTAGCTTTCCTCATCAAAGTTGAGTTTTTCTTTTTTTAGAAGTTCACTGTAAAACATCGTATCTGAGGATTGAAAATTATTACATCCTTTGGATAGAGCAAAATCTTTCAGTTCTTGGAATTCTTTAATCGCTTGAGGCTTGGCCTTATTTCCCAGATCATAAAGGAAGTCCAAAACCTGCTTGGGAGAATCCGCCATTTTAAAAGCGAGCGAATAATCAGAATAAGATGAAAATTCCAGTATAGAAGCCATTTCTTTTCTGAGTTTTAAAATCTTTTCCATAACTTTTCCGTTCTCCGGTGCCCGAGTCGTATATGCCTTGTACAATTCTTCTCTTATATTCGGATTCGGCCCATAAGTCATATAAGCCATATAGCTGGGAATCTGAAGAGTGAATTTCCAGCTACCATCATCTGTGAGGGCAATGGCTAGATCGGATTCGGGAATTCCTTGAACATCGGCAGGATCGCTAATTACTTTTTCATAGGCATTGGTTGCATCCAAAATGTTCTGAGAAAATTGATTGGACAGATCCGAGAGTTCAATATTAATTTCTTTGATACGTTTCTTTTTCGAATCCTCCAAATCGATTCCACTCAATTTAAAATCTCGAATTCCATCATCCAACACCTTCTTCTGGGAAACGGAAAGATTGTCTGTTTCATTTCTCTTTTGTGACGCAAGGAAAGCATCTAATATCCTTTTGTCTTGAGATAGATTCGTATAGTATTCAGTTAGTTTAGGGAGAAGTTCGGTATAGATTTTTTGGGTTTCAGTGCTGTTCTTTACCGAATGGAGGTGAGATATCTCCGTAAAGATTGCATCGAGATCATGGTTCATTTTCTGATAAGGAACAATGAAGTTTTTATAATTTATAGGGTCTTGGCTCAGCAGTTCTTCCAGTAGATTTTGATTGGAAGAAAGCTTCTCTAAAAGTTGATTTTTTTTGGATTCTAAATTATTGGACGAAAATTCTATAAATGACATTCAATTCCTCTATCTATTAGACAGATTGTGCAGAGCATTTTCTTTGAAAATGAAAAATCCCTCTTAGTCTAAATAGTAGTGGTAGATAAAAAAATTATATTCTTCGATGGTGTATGCAATCTTTGCAATTCTTTTGTGAATTATTGCATTGACCGCAATGAAAAGCAAGACTTGCTATTCGCACCGATCCAATCATCGGTGGCTGAACAATTGATCCCATCTGAGAAATCTATTTTGCTAAACAACCCACTGGAAGCTTCGGTAGTTTTCTACAAAGATGGTTTGATTTTTCTCCATTCCCAAGCAGTGTTCGAAATTCTAAAAGAATTAAGTGGATGGATTCGACTGCTCAGAGTGTTTTCTCTATTTCCAGAATTTCTCACAGATTGGGGTTACCGTTTGATCGCTCGAAATCGATACAGACTGTTCGGCAAGAAAGATACATGTCGAATTCCTACACCCGAGTTAAAGAATAGATTTTTAATTTAGAGCCTATCCAAAAGCCTTATTCTCCGGAGATATTTTGACCTATTACAAATATTATGAACCGGTTTTATAGGTTTCCAATCGATCAGCGATATCGGTATTGCTGGGGAATCTCTTGCACAATTCATCTAGTAAGAAAATCGCCTCTTCTTCTCTATCCGTATGATACCATAGGTCAGCTAGTTCAACTGATGGTCTGGGATCCATAGGGTATTTTTCTCTTAGATCGAAATATATATCTTCGGCTTGAGGTAGTTCCCCTATTAGGCGTAAGCTTGCCGCTTTACCTAGCATGGCATAGTAATCGTCCCCTGTAGAAAGGATACGATTGAAGCATTCCAATGCCTTGTCGTAGTCACCCATACCTCTGAGTGAATCGGCATATCGATTGATAATTAGTTTATTATCCGGATCGAATTTTAATATAGCTTCCCAATATTCTATGGCATCGGAAAAGTTTTTCTTTCCTCTATGAGACTCGGCAAGTCCGTAAAGCGCGAAAAAGTTTTTGGAATCCAATTCTCTCGCCTTTTCGTAATAAAGAATTGCCTTATCGTATTCTTTGATTTTTCGATAGGAATTTCCTATTTCAGTAAGAATTTTAATATTTCGGGGTTGAGTGGAAAGTAATTTTTCCCACCATTTAATTGCTTCTTGGTATCTCTGGCAGGCAAAAAATAAATGTCCCAATCCTACAATTACATATTGATCCGATGGATTTATCTGCAGAGCTTGCATATAATAGATTTCTGATTCTTTAAAGTTCTTTAATTTCCTGTGAGCATCTGCAACTCTCGAGAGTATGCTGGCGTCTGTAACCATGATATGGCGATATTCTTCAGCTACTTCAATTACTTTTTTAAGTTGGTTTAAATCCCTGTAGCTATTCATGATTCCCATTAGGGAAAATTTATTGGAAGAATCGGCTTTTAGGCATCTATCATAAAATTCTATTGCTTGCGCCGGTTTTTTCATTTTGAAATATAGATCACCCATCCCAACTAGCCCATATGTATTGTTAGGGTCTAATTCAAGAAGAGCGCTTAGCTTTTCACCGGCTTCTGTAAATTTTCGTTGATCAAGAAGACGGTAAGATTCCTTTGCTAAATTTTTTATTTTTGCAAAATTTTCTTCTTCCTCAGTCAATGGTTGGGTTGTAGATTCTGATATTTCTTTTGTGGATTCTTCCATTTTTACATACACACTTTTTAAATTCGCTAAAGGAAATAAATTTCAAATTTGCCTGTTACTACATCTATAAAATAGATTCTTTTCAATTTTGTAAAGTAATTTGTATAAGTTTTTTATTCTATTGGTAGTATTAAATGAAATCTTTTTTATTTGTTGAAAATATGAAAAAATTGAGTTATATATAACAAAATCAAGTCCAATCTCCCGGAAAAAGGACACAATCTAGCGGGAAAGAATCTTGACTCTGACCTGTTCTGTGGATTACTGACTCTTAAGAGAGTTTTTTAATGACAACGGAAGCAGAAATCACAGGTGCAAGACTTTTAGTAGAGTTATTGGAAGAAAGAGGAGTAGATATTGCCTTTGGATATCCGGGTGGAGCTATTCTTCCTTTTTATGATGAATTATATCATAGTAAAATTAAACATATTCTTGTCCGTCATGAGCAGGGAGCCATTCATATGGCAGAAGGTTATGCCAGAGCAACCGGTAAGTTGGGAGTCTGTATAGCAACCTCGGGACCGGGTGCAACTAATTTAATCACCGGTCTTGCCGACGCCAAGATGGATTCAATCCCGGTACTTGCCATTACCGGACAAGTTGCAACATCTGTCATTGGAACAGATGCATTCCAAGAAGCGGATATTTTTGGAATTACACTTCCCATTACGAAATACAATGCTCTTATGAAATCTTCCGATGATATTGCCCGCCATTTTGAAGAGGCAGTTAAGATTGCTTTGGGTGGAAGACCGGGACCTGTTCTTTTGGATTTCCCCAAGGACGTTCAGACACAGCCAACTAGCGTTCGTAAGGCTGCTAAGTTGAAGATTGCTCCTCATCATTACGAGAGACCTCAAGTAGTAGGTGATATTGAAGAATTTGCCGAAGTATTGAATAAGGCGAAAAGACCTCTTCTTTATGTTGGGGGTGGTGCCATCAATTCCATGGCATCAGCCGAAATTAAAATGTTGGCAGAAGCCGGAAATATTCCTGTGACAACCACACTTATGGGTATTGGAGCGTTTCCGGCAACTCATGATTATTCAGTTGGAATGCTGGGTATGCATGGAACGGCTTATGCGAATAAAGCGGTTGTCGAGTGTGATTATATTTTAAACTTGGGAGCTCGCTTCGATGATAGGGTGGCTAAAATCGGTCACTTCGCAGAGGATGCAATACGGGCTCATATAGATATTGATACAGCGGAATTCAATAAGCGAATCGATGTAGATTATATTTTGCACGGTGACTTAAAAGATTGCATTCGCGAATTGATTCCTTTTGTCAAGAAGGTTGATCGCACAGACTGGCTTTCTCGGATTGCCGAGTTGAAGAAGAATCATCCTTTGGATTTTGATAATAGCGGTGATACTATTAAGCCTCAGGATTTCATTCATCAGATGTACAAACATACCCAAGGTAAGGCAATTGTCTCTACAGATGTTGGACAACATCAAATGTGGGCGGCTCAGTATTATTTGTTTGATGAACCTAACAATTGGTTGACTTCGGGTGGATTGGGAACCATGGGGTATGGTCTACCTGCGGCTATTGGTGCCAAGTTTGGTCGTCCGGATAAAACTGTAATCTGCATATCCGGTGATGGTTCTATTCAGATGAATATTCAAGAATTAGCAACTATTGCCATGTATAAATTGGGAGTGAAGGTTGTCGTATTCAATAATAATTTCTTGGGAATGGTTCGTCAATGGCAGGAATTATTCTACGAAGAAAGATTCAGTGAGTCCGAATGGAATTACAACCCCAATTTTGTAAAATTAGCTGAAAGCTACGACATTAGAGCTATGTCCATAACATCCAAATCAGAAATCCAATCAGCATTGGAATTTTTATTTAAAGATGACGAGGCTGCATTCTTGGAAGTAATGATCCCTGCTGAAGAAAAAGTTTTTCCGATGATTCCAGCCGGAATGGGGCAGAAGGAAATGATTGAATTTAAAGACCATTTGAAGATGAAAAAATGAAACATACTTTAAGCATATTAGTAAACAACCATCCGGGTGTCATGAGCCATGTATCCGGTCTTTTTACTCGAAGAAGCTACAATATTGATTCGATTGCAGTGGGTGTTACAGCTGACCCGGAAGTTTCCTCGGTTACCATAGTGGTAAAAGGGGATGATGCTGTTCTTGGTCAAGTCAAGAAGCAACTCATGAAATTGCCCGATGTGCTTTCTGTTCAAGATCTTGCTTATCATGAGTCCATCAACCGAGAATTGGTTCTGTTGCAGGTCTCTCTCACCGACACAACTCGTGTGGAAGTGATCAGTCTCTGTCAAGTTTTCAATGCAAAAATAGCAGAAATAGGTCTCGATTCCATTTTGGTGGAGTATTCGGGTAATAACAGGCAAGTCAATAGCTTCATAGACAATATGAAAAAATACGGAATCTTGGATATGGCAAGAACAGGTCAGATTGCTCTAAAATACAGAGGAAAATCCTAGAATTTATTTTTTTACTTTCCCTATAGGTATGTTCCGATAGTATTAGAAGACGAAAATGAGCTTTCAATACAGAGAACTAACCGCATTTGACCCCAAGTCACGCCTGAAAGTAGATGAGACATATAATATCTCAGGAGCAGGTGTAAACAGTCTAGATGATCCATTGGGTGATCTTTTGGAACCGACTCATAAACCCGGACAAGAGCCGGGGACATCATTCCAAGATTTTAGAACCAAGGGACATATCACGGCAGGCTTGACTTCGCTTAATTCTCCTACAGGGAAGGAGCATTTTATCTGTCTAAATCACAAAGGGGAAGTTATACTTTTTTCCGTTTCATCGGGAAAGATAGAAGCAGTTTGGAATCATGGAATTCGCGGGGCTTTTTATCGTAGTGCTGTGATTGTAGATGATGTTGCTTTTTGTATAACCAAACAAGGCTTACTTACCGGTCTGCAATTGAATTGGGACGAAGAGGGAAATGCCTTAGAACCTGAATTGGTTTGGCAGCGAGCTCTGAATCAGACAGTCTTCTCCAAACCGATTTCCACCGGAAAAGTTCTAATTGTTGCCACGATGAACTCAATTCATGCATATGATTGTTATACGGGAGGAGCCGGAGAAACCGGAAAGTTGGGCAAAAAGTTATGGGAAGAACCTATAGCAGGTTCTGTGTCCTCCCCTGAATTCGGAAAAGGGCGAATCTTCATTGGATGTGAAGACAGACATATTTATGCATATTCTTATTCTACAGATAATCTCAGCCAGGCATGGAAAGTGAAAACCGATGGAGCCATTCGTTCCAAACCTTATCTC
>JAFIGA010000050.1 GCA_020831715.1 Leptospira sp. | reverse complement strand
GCGCAAAGAGTCGCCAAAAAGAGGTCGCTCCTTTTCAGGGTGGAGATATGGTAAATTAACAGGGAGGTTAAAATATAGTATTCTAGTATAGCAGAGCTTTTTATATAATGCAGTAGGTAGTATTTTTTTGCGATGGTACTTGTATATTTCATAAAGCAGATTTTTTTATATTAGTATAATCAAACTAAATTATTCCAAAATAACTGTCAAATGAAAAAATTGTATTTTTTGTACGCTTTTTTACTGCTAGTTTGTACTTTTTTCTAGCATGAAATCTGTTCAATTAGTTTTCTATATCGGAAGAGTCTTTATAGCAGAATTTTTTCAAGAAGAAGCGAAATCAATTTGCTTAGCTTTTCTCTCCAATCACACGAAATTCAACTCCTCGAATTGGAAAGAAGAATTCACTTTTTATACATAATAGTATTCGCTTGTTTGGTTTCCAATTTATATCTACTGTTTGTGAAACCGAGGAAATGAGCAAGCTCCCCTGAAATATACTCTTCCAGTAGAATATTCTACAAAATACCATTTTCCTTGAGTTGCGATTCGGACAATCCAGTGATTTCTAAAATCAACGACAAATCAAGACCTTTCTCCTTCATCATCCGAGCATCATCTATCTTTCCTTCTATCTTTCCTTTTTCACTACCTTTTTCAAACTGAGCTACCATTTCATAGGCGAAATCTCTATCCGCATGCATTCGCTCTTCAAGTTGCTGTCTCTTCTCAGGATCCGAAGAATAGTATTCCAATATCTTAAAAGCATTCGCCATATTCGGTTCTTTATCTACAATTATACCCATCTCTTCCTCCGATATTTTCTCTGTATTCTTAAACGTATATAACCACGAGTCCAGCTTGGTTTGAATCTCATTTATCGTCTTACCAAACTTCGGTAATTCTAAGAATACCATCTGTAAATCTTCTGTCAAGGTAATATTTGGATCATACTCATCTCTTAGACTGTATTTACTCATGTATCTATCTGTGGGAAATAAAGTGAAATCCAATATATTGATCTGATAAACAGGATTAAGAAGAGAGTATCCCCCTGCCTCCTTCAATTGTTTTCGGATTAATGACGCTAGGTAGTATATAGATCTTTTGATAAAAAGTGCTTGGTATCCAACTTGGACTTCTACATGGAATTACCTATTATAGGAATCCTCTGCTTTGATGTCTAACACAGACTTTTTACTTTTAATCATTTCAGGAAGAATTTCTGGATTTAGAATTTGGACATTTTCTACCCTGTTCTCTCCACTTGGAAATAGGACAGCATTCAATAGAGATAACAAAAGATTCGGGTCCTCCGTAAAAACTAACTTGAATACCAAATCATTTTTTAGTGGAACTAGATTCAGACTTGAGCCTTTTTTCATAACTGCCCTCCCTATAAGGGGATGTCTATAAATTGACACTTTGAACAAATTTTTTAGAAGAAAATCGATATTTTATATAAAAAGAGTTGGATCGCCACATTACCATTTTATTCTAAAAATGGTGATGGAAACTTCCTAATGAGCAAGCTCCCCTAAAATCTATTAAGAGAAGACTCCAGGGGATGAAGAGGATTTAGGGGATTTGGGTGGAAATGCTGTTTGCCGTTAGAGTTGGTTTTGTTGATGATTGTTCTTTCTTTGCTCTTTACTATATCCTTCAACACCACACACATTCTAATGTAGACAGGCTTCCACCTCAATCCGGGGCAACCCGAGGGCGGGAATCCCCAAAATCCCTCGCCAAAAAATATCACTGTTGAATCTATCATTGCAGAAGAGAAGAATTTCAGGGGAAATCACAGCACCGAGAAAACCGCAGAACAAAGGAGTAACCAAAGTTGCTTCGAATGCGAGATTGTGACCGCAAACGAACGAAGGTGAGTGAAGCGAGTCATTGGATTCTGAATCCAAAATAGTGCACCTGAGGGGTGCTCACATACGTTCGCAGAAAAAATAACAACAGAAGTAAAGGAAGGAATGGCAATGCCATTCTAAATGGAAGGATATTTTTTAAAATCTGAAATTGCAAACTCTAAGCAACACTGATTGCATCAGCAATCACCCCTTATTCGATAGGCGAAGCCGAAGTCGAATCCCCCCAGCTTGCACTTCCTAATGAGCAAGCTCCCCTAAAATCTATTAAGTGAAGACATCAGGGGATGAAGAGGATTTAAGGGATTAAGGTGGAAGTGGATGGTGGCGAATGATTTGGTGGCGTTTGAGGAATGGTCAAAAGAGAAGAAGTTAACAAGAATAATCATGGCTTAGTAGGGATTCCTACCTTGATATAGATAACCATTAGGAAACGTAAAACACTAGTGGGTAATCTGAAATACTTTAGTTAGTTGCGTCGTGCTTCTATCCTACTTTTTGTAATTCATCCAACAATGCTTTTTCTACAAAAGAATTTAATGACATATCCATCTTTCTTGCAGTTATTGCTGCTTTTTTATGGACTTCAGGCGATAATCTTAAATTAAATCTTCCTGAGTAAGGTTTCTCCGGCTCTGTGCCCTCTTCTTTGCACCAATTTATATAATCTTCAATAGATTCCTTAAATGATTTTTCAATCTCGCTAACCGATTTTCCTTGAAAGGTAATAACATCCCTAGTATTAATGACATCACCATGAAGAATCTTTGCGTCTGAGTCGTATTCAACAACTCCGATAAATCCTTTATATTCAATCATTTTTTATACCTGCATTTTCCAAAAATTTTCTTACTGATTTTACTGCACCCTTATCTGTCACTTTCTTCGGATGTGGTCGATGAAATACTGCTCTTACATCATTTAATTTTACTCTCACTCTTGATCCTTGCCCTTCTGAAATTTCTGCGCCCAAGGAAATGAATGTATTTTCAATATCCTTCCATAAAATGTCGGCGGGTATCGGATTAATAAATAATGAATTTAAAACACTTTTATTTTTTGAATTCACCAAATAAATGATACCACTAATCAGTATCATTTGTCAATCCTATAATTTAAAAACCTAAGCTCTTTTTCAGAAAAATTGATTTCTGTATATATAGAATAACGATCCATAAAAAACACAAAAATCCATTATGAGTAACCATAGCATCAATTTCTTTGCAATGTATTTCTGGAATCACGGATTTAGATTTAGAAAGGTAGTTGTTCTGATTAAAGCTAAGTTTTTTTCCCCGACCAAAAGTAAATTTTCTTTACCACTAACACCCCAAGGAGGGAACTCTCTGTGGCGACTCTTTGCACCCCCAAGCTAGCAACCTGGTTACTACAAGAACCTGCGAAATTTTCTTACCTGCTACCGAGCTCCTTCAAAACGGAGCGAGGTATCCTGTTATTTGGGAGCCCATGCGACCAAATATCTTGTTACCTCTTTTCTTGAAAGACTTCAGGGGAAATCGCAGCACCGAGAAGCAACCAAAGTTGCTTCGAATGCGAGATTGTGACCGCAAACGAACGAAGGTGAGTGAAGCGAGCCACTGGATTCGAGAATACATCCCAAAAAAAATAGATCTCAATATCATAATTCAATCGGGATGTTATGATCGAATTCCAATGAGGATTTAAGGGATTAAGGTGGAAGTGGATGGTGGCGACAGATTTGGTAGTGTTGATGATCGTTCTTTCTCAGCTCTTTACTACGTCCTTCAACACCACACACAATCTAATCTAGACTGGTTTCCACCTCAATCCGGGGCAACATAAGGGCGGGAATCCCCTTAATCCCCTGAGATATTAATTCTGGAAGACTTCAGGGGTAAAAATAGGGTGGAAAACCCCTCCAGCTTGCACATCCCAAATAATATTTTACTAGAAATATTCCAATTATCCAAGAACTTGGAACTTACTATGTTTTCCAATATTCAAAAAACACGAATCCTATCATTTCTGTTATGTTTATCAGGTGTGGCGGCAAGTTGCTCGCCCAGACAGGCGAATCTCGCCGATGCCCTGGAAAGTGAATCCAAACCTGTTAAGGAATTCACCTTGAATCATAAAAGATTCCAAGATGATCTGAGTATTCTTGGTAGCTACACTGATTTGGAAAACCTCACACTCAATTTCAATGCAATCAAAAGCCTTCCCCCGGAGATAGGAAAGCTAACCAACCTAAAAAAAATCAGCCTATATGGAAATGCTCTGGAAGATCTGCCTGTAGAATTTCAAAATCTTACAAGCTTGGAAACAATAGTTTTAGGTAGAAATCCGATGAAAAGCATTCCCAAGAATTTAGGCAATCTTCCCAAGCTAAGAGTTTTGGCACTGGATGGAACCAAAATTACCCTAAGTGAAGAGGACATTCAAGTTTTGGCAAGTTTGCCGTCTTTGGAAATTTTGGATCTATCTGAGATTGAAGAAATTGAAAAAACACCGGAAAATATAGCTGATCTTTCTCATGTAAAAAACATTCTCTTGAAGAAATCCAAGTTGGATGTGAAGGAAAGGCAGATAATGTTCGAGAAACTTCCTAATTCAAGGTTGATGAAATAATTCCAAGGAATCCAATTGTTTTAAGGAATATCCAATACTAAAACAGTCAGGTCGTCTCGGATATCATCGGAACAATATTCTATCACCTGACCTATAGTTTTTTGAATGAATTCTATTGAATTAGTTACCTTGGAATTCTTTTCTAATATATCGAAGAAGGGATAGAGTCCCATAAATTCATTGGCTTTATTGAATACTTCGAAGCAACCATCCGAGTAGAATATAACTCGATCTTTGGACTCGAGCTGAATTTCTTTTGCAAAATAATCAATATTATCTATTGTGAGAAGAGGTGTATTCATTCCGTCCAATTCTACAACCTTTCCATTTCGAATCAAAGCAAGAGGAGGATGTCCTGCATAGGAATATTGCAAGACCCATCGCTTGGGACAAAATCTTGTCGAAACAGCCGATATATGATGATTCAATACGATTTCTTTTAAATCCCGATTCATATTTCGAAGAACTTCGTTGGGCTTTTCTTTTAACCTTGATGAGTTCTTAAAAGAAAGAATTACCATGCCACTCACCATTGCTGATGATATGCCATGACCGGATACATCACCAAACAATATATCAATGAATTCTTCATGATCGTAATAACTGATTACATCTCCCCCCACCTTTTCATAGGGCTTAAAATAACTGGTCAATTTAAATCGATCCGATTCCGGGAATTTCAATGATATAATATTTTTTTGAGTAACTTTTGCAAGCTCCAAATCTTCATTGATTCTCTCATAGAATTCAGCTATGGAATCTTCTTTTGCTTTTAATTCCTTCTGGATTGAAATATTTTCCATTATGATGGATAGCATGTCCGAAAATATTCGAAGTAGCCCAATATCTTCTTCTTTCCAGTCTTTCAATTCGCTTACAGAGTCAAAACCCACAAAACCAACCAAATCGTTTACTTTTCGTATTCCCACCAATACCAATGATTGAATCGATTGAGCCCGCATAATTTCGATTTCTCTAGTTGATAATTCTTGAAAATTATTATTCTCAGAACCTATGTAATAGTTCTTTTCTTTTAGTTGCTCGATCATAACTTTCGAGCCATATTCGATTGGTATGTTTTGATTTTGATCAATACAAGGCTCAATTCCGACCTTACACCACTCGAAGGTATTGGAAACCATAGATCCGTGTATATCGAATAAATAAACTCTGTCCACTCCTGTGAACTCACCTAATTTTTTTAGACAGAGATTGATCATCTCTTCAAAATTCTTTTTATTGATAGTAATGAATATTCGGGATATCTCGCTAAGTATTTTTTCAATATTCAAGAGCTTCTGCATTTTGATCTGACTTTGTTTCAGACTGGTAATGTCTTTCTGAACTCCCCAGATACGCACTAACTTACCATCTTCTACAATACCCTGAACTGAATTCAAAAAATACATATGGTTCCCAAATTTATCCAGCTCAAGAGATTCTTCATCCAGTAGATTGTAATCTCGCCTTATAAAGTTTCGTATATGTTCCAATTCTTCAGGATGATCCAATGGCAATATGGATGAAAGTGGGAGCCCGATCATATCTTCCCTTTTTTCATAACCATACATCCTAACAAATGCAATGTTTGCTTCTGTGATCTTACAGGTATGGATAATATGATGCAGTTGAGTTTCTATGGGCGCTGTAATTTCAATGGGTATTTCCAGCTTACTCGACCATATGCCATCATTGGAACCCCGATAAAACTTATAGGTTTGTAAATATATCTCTTCAGAAGGAACCATAGGATGTCTTATATTTATTAACGGAGATAGGATTTTTAATTCTAGCAAATAAAAAGATTTTTCGACAAATTGAAATATTTTTTATAACAATGAACATTTGAATTCAATTTAAACATATTGCTTATTATTTAATCATTTTGTACCAATAAAATACGTCAAATAAAAAGGAGTGCTAAAAAACTCGTCAAAATGGCTTATAAAAAGACTTTTTGTCTGGCATAGATTTTGCTTATATAGGAAAGTAGGAAGATTATAAAGGAGAATATATGTTTAAATCACCTAAAGAAGCTATTGACTTCGCGAAAAAAGAAGGGGTGTTGTTCTATGATTTCCGCTTCACCGATATCAAGGGAGCTTGGCACCATGTATCTTACCACGTAAAATCCATAGATGAGGAATCCTTCCAAGGTCTTCCTTTCGATGGAAGTTCGATTCCCTCTTGGCAACCAATCAACAAATCAGATATGCAGCTGATTCCGGATTACACATCCTCATTCCTCGACCCATTCACAGCAGATAAAACTCTTGTGATTTTCTGCGATGTTTACGATATCTATGCGAATCAAGCATACCACAAATGTCCTAGAAGTATTGCGAAAAAAGCTCTAGCTTTTATGGAGTCCACAGGTTTGGGAGATACTGTTTACATCGGACCGGAAAATGAATTTTTCATCTTCGACAGTTTGAAAGTTCGTGACGAAATCAATTGTCAGTACTATGAAATTGATTCTGTAGAGGGAATTTGGAATACTCACGAAGAGATCCCGGGAAACAGTGCAACTAAAATCAACTTCAACTCCGGACACCGTCCCGGAACTAAGGGTGGATACTTCCCTGTTGCACCTGTTGATTCACAAGTTGATATCCGTGCAGAGATTGTAAAGACTCTAGAATCCATTGGTATGGAAACATTTGTTGTTCACCATGAAGTTGCTCAAGGACAAGGAGAGATCGGAGTTAAGTTTAGCACTTTAATCGGAGCCGCTGACAATGTGCAGAAGTTAAAGTATGTTGTCAAAATGGTAGCTCACAGACATGGAAAAACAGCAACCTTCATGCCGAAACCACTCTACGGAGACAATGGTAATGGTATGCACACGCACCATTCAATCTGGAAAGATGGAAAGAATATGTTCGCCGGTAATGCTTACGAAGGTCTTTCCGATATGGCTATGAATTATATCGGTGGAGTTCTTAAACATGCTAAAGCTGTTGCGGCTTATACCAATGCATCTACCAACTCTTACAAAAGATTGATTCCCGGATTTGAGGCACCTTCCATTCTAGCTTATTCGGCACAGAACAGATCTGCTTCTTGTCGTATTCCATTTGTTAGAGGAGAAAAGGCTAAACGAGTTGAATTCCGATTCCCTGACTCAACTGCGAATCCTTATCTTGCATTCTCTGCGATGCTAATGGCTGGTATAGATGGAATCCAGAACAAGATTGATCCTGGACCTCCTCGTGAAGAAGACCTTTTCGAATTGTCACTCAATGAAATTCGTGAAAAAGGAATTCGTCAGATGCCACACACTCTAAGAGAAGCTGTGGAAGAAATGCTTGCTGATAGAGCTTTCTTGAAAGCAGGTGATGTATTCACGGAAGACTTCATTCAGACTTACAAGGATTATAAGTTTGAGACAGAGATCTGGCCATGGGAAGGAAGACCTCACCCATTTGAGTTCATCTCTACCTATTCTTGCTAATTCCCAAGCAGACCACATCTGCTTAGGAATGAAAATTAAAATGATGTATAAGACCGCTTCTTCGGAAGCGGTTTTTTTTATATCCTGCAAATACCCGGGCTATGCCCAGACACCGCCCCTTCTTAAATCGATATCTTTTCGAAATATCGATTTAATACGCGAACGAAATATGGACTCTCTGCCTGCAGGAGTTCGGGTGTATATCAACTCGGAAGAACCCAATAATGCAGTCCAATTTCGATGAAATATTTCAGCTGTGTCTTTATTTCTTCCAAATACTTCCGGTACGTTAAAATACCTCACTCCAAAAAACCGTATGCTGCCCGGTGATGTTCGAATCAGATATCTTGGATTTACAGGAACCTTAAGCAGATCTTCCAGGGATCGTATAAAATATTCTCTTTCTCTCAGAAGACCAAATTTAGCAACATAATCCAAAGTATCATCTGCATTTACTTGAAAGTCCAAGGTAAGATCAGAGTCTTTGGAGATCAAATTTATCTGCACCAAACTATTAAAAACAACGTTTGCAAGCTTCTTTCTTGTATTTTTCCAAAATAATAAAACAATAATATCTCTTAGCGAACGAAACCATTTGGGAAGAAGCATTATCGCCGGAATAAAAATAATATAACTTAAATTCATTGCATATTCCGCATTCCCGAAAAGTGACCATAGAAAATCTCGAAACATCCCTTGGAAAAAATATCCCAAGTATAAAACCATTGCTTCTGCTAAGTTCCACAATCCAAATATAGAATAACTTTTTCCTTTGGTAGTTTCTCCCTGAAATGGATCTTCCCATCCCTTCACTTCCAATCTTTCGGCGAAACTCTCTCCGGAGGAAATCCCAATCTCCCACTCTTTTCGCAGTCTCTGTCTATCATCTGCATGAACGAAAGTGTTAAGATTCAATTCCTGCATGGATGCTAAGGAATTGGGAGACTGAATGCCCATCCTTGCAATACCTGTTTCAATAGAAATGGGCTCATAAAAACTTGGTCCGGCAAATGCTCGAAACCTTCTTTCCATTTCTGTAAACTCAAAATCCCCTTCCCATGCACTCGGTTCCATTAAGACCAAATGCCAAATATTCGCTGTCTTAAAAGGTTCTTTTTTATCTATTCGAATCGCTCGCCCTCTGGATTGATTGGATAGCATATAACTACCAACAGAGGTAGCTAAAATTAAACTATTGATCGAAGGTGCATCCCATCCCTCACCCAATAGAGACATGGTTCCCACAATACCTTGTATGGTTCCATCTCCCAAGAATTCTGTTAAAATAGGAAGTGCGACTTGAGACGGTGCTATCCATTCCATGGCTCCGGGCAATTCATTCAACTCTTTGAATTTAGCATTGGAGTCTTTTTCCAAGATTTTACTTCTCAATGACCCGGGAACGATAATCAAAGAACCACTTATATGACAGAATCGCAAATTTTCTCCCCAGCGTGGGAAGATGGATTTATATATGGGAACAGTGCCCAATAATGAAGATTGCTTATTCACCTGCAATTCTTCTTTTCGAATAAAATCCGTTAGTATCAATATTCGCAAATTTTCTTTTAGGGAACCTTCTTCGTGTTCCAGTATTTCACGTATTCCGGAGATTTTGGAAGAGCCTTCTGTGAGAAATCTATGAGCGGTATTTTTTCCCTTGAAATCGACTCTTTTACCATGAAGTAAAGTCTTGCCCCTAAGTTCTTTCCTAAATTCTTTGATTTCTTCACCGAAATCGGGATAATCCTTCTCTGCAAAAATTACAGACTGAACGAACTCAGTCGCATAATCATTGTCCCATTCCGGAAGATGAAAGATTTTTTCGGATTCCAATACCTCTATAATAGATTGAGGCAACACACGACCCGTTGCTTTCCACAGGATAACCATGCTCAAGAATATATTGGTATTTTTATAAATATCATCCCAACTGGATTCTGTCCGGACAAAATAAGGATGGATTTCCAAAAATTTTCCAATCCAATCAATACGTGGAATTGATTCCATGGTTTCGATAGAAATATTCTGGAAATTTCTTATTTCTTGAGTCAAGGAATCATCAGGAACACTCATATGAAGATAATCCTGATGTGGACAGAGATCCCCTGATGCGACTAACTCAGGAACGGAAATTTCTTCATCTACCCCACCACATAGCTCCAAATAATTTCGCAATTCCGATTCTTCCACATCCCAAGGAGGCGTAGCAGTGAGTGCGACAATTATAGGTTGTGAATCTTTTACCAAAGCTTCCAATGCCTTCCACCACTCCCGTCTTAGATGGTGCGCTTCGTCCACAACCAAAACTTCGCATTTAGGAATTGCATTATCTCTTTTAAATGCTGAATAGATAGATTGGTATGTGGATGAATATAAAAAAGACTCTTCTCGAATGTCGGTGGAAAAAAGATTTTGCGAAAGGTTTTGAGGTGGATGAAAATCTTCCAACCATCTATTGATCCACTGATTTCGTATAGCAATAGTAGGTGATAGGACGAGTGTTTTTTTACCCAGCCTTCGAATGATTTCTAAACCAAGTACAGTTTTCCCGGATCCGGGAGGAGCAATGATATGTACTTTTCTATCATCGAGGTAGAGGTCTAATTTTTTTAAAATTCTTTCTTGGTAAATTCTCCAAGGATAGATAAATTCAGCTTGGAGAAAATTCGAAGTGAAATCCAATCACTCTACCTACCGGATTGGTTGGCTAGAATTTCGAGAGCCTTGGCTTTAAGTATAGGGTGAACTCTAAAATCATCAGGATTTAAACTTTTTCCATTTATTTGATTTTGTCCTTTTTCATCCTCTAATTGAATCTCAGAGTTGTTTGCCGGTTTTTGGGGACTCGGACTTTTGAATTTGTCTCTTCCGATCCAAGTAGATAGGGCGAAAATCATCCTTTGAAATATCTCATCCACTTTGGATTGCATTCCGGCTTTTTTATAGTATCCGAATGCTAACATAGGCAGATTGCGATCATACATAAAGTAATCTCCCAATCGAACCAATCCATCTTTATAATCGGTTTTCAAGAACAACTCTCTCGCTTTTCGGATGTCTCTATCGTTGAATGCCGCATTGCCTTCACGAATCAATTGGGATCTTGTTTTAGAGTCCATATAGTATTAGACTCGGATAATTTTGAGCTTTTCAAAAGGAATTTTCAAGAAAAATTATGTCTAAAATGTATAGAATTATTCATTTGAGGAGATATTTATGAGTTATCCTGAAGTTGGGAAAAAAGCACCTACTTTCAATGCAAAAAATACAAACGGAGAGAAGACAAAACTTTCAGACCTAATGGGCAAGAAAGGCTTGGTTCTCTACTTTTACCCAAGGGATTCCACTCCCGGTTGCACTACAGAGGCATGTGATTTTCGAGATAATTTAGCAAGACTGACGAAACTTGGATTTGGTGTCGTTGGAATATCAAAGGATGATACAAAATCCCATCAAAAATTTACCGAAAAACAAAGTTTAAATTTTCCTCTCATATCGGATGAAACGGGTGAGATCTGTGAGTCTTACGGAGTCTGGCAAGAGAAACAATTCATGGGGAAAAAGCATATGGGTATTGTAAGAACAACTTTTCTTCTTGACGCATCATTGAAGGTTCTTAAGGTTTATGAAAAAGTAAAAGTTGCCGGCCATGTGGACGCAATCATGGAAGATATTAAAAATTTAGGAAAAGAATGAAAATAGAATCATCTCCAATCAAGTATACACTCGGAGAAAATAAATCTCCCTTAACTTACAAAATACATTTCATCCTTGCAGATGAAAAAGACAATCCCCTACTTGCAGGTTTCCAAGATCAGTGGAAGTCCGGAAAGTTCCGTGGCGAATCCAAACAAAAATTCGTGGATGAAACATCCAAAACTATTTTCTTGGGTTTAGGAAAACCGGAAAATCTCCCCCTTCGCAATCTTGCCGGTATGTTCATCGAATTGGGAAAAAACCTCAGAAAACTCGAAGGTGTAGGGTATGAAATATTCTTAAGACAAGAGATTACAAGCCACTATGACTGCGAAAGATTGGTCTACCAGATTGTTAATTCCATTGATTTAGGATATTTTGATATTCGTGTACTCGCAACCAAGGACCAAGAAAAGAAAAAGCCGGGTTCTGTAAGTTTCCAAACCGAAGAGATTTCCATAGACAAGAAAATACTTTCAGGGATCAAGAAGGCACAAGCTGTTTCCAAGCAAGTCAATGGTGCAAGATACATTGCCCACCTTCCCTCCAATTACTTTCGACCACAGGAATTCGAAGAAAGATCCAGAGAAATAGCAAAGGATCATAAATTGAAAATCACTGTATTCAATGAACCACAACTTAAAAAAATGGGTATGAACGGAATACTTGCAGTAAGTCGCGGAACAGATAACGCAGGGAAGATGATAATCTTGGATTACAATCCTCCGGGAGCCAAGAAGACTTTTGCCATTGTAGGAAAAGGTCTTACCTTCGATACAGGAGGAATCTCTCTAAAGCCATCCGCTGAGATGCATGAAATGAAGTACGATATGTGTGGAGCATCAGCTACCATCCATGCCATAGCGGCAATTGCGAGCCTCAAGACTAAGATTCGAGTGGTAGCGGCAATTGGTACAGCAGAAAATATGCCAGACGGAAGAGCCTACAAACCGGGCGATGTGTACACGGCTTACAATGGTTTAACTGTAGAAGTACAAAACACCGATGCTGAGGGTAGATTGGTATTGGGTGATGTTTTATCCTATGTCTGTGACAAGATTAAACCCGATTACATGGTAGATTTAGCTACACTCACAGGTGCGGCAATCATGGCACTGGGTCATGAGACGGCTGCAGTCCTCTCCAAAAACGAGGAATTTATTGCCAAAATAAAACAAGCATCGGAGTTATCGGATGACCGAGTTTGGGAACTTCCTCTCTGGGATGAATACGGCGAAGGACTCAAAAGCGATATCGCTGATCTTCGAAATATCGCTGGCGGAAAAGGAGCAGGAACAATATCTGCAGGAATCTTCCTTTCTCATTTCGTAGACAAAGATATCCCTTGGGCGCACCTAGACATCGCGGGAACCGCCTGGAGAAAGAAAGGATCCGGAACCCAAACAAATGGTCCCACAGGTTATGGTGTAAGACTACTTGTTGAACTAGCAGAGATTTTGAGTAGATAGAGAAGGAGTTCGCTTTCGAAGACTTTGGCGCTTCCTAATTAGCCACCGGGCTGAGAAAGTGAACTCCTTCCAATTATTTAGTTTTAACTCTGGCGATTGCTTCATCCCAGAGTTTCACTTCTTTTTCTCTTTTGGCTTGTTTCATTACAGGCTTGAATTCTGTAGGTTTCTTATCTAATGATTTCAAGTAGGCAACAGATGGATAGAATCCTGTTTCCAGACCGGCAAGATAAGCCGCACCTAACACCGTGGTATCCACATTGGAAGGACGCACAACTTTTGTGTTCAAAATATCTGCCTGGTATTGCATGAGGTATTTATTCGCAGTTGCTCCCCCATCCACTTTCAGAATCTTGAGTTTTTTGCCGGTATCCTTTTCCATAGCTTTTACCAATTCATAGGATTGCAGAGCTATGGATTTTAGAGCCGCACGAGTGATCTGAGCGGGAGTAGTATCTCGAGTGAGACCAAATATTGCCCCACGCGCATTCATATCCCAGTGGGGAGCACCCAACCCGGCAAAGGCGGGAACAAAAACGATATCGTCATCATCTTCTTTGAGTTTTTTAACCAATTTTTCGGACTCAGGGGAAGTTTCAAAGAATTCCAAGTTGTCACGAAGATACTGAACTACGGCGCCACCGATGAAGATGGATCCTTCCAAGCAGTATACTGTCCGTCCTTCTCCACCTAATGCAAGTGTCGTGATAAGACCACTGTTGGATAGCTTGAACTCATCACCTGTATTGAATAATAAAAAGCATCCTGTCCCATATGTATTCTTGGCTTCTCCCACTTCGGTGCACAACTGACCAAATAATGCCCCTTGTTGATCACCCACCAATGAAGCGATGGGTATACCATCGGGGATTCCTTTTAGACTATTGGTAGTTCCGAATAAGGATCGAGAATTTTGAACTTCAGGAAGAAGGGATTTTGGAATTTTCAGAATACTGCAGAGTTCATCATCCCATTTTTTATCTTTGATATTATAGATTAGAGTTCTACTGGCATTTGTGTAATCTGTTTTATGAGATTTACCACCGGTTAACTTATAGAGTAGCCATGTGTCTATGGTTCCGAAGAGGATCTCACCTTTGTTGGCTTTCTCCCTTACTCCTTTTACATTTTCCAATATCCAATTGATCTTGGTTCCACTGAAATAGGCATCGACCACAAGCCCGGTCTTCTTTCTAAATAAATGCTCCAGGTGCTTGTTTTTCAAATCTTGGCAGAAAGCGGAAGTTCTTCTGCATTGCCATACGATCGCATTGTATACAGGCTTACCGGTATTTTTATCCCATAGAACAGTTGTTTCTCGTTGATTGGTAATCCCAATGGCAACAGCATCCTTGAGTGAGAGACCACCTTGGCTCACAGCATCTTTGATGAGTTTTAAAGTCTTGGTCCAGATTTCCTCCGGATTATGTTCCACCCAACCCGGCTTGGGAAAATGTTGCTTAAACTCGGAATAGGCAGAGGAGATTGGCTTTCCTTTATTATTAAAACAGTATGTACGTATTCCTGTTGTACCTGCATCGATACCTATTATAAACCCTTGTTTGCTTTGCATATTTCCCTCTTGATTTTTTGTTTTATAGGATTAAATTTCCAATTCCAATCCTTCGTATGCCATTACAATATCCAACCTACCCATAGGGTCAAACATTTCTTTATATTTCAAAGCTCTAAGATACACCGCATCCAATTTCTCATCATCATAGGATGGATCGTGATGGAACATTACGAGCTTTTTCACACCCGCCTTCAGAGCAATATCTGTGGCAATGGATGCGGAACTATGACCCCAGTCGATTTTCTGAAGGGACTCTTCGAAAGTATACTGCGTGTCGAACACCAAGACATCCGCCCCTTCAAAATACCCAATGTATTCTTCAATATTATCCATCTCATCCAGATTGAATTCTACATCTGAGGCGAAGATCAGAGATTTGCCATCTTCTTCGAATCGATAGGAAAAGCTACCTCCGGGATGGCGCATTGACTTCGAGTGCGCTTGGATATGCTTTCCCAGGGCAAATTTTTCCCCTTCCGGAACATAATGAAACGATTTTTGGGCGAGGTAACCTTCAAAGGGTACGGGGAAATGAGAAAACGAGTGTTGGTATTTCAACCTTTCCTCAATTCCTTCCATGGAAGAATAAAATGTAAATTCGTTGTTTGGAACGAATAATGGAACAAAGAATGGAAATCCTTGAATATGATCCCAATGCGTATGCGTAAAAACCCAATCTGCCTTGCCTTGCCCCTTCCCAAACTCGGATTTCATCATTTCCATCCCCAGCTCTCGAATACCTGTTCCGGAATCCAACATGATAAGGTGATCTTCCTTATCACGAATCTCAATTGAGGTTGTATTTCCACCATAAGTTGAATGATGAGAAAATGATAGATTTCCTAGGAATTTTTTAATAGAATCAGGACTTTGGATGTCCATGGGCGTAGCCAGAGACAGAATAGTTTCAATTTTTCCTCGGATGGATCTAGGCTTAATAGGAGAAGCAATAGATCCTCGGACTCCCCAAAATTTAATCTTCATACTATAGTGATCGTTTTAAAATATATCTGTATCTTTTTCCAGCTAATTTTTATTTTTTTGTTGAATCTTTCCAATTTAAAAATAGCTTAGGTAAGAGATATGTTTTCAACAGAAATAAAAAACGAAAACGGTGTATGCACCATTCAGATTTCCGGAAGTGTAAGCTTAAAAAATGCGGTTCAGATGAAAGATACCATCATTCAACAAGCCGACAGTGGTAATTTGAATATCATTTTAGAGTTCAGTGACACAGTTTACTTAGATAGTTCTGGAATTGGTGCCATTTTCAATGCACAAAAATATCTCACCGAGAAAAACGGAACTTTAAAGTTGAAAAATGTCTCAAAAGACGTAATGACCATCCTTAAAATTGCGAATCTGGATAAACATCTCGATATCATCAGCTAGCTTCTAAACTTTTAATTCTTGGATTGTATGAATTAAAAAGGATACGATTCCACTGAATACATAGAAAAATATCATTCCATACAACATCCAAGGCCAACGCATTGGTCCGATTAAAAATACCAATAGTATGATTCCCGTCAAAACCATTCCTAGTTTTGGCCAACTGAATTTACCGCGAATTGCCACCTGTGGTTTAGAATAACGAATGGTAGAAACCATCAACAATGCAATCATTATAAATATGGGAATCGAAAGATAATTCGGTATGGGAAGAATAGATATAGCCAAAGGAAAAATACCAACTATAACTCCTGCTACAGGTGATGGTAATCCTGTAAAAGAACTTGGATCTTTATCCACATTAAAACGTGCCAATCGATAAGCCGCACAAATCGGAAAGATTGCCGCAATCAACATCCCTAATGGAAATAGATCCGCTTGTCCGAATAAATCCACCTTAAACTCTTGGAAGATCATCTGGTACATTAAAAAACCGGGGGCGATTCCGAAAGTTGTTAAATCTGCTAGACTATCAAGGTCAGCTCCTAAGTCAGTAGTTGCATCAAGAGCCCTCGCTGCCATACCATCAAAACCATCGAATAGTGCGGCTAAAATTATTAAAAAACCCGATAATGAAAATAAGGTGAGTGGATTTGGATGATCTGCTGTAACCTCTGAGGCTACCAACATAGAAACGAATCCCAAAGTTAAATTACCCAAAGTCAGTGTATTCGGGATCCAAGCTAATTTTTTTTTCATAATTCTATCTCTCAATTCTAGTTCAGTGTAAATTGTCCACGCGGACTGATCGGAAAATCCAATGCGAAGGTCTGTCCCTTTCGGAACTTGTAATATCCGAGACAGGCTATCATTGCAGCATTATCCGTGCATAAAAATTTGGATTTTGGATACATAATTCTTACTTTATGATCTTGTGATAATTTGTCCAGTTCAATTCTGAGTGCAGAATTGGCAAGAACACCACCACCCATCACAACAGAACGAATACCTGTTGCTTGAACCGATTTTAAGATATTTCTGGTAACCAATTCAAAACTGACTTTCTGAAATTCATAACTCAATTGACCAATTAATCTTGCCTGATCGACTTCTTGTTCGCGTTCTCTCATTGCATACAATAGGGCTGTTTTCAATCCACTAAAGGAAAATTGAATTTTATCAGCAGAATCCGATTTCAACAAACGTGGGAGAATAAAATCTTTTCTCGAATGTTGAGGATTATTTATAATAAAAATCTCGGCTTCCTTTTCTATGCAGGGACCACCCGGATAGCCTAGATTCAAAATCGCCGCTGCTTTATCGAAAGCTTCTCCGAGCGCATCATCAAGTGTGTCTGCAATTTTAGAAACATCTCCCCAATCCCTCTGAAGAAAGATTGCTGAATTTCCACCGGAGAGAAGGACACCTAATATGGGAAATTCAACATCTGAATTTTCTTCTTCTAAGCGAATCACAGACAAATGAGCTTCTAAGTGATTGACTGGAAC
Source organism: Leptospira sp. (assembly GCA_020831715.1). Taxonomy (GTDB): domain Bacteria; phylum Spirochaetota; class Leptospiria; order Leptospirales; family Leptospiraceae. The sequence continues at coordinate 35,059 of JAFIGA010000050.1, read as the reverse complement.
GAGAGGAATAGTATGAACGAATGAAATGCAACGAGCCAATTGAGCTCCCATCATAATCGAACCCATTAATCCCGGTTGGTTGGCAACCGATACATAATCCAACTGGGACAGATGAATTCCTGTCTTAGAAAGCGTCTCATCTAAAAGATGGTTCAATTTTTCGAGATGAGCACGAGAAGCTATTTCAGGAACTACTCCTCTATATACTTCGTGCTGCTTAATCTGAGAATAGGTATTGCAATAAATCAATTTTTTACCGTCTTCCACCAAGGCGATAGAAGACTCGTCACAAGTCGACTCAATTCCCAATCCTAACATCTAACTATTTTTTGGAAAGAATCTCAATAGCCTTAGTTAATTGAGGATCGAAATCTCGATTGATCAGTTCTTTCTTCTTTCCAATGGTTGCTTCCGAAAAGTAAATAAATCGAGCTAAGTCTTTGGATAGATTGATTCTTTCTTTTTTTATTGTTTCGATGAACTTCTGAGCATTCGCCTCGGAATAATCGGGAAATTTTTTGGTGAATTCTTGGACTATATTCGTTCGATTCAACTTTTCTACATAAAATCTATCATCATCCTTGGGAGTGATCCCTTCAACAGATACATCCGGCTCAATACCTTTGCCATGAATGGTCACACCGGAGGGAGTGTAGTATTTCTGTATGGTGATAGCAACGCCTGTATCATAAGGGAGATTGTAGATGTTCTGCACAGATCCTTTCCCAAAGGTTTTGGAGCCCAGAAGTTGCGCCCTCTTATGATCTTTCAATGCTCCACCTAATATCTCGGAGGCGCTTGCCGATCCTTGATTTACCAGGATAACAAGAGGGATCTCTTTGAATTTACCGGCATTTGCACTTGCTTTATGAGTCTTAACTAACTTTCCACCCCTTCCACGAACAGATACGATTTCTTTTCCCGGTTCTAGAAACAATTCTGCCATCTCTATGGAAAGATCCAATAGACCACCGGGATTATTTCTTAGGTCAATGATAATTCCCTTTGCTCCTTGCTTTTGGAAACCGGCAATAGCAGTCTCGAATTCCTTCGCAGTTGTTTCCTTGCCCATAAATTGCAATAGTCGAATGTAGCCTATCTTTTCCTTGGATACAAACTCAGTCTTGATAAATTGTATTTTTATCTTCTCGCGAACTAGGTCAATGTCAAAGGTCTTCATTCCTTCTCTTTCAATTTTTAAGGTAATACCGGATCCTACTTCTCCACGCATCGCTTCAATAGCGTCCGTTAAACTTAATTCTTGCGTTTTCTTTCCATCAATTTCAACAATCTTATCTTGAGGCAATAGCCCGGCTCTAGACGCAGGAGTGTCATCTATCGGAGAAACAATTACAATTTTTCCATCCAAAAAAATCACTTCGATCCCTAACCCACCAAAAGATCCCCTTGTTTCAGTCTGCAAGTCTGAAAATTCCTCTTTGGTCATAAACCGAGTATGTGGATCTTTCAGGCTGGATAAAACCCCTTGGATTGCACCCTTATACAATTCTTTTTCATCTACTTTCTCTACATAATCCGTTTCGAGAAAAGCTGTCACTTCATGCAAGATATGAAGATATTCTTCTGCATCTTGTGAAAGTGCTTTGGCTTTGTGAAAGGGGTAAAAGGATAGAAGACCTATGGAAAATCCAATAAAAAGATAAAATATTCTACTCTGAAACATTGCCACTCGCCTTAATAGATTTGTACATTTCCGGGTTTTTTTCCGATAGTAGAAGAAGTGCTTTCTTGCTATCTAAGCGAAAGATTTCACAGGACTTTTCAAAGAGTTCCCAATCCGAAAGTGTAGGTTTATCAGGACTTGTCTGAAGAGCTGAGGCTATCCTCTGGTTGGCAACATATTCCAGAACTCTAGTAAGATCCTGATCGGATACTTCTTCTTTTGTGGGGGCACATTGAAGTGTGATCAGGATCGCAAATAAGCATAGTAGATTCCTAAACGAAATCTTAAAGTAATTAGTAAATAAACCCATTATTCATTAGACTAAAAATGATAGTACATTTTCAGTCAATTAGTAATAACGAAGAATACCCACTAATTTACCAATAATAGAAACCTTTTTTACTTTTAAAGGTTTCAATCTAGAATTCCTAGGCTCCAATCGAATATGATCCGATTCTTTATAAAATACCTTAAGAGTAGCTTCATCTTCAACCAAGGCAACAACTATATCACCATTCTTAGCTGTTTCCTTTTTCTGAATGATGGCAAGATCCCCATCATTGATTCCGGCTTCAATCATAGAATCTCCGACAACCTTGAGTGCGAAAATTCCCGGTTTTTTAGAAAGTTTATCAGGTACAGGTATATAAGATTCTACATTTTCATGAGCCAAGATCGGCTGTCCTGCGGCTACACGACCAAGCACTGGAATAGTCATTGCTTGTTCGGGCATCGCATCCAAAGGATCATTTCTGGTAAGTTCTATCGCACGAGACTGATTCTTGGTGGTTTTTATAAAACCTTTTTTCTCGATTGCTTTCAAATGGTCGTATGCACCCTTCGCTGTAATGTGGAATTCATCTCCAATCTCACGAATTGTGGGTGGCATACCACGCTCTTTCATTGATGAAACAATGAACCTATATACTGCATCTTGCTTATCTGTCAGTTCTTTCATACTACACAAGATAAAAGGTAATATATGTTTCTGCAAGCAAAAAAATAGTTCTTTTTAGAAAAAATGTTTAAAGTAATCTTGAACTCCGGCTTTTACAACTTCCAATGCTTCTTCTCTACCGTATACTTCTGTAATTTCAACCAATGGATTTTCATTAACAACAGGTATAGCCTTATAAGTTAGAAAGTAATGCCTTAGCTTATTAACAAGTGTCTCGGGAAGGTCTTGTATATCTTTTATAGGGGCAAAAACAGGATCGTCTTTTAATATCGCAATAATCTTGTCATCTGCTTCATCCTTATCGATCATCCGAAGTCCACCTATGGGAACTGCAGTAACAATGATGTTTCCGTGATTGATTGGAATGGAACTTAACACACAAATATCAATGGGATCTCCGTCACCAACAATTCCCGTCTTCCCTGTTTTAGCCATACATCTTTCTGCAGAGTGTTCCGCTGAATGAGTTTTGGGAATAAATCCATAGAGGCAAGGAGTTTGGTTAGAATACTTTTGAGGTCTGTCAACTCGAATATAACCTGATCCTTTATCCACTTCATATTTCATTGTATCTGTGGGTGTCATTTCAATAAAGACATCCATCTCTTGTGGTGAGTTTGGTCCCGGATCGATTCCATGCCATGGGTGAGCTACAAATAATTGTTTCGCCATTATGATTTCCTTTTCTTTTTCAAATTGGAACAATCTATCTAAAATACAACCAAAATTTATGAAAATTAATATCTTGCAGAATTTCTTGGCGACCCATAAAGATTAGTTATGAATACAAAGATTAGTATCCTTTCAGCAACTTTCATGATTGTTTCCTTATGTAACTGCCATAAAGAAGAATCCGTATGTCCATCTATCTACATCGCACCTCATGCCAAGTTCCAATTTTCCAAACCATTAAGTAAAGTTGGTACCTACCAAATCAAGATTGAGGAGCCGATCCAAGAGACTTGCACGCTCCAATTGATTTCTATTGAACCGGAAAAAATCCTAGGTGATGTGGTTGAAAGTCCGTCTACTAGTTACGAGATGAATTGCAAATCTTTGGCTGTGGGGGGTTTGACTTCAAAAGGAACTATCTCTGGATTCCATTCCGGTGGGATTCGAGAAAATTGGAAATGGGAAATGAGACTCGATGGCAAGCTAATCACTTCCTGGAAAGGGATTTTAAATTACAAAAACTTCTCTTGTCCGGATAGAACCATTGCTGAAGTCACACTCGAAATGATTGATTGAATTGGAAAAAATTTATTAGTTAAATAATCTAGGCTCTATTGTATTTAGGTGGTTCTGCAATTATAAAAAGAACATAGTATCAGAATGAAAGTAAACCATTTCATACTATTCATTAGACGATTTAAAAGTTCCTCTGCCCCTTTTCCGATTGATAAAGGGGTAGAGAATAATTTCAACTAGTTGTCTTATGCCTTATCGACGAGATATTTCAATAACTTTCTAAGATATACCGGATCCGGAGTTCCGGGTTGCAATGCCTTTCCATTGATGAAAAGAGAAGGAGTGGACTGAATGTTCACCTTTTCTGCTTCGTCAACTTCTTGATTGATCTGCTTGAGTATCTTTTGAGAATTCATACATTGCCGAAACTGATTCATATTAACACCTGTTTTGGATGCAACGTTAAGAACCGAAGTTGTTGAATGCATAACTCCATTTTCATTATCTTTGTAAAGCCCATGGTGAACTTCGGTAAACTTACCCTGCTCATCCCCACATAATGCAGAAATTGCGGCAACACAAGAGGATGCTCCGGGTTGTTGTCTCTGAACCAATCGATTGCAATTGCCATCCAAAGGAAAATTCATATAATAGACTTTCACCATTCCGTCAAATTCACGAACAACTTGATCTAGAATATGACTGGCATGCATGCAATGACCGCAATTATAATCTGCAAATTCTACAATAGTAATAGGTGCATCTTTTTTACCACGCATAGATACTCCATTCGTATTGAATTCATTTACTTTCTGAGATTCGTATGCGGCAAAATTCAAGTTTGTAGTATTGCTGTCTCCAATAGATTCCGGTCCTGCAGAGATCGAGCGAGCAGTTACCAAACCTATAGCAAAAAATGCGAAGAATGCAATTGCATAATTTAAGACATTCTTTTTCAATCCTTCCAATGGCGAATCCCCCTTCACTTCCAAAGTTTTCTTACTTCCTACAAATGCGATAACAAACAACGAGATCGTAACTACATAAGTCATAAGACACATACTACAAACTTTTCCGATTAAGAAGAGAGAAATCAAAAGAAGAATAAAATCAGCCGCAATTCCCAGAATGGTAAAGGGGAGTAATAGATTTAAGATGGATCGATATTCTTCAGAGGTCTTGGATGAACCTAATTTGAAAAAACCAAAACTAAGTGCTCCGTAAAATGCAAAACCGATCAAGGCTACAGGTATGTCACCAAATAGAGGAACACCACGTATAGCTGAGTAGCTACTTTCTGCAACTTCTTGGCAAGAATTTGCATCTCCTATGGCACCGCATAATTTATCCCCAACGGTTCCGGCACTTCCGTAGTATTCCAATATCAAGAGAAACGATAGAAATAATCCAATTATCGCAACTCCTAATCCTATAAATCCTAATTTGTTTAAATTTTTATCCATCCACTAACACCTTTTATAGTCAAATTATTATACTTGTATTATCCAATTTCTTGCAGAGGGCAACCGATTCTTTTAAATCTATTCTATTCTCGTAAATAGCTTTCCCGGTAATAGCTCCATACATCGCACCATTTTCAATCAAATGAAGATCTTGTAAGTCCTGCAGGGAAGAAACTCCGCCGGAAGCAATCAATTTGAAATCATAATTCTTCAATATCCAACTATAGGATTGAAGATTGGGACCTTTCAACGTGCCATCCAGTGATATATCGGTAAATATTACATGACGGACACCTTGCTTATAGATTCTTTCCATAAAGTCTTCATATCTTAGACCGACATCCTTCTCCCAACCTTGAGTTTTTACCAAACCATCCTTGGCATCTACCCCAACAACAACCCTATCTGACCCATACTTATCCAAGGAAGAATCAACCAATTTTGGATCAGTCACTGCGGAAGTTCCCAAGATGAATCTATGAATCCCCAGATCCGCATAGAATTGAATGGTTTCCATACTACGGATTCCACCCCCCAATTCCAATCGAACATTGCATTTGTCCAGAATCTTGCGAATTGTTGCTTCATTTCCGGGTTTCCCCAATTTTGCCCCATCCAAATCAACCAAATGAATCAATTCAGCTCCCGCTTCCTCGAAGCTGGCGACAAGCTCCCAGGGAGATTCCGAATAAACAGTCTTTTGGTCATAATCACCCTGGAAAAGTCTTACGGCTTGGTTTTCCAATAAATCAATTGCCGGTATTACAATCATAAATTTCCTTTTTCATTTGTTGTCCCAAAAGGATGAAAACCCTTTCTCATTTCAGACTAAGAAAGCTAAGTTCCCTGTCAATAACTGCATTCCGAGGATTAAGAAATTTTATTTTTTTATACTGAATTCATCTTATCTCGTAGCATTGCCGCTTTTTCGAATTCCAAATTGCTAGCCGCCTTGATCATCTCTTCTTTGAGAGCTTCTTTTAATTTATCTTTGGTTTTGTATTTGGAAAGTGTGAAATCCCGAGTGACTTCATCCAAGGCGAGTTCTGCTTCGTCTTGTTCTTTCATCTCTCGGGGAAGTATATCATGAATTTCTTTTAAAATGGTTTTGGGGGTGATGCCAAATTTTGCATTGTGTTCTTCTTGGATTTTTCTCCTACGAACCATCTCATCCACGGCTTTTTTCATGGAATCGGTATTCTTATCAGCGTAAAGAATGGCGCGTCCTTCCGCATTCCTTGCCGCCCTTCCCATTGTTTGTATCAGAGATTTGTAATTTCGAAGAAATCCTTCCTTGTCAGCATCCAAAATGGCAACAAGGCTCACCTCCGGTATATCCAATCCTTCTCGAAGAAGATTGATTCCAACTAACGCATCAAAAACGCCTCTTCTGAGATCACGAATGATTTCCACCCTTTCAATTGTATCAATCTCCGAATGAAGGTAGGCGACTTTTAGTCCAAGATCTTTGTAGTAATCGGTAAGATCCTCAGCCATTTTTTTGGTCAGTGTTGTAATCAGAGTTCTCTCTTTTCGATCGATTCTTTTACGAATCTCAACCAGTAGATCTTCCATCTGATCTTTGGTGGGGCGAATTTCTACAATCGGATCCAATAAACCGGTAGGACGAATGATTTGCTCTACAGCTTGGGCGCTTGCTTTTAATTCGAATTCTGCAGGTGTAGCAGACACGTACAATGTATTGGGTGTGAGTGATTCAAATTCTTGAAAATTCAGAGGTCTATTGTCCAATGCACTGGGGAGGCGAAATCCAAAATTGATCAAAGTTTCTTTGCGTGCACGGTCTCCGGCATACATTCCCCCTACTTGAGGTATGGTGACATGGCTCTCGTCTACAATTAACAGAAAATCTCCTTGAAAGTAATCAATTAGACATGCGGGTCTATCCCCTGCATTTCTACCCGTTAAATGACGTGAGTAATTTTCAATCCCATTGCAATAGCCCATTTCTTCGAGCATTTCCATATCATAATTGGTACGGGACTCAATTCGTTGTGCTTCGATATATTTTTCTTCTTTTTGGAATTTATCCCGAGTCTGTTCCATTTCGGCTTTGATATTTTCTATCGCCGTTTTTAATTTCGGACCGGATGTAATAAAGTGTTTTGCCGGATAGATGATCGTTCTCTCCAATCGATCAATGATCTTCCCTGTGATCGGATCTATTTTTGAAATTGCCTCAATCTCATCTCCGAAAAACTCTATCCGAAGTCCAACCTCAGTATAGGAAGGCATGACTTCAATAGAATCGCCTCTTACACGAAACTTACCTCGATTGAAATCAATATCATTTCTTTCATATTGAATATGAAGTAGCTTACGCAATACCTGATCCCTATCGATATTGTCTCCTACTTTTAAGAGAACCGTAGAATTCATGTATTCTTCCGGACTACCTAAACCATAGATGCAAGATACAGAACTTACGATAATAACGTCCTTTCTTTCCAGGAGTGATGATGTTGCTCTGAGTCGAAGCTTATCTATCTCTTCATTGACGGACATATCTTTTTCTATATAAGTATCCGATGTAGGCACATAGGCTTCAGGTTGGTAGTAATCATAGTAGGATACAAAATATTCTACAGCGTTGTGAGGAAAGAACTCTTTGAATTCACGAAATAACTGTGCCGCCAAAGTTTTATTGTGGGATAGTATAAGAGTGGGAATATTCAGACTCTCGATGACATGAGCCATGGTAAAAGTCTTACCTGAACCGGTAACACCGACTAATGTTATTTTCTGTTCACCGTTTTTAAAGCCATTATTGATTTTCTGAATTGCTGAGATCTGATCACCGGCAGGCTTATATCCGGATACTATTTGGAACTTTTCCAATATTTTTATCCCTAAGATACACCCAATATTCTAGATGCCTTAAAACTAGCTTGTTTGCGATCGTCAAGAATTTCCAGATCAACTTGATTGAATAACTTTTGCATAACCATCATTCCACGCATAAGAGTAGCAGTGGATGTAAATTTTCCACGCTTGATGTCATCTTCCAGATTAAACTCTTTAATATTATTCAACAGTGATATACTGAATTTCCTGGATCGGTCAATGCTGTATTCCACTTCAACGATTTCTCCATCGCCATACTTTACAGCGTTTTCAATTGCTTCAATAGTTGCTATAGCAACATCTATAATCTCTTCTTCATCTACCGAATTTTTTCTTAGAAAGTATTCCAATCTAGTTTTAACATATTGCAGTGGCGAGTAATCCAATTTTCCTAAGATATTATAACTATCATGAGTACCCACTTTCTTGTGGAATTTAGAGTCATCAGATAAGAAATACTCCCTAGAGTCAAAACGACCGGAAACTAAATCACCGTTTGATTTAAATTTTTCAAGAAGAGTAATTACATCGTTTTCTGTAATGTCCGGCTCTTCTTTGAATTTCTTGACAATTTCCATACGGATCCATTTGCAAAAATCAGAAGCATTACCACCCGCACCCTTCTGGATTACAGATATTAGTTCTGTTTCTAATTCGCGACTCGATAAAGAAAATGCCATACAGACACTAATTTAAAATACTCAACTTTCAATGCAAGGTATTTTCTGACCAATTGCCTATCTGACGAAGAGATTCGAATAAAATTATAGCAACAGAATTAGACAGATTAATGGATCTTGATATGGGCTTCATGGGGATAAATAACACCCGATCAGGCATCCAATTCTCTCGAATGGAAGCGGGTAAACCTTTTGTTTCTTGCCCAAATACCAAAACATCTCCCTCCCGGAAGCATACCTTTGCATAATTCTTGGTTCCAAACTTGCTAACAAGGAATATTCTCTTCCCCTGCTTGGCTTCTATGAACTCATCCCAATCTTTATATCGATTTAACTCCAAATGTTGCCAATAATCCAGACCAGCTCTTCTTGCGGCTTTCTCAGATAGGTCAAATGCGGGTTCCCCTATAATCGATAAAGGCACACCCGAATTGACACAAAGTCTTCCTATATTCCCCGTATTAGGTGGAATCTCCGGTTTAAAAAGAGCTACTTCCATTATAATTTACTTTGGGCTTTTGCCAGCCGCCAAAGACTTTTGCAACAAAAGTCCAAATGAACTTGTCGATTGTATCTCAGATTCATCCGATATATATTTTTGATACTCCATCCTTGCCTCTGTATCTTTTGCCCTTCCAATCGAGAGAGCGATTTGTCTTTTTAATGGATTGATTTCCAAAACAAAAACCTTAACTTTCCTACCGGGTGAAAATTCATTGGATGGATTGGAATTCGGAGGAAGACCTAATTCACGGTTAGGAACCAAACCTTGGAACTCATCGTTTAGTCTTACGAATAATCCAAAATTCTTGATTTTTTCTATTGTTCCCTCCAAGATATCCCCTTCCCTAAATGGAAGTTTCAACGCCCATGGATCCGCCAAAAAGTCTTTAGCACTGAGAATGATTCGATTGCTAGACCAATCCAATTCTATAATTTTTGCCTTGAGACTCTGCCCTAACTTGAATTCTTTTTCCAGATCTGCATTGGGTTTAAAGCTAGCCTCACTTCCCGGTATGAATGCCGACAAGCCTTCCACTTGAACTTGCAAACCGGATCTTTGTATTGACTGAACGGACACTGTCACAAAAGATCCAACCTTCCACTCGGATTTTAGTATATCCACTCTAGCCTGTTTTTCTTTATCTGCAATCTTTCGCTGAGAGACTTGAATCTTTTTTCGTTCCATATTTGTAACTACAAATCGAAATCTTTTTCCAACCAAATCTTCCCCTTTCCATTTGGGCTCAAATTGCGAATTGGGACAAAATGCAACAAATTCTCCCAGTTTTACATCATAGCCCATTTGTTGATTAATTACAACCTGTCCCAAGATCGGAAGATCATGCATGATAGACAGTTCTAATCTGGATGCTGTAATATCCGAACCCTGAAGACAGTGTGTAAATAAATAATCACCCGATGATTCTTCCAAGAAATAAACATCTAATTCATCCCCCGGCTTTAAAGCGTTTTCTTCTTCTGCAAATTCTTCCCTGGATACAACTCCGTTTATTTTTTCTCCCAAGGTTTCGATAAAGTAAAAATCTTTGGTCTCTCGTATAATCTTAGCTTGATGCAGAGACCCTGCTTCAATCGATTTTCTCTTTTTATAACTTTCTTCCAGTAATTTAGCAAAATCTTCCATATAACACACCCTTTATTTTATAATTTTTCCCGACTGAATTCTTCCTTTTAATATAACTGCCATTGGTTGATTTAACCCATTCTTTTTCGCCAGTGGATTGGACTCATAAATAGCCATATTCGCCTCTCCACCTTTTTGAATGACACCTTTATGTCCTGCACCTATGAACTCACAACTATTTCGAGTAAATGTATTGAAGAATTGAATACGATAATCAGGTATCTTTACAGGCTCATCCTGTGGAAAGGCCAGTTCTTGCAATTCTTCTTTACCAAATATTGAATTTTTAATCTTACTCCAAAATGAAGAAATTTGCAACACCTGCGGCTCGTCATGTTTGTTTGATTTCAAACTCTTTTCCCAATAAGCAAATGCGTCTTCCCATATCTCCATCTCCTTAAGTGCTCCGACTCCCGGATACACAAGTGGGTAACCTGTTCCGGATGCAAAAATTAAATTCTTCTTCATAACCGACCGCGACCTGAGTTGTGAAAGGTAATTTTTATATTCACTTAGAGCTTTTTCGTGATCTGCATCCGAGAATAATAGGTCTCCTATATCTTTGGAGACTTCTTTGAATGATATATTAAAATAAGCACTTCGGTCTAACATTTTCTCGCGCTCAGGCTCCCACAAGGCTTGCTTTCTAATAGTTTGGAAATAATAAATTGACATTAGAGGGGACCATTTAATATTTTCCAATTGAAATTGCGGTGGACTGGCATTGATTGGGTGAAAAATTACATTCCATCCTGTTGCCAAAGCTTCCGCACTGGAGACAGTATCCGCGAAAGTATGCATAACCCAATTTTGATTCTTGGCGTATTCCACTCGAAGTTTATAAAGAAATCTCAGATTGGGTATATAATCACCAAGGTTTCTATGGAAGATATGAGTTCGCAAATTAGTCGGAGAAGAAAGGATTTTTTTCATCTCCTCATCACTTCTCACAACTTCATATGTTCCTTTTGGTATATCATAATCCGGAGCCGGAATGATCGGCGCTCGACCTCGAAATATGATAGGTCCTTTCCAAGTATTTCTTTCAGTATAATTTTGAACCTTAGATATCCAATTACCATCCCCAACAGACTCAACATGGGTGAATCCATGGGAGATGATTGTTTGAAGAGTAATTTTCAATGAATCAGGACCGGCTTGGCCACCCCAGGGATTCACACCTAATGTTACATAAGCATCACAAAATCCCGGTAATGCATAATTAACTTTTTGGGGATTTTTTAATTTAGAATTCTGAATTTTAAGAATTTTTCCATTTCGAATCTGAATATCGGATATTTCCGAAAATCTTCCTTCATCACTCATCCAGACTCTTGTATTGGCAAGATCCAGAGATTGGGGAAATATTAGAGTAACAGAAAAAAAATAAACCAAAAAGAAAAAAAGGTTTTTTTTCCTGTAAAATCTGAAACAATTGATATTTAAAGCGGGTAAAGAAATTTTGGAAACCAAAGAGATCTCAGACCACATCAAACTTACCATTGAAAATGGTCGTATCTTAGCTCTTAAGACGCATAAAATCTCCAAAACTGTTGAAGAAAATATCCAGCGAGCAATTGAATTAATCTTGGGAAAACTCACTCGCCCCACACTTGTACCAACTGTATACACCATAATTAAAGAACTTGCCATCAATGCTTGTAAAGCAAACCAAAAGCGAATATTTTTTGAAGAAAGAGGCTGGGACATATTCAACTCAGAACACTATGCCAAAGGACTCCAAGAATACAAGCAGTCTTTTTCCGAATCCATGTCGGAAGAATATGGAACCAAAGCCAAAAAGAAAGGTTATTATTGCCTTATCAACTTTCATTATAACCAAGATGGAATGACCGTCGAAGTAATCAACAACACTCCCATTACCAAAGAAGAAGAAAAATCCCTCCGGGAAAAATTGGAGAAGGGAATGGCTTACGACGACATAGCCCAATTCTACATGGACAATGCGGATAATGCAGAGGGAGCGGGATTGGGACTTGCCTTGATACTCATCATGTTGAAAGGCGAAGGTATTGATCCCAATTTTTTTAGAATCATCATTGGAAAAGAAACAACAATTGCTCGATTAGAGATTCCTTTATCCAATGATTTTGTTAGCAAGAGAAAATTCGACTAAATGCTTCCCCCTATTTCCGCCTGTATCATTACTCTCAACGAGGAGCATAATATTGAGAGATGTTTAAAAAGCTTGGATTTTTGTGATGAAATTATATTGGTGGATTCCGGTTCAACTGATTCAACAATCTCCATAGCTAAAAAATACAAAGCCAATGTTTTCACAAGAACATTCGATAATTATTCTTCTCAGAAAAATTTTGCAATAAGCCTTGCTAAAAACTCTTGGATACTTTCTATTGATGCAGACGAAGAAATCAGTTCTTCGCTGAAGGAAGAAATACTCTCACTTTCCGTTACAACATTTGAAAACCATACAGGATTTTTTATTCCTCGACTTACTTATTATCTATGCCAGTGGATTCATCACAGCGGTTGGTATCCAGATCCTCAATTGAAGCTATTCAACCGAAATCACGGAAAATTCAAAGGTGGATTGGTTCATGAAACTCTTGCTATCCAAGGAAAAATAGGCAGACTCAAATCTCCTGTCCATCATTACTCTTACCGTTCCATCTCTGAACATCTTGATTTTATAAATAAATACACAACTCTTTACGCCATTGAAAAATACAAAAAAGGGAAGAGGTCAGGTGTCCTAAAAGCATACAGTAAACTGGTTTATAAGTTTTGGTGGACCTATATTTTTAGATTAGGATTTTTGGATGGTAGGGCAGGTTTTGCAGTATGTGCTCTGGGAGCCTATTATAATTTCTTGAAGTATCTTAAACTATTCGAACTTGGTAGAGACAAGGAATTAGCCTCGTCTCTCCTTGTTGTGGTTGATCCTATTCATAATATAAAGAGCCAAGAATCCACCAATAAAAATTGCAATTAAATTAACATTAGATAGTTGAGTAGACCCAATCTTAGGTGACATGAGCCACATAATGATATCACGAATAAAACTTTGCAATAATGCAAACACAATCAAAGCACCAACTGCAGACACCAAAACTGCACCCCAAAAACCACCCAAAAGATCTTTCTTTAGATAGTAGTAGTAATACCAGGCAACAATTGCTGACGCACCAACGAAGAAAACGATATCGACCAAAGTCGTCCAGGGAGCAGAAGGAGCCCCTAGAGGTGGAAATAGTATATAATTAGCCATATTTCTCTTTTTTTACTATACTGAAATAATAACCATTTTAGTCTATAAATAAACAGATGAAGTCTTTTTATCCAAATTCCAACACAAAAACCTTCGGAATCATAGGATTCCCTCTCTCTCATACACTCTCTCCGGTATTGCATAGTCTTATATACGAAAGATTAGAGATCAATGCCATTTATAAAGTATTCACAATGAAAGATCCTACCAAAGAAGATCTTCTCACGCTCCATAAATACGGACTACATGGACTTTCGGTAACTATCCCACATAAAGAGTGGGCTTTTAAAATAGCCGATCATATTCATTCCAGTGCCCAATGGATGAAATCATCCAATACATTATTCTTTCAAAATGGTGAAATTCATGCATACAATACAGATGGGTTGGGAGCCTTGCATGCAATCAAAAATCACAATCCAAAACTTCTGAATCCATCCAAGCCGGGAGACATTCTTTTAATCGGGAGCGGAGGCTCAGCTCGTGGAATTGGATTTTCTATTTTGGAAGAATTCCAATCTCAATTAAAAAATACATCAGATAGGCTAAATAAACATATCGTAATTACAGCAAGAAATATCGAGAAAGGAACTCAGTTAATGAACGAAATGAACGAATTTCTCCCCGGTTCCACACTGTTTATTCCTTTGCATGAAATGCAAAGTACGCAACCAACATATATTGAATTATATATTCATACAACGAATGTTGGAATGCTGGGACAAGAATCGGAATCCATTCTTCCCAAGAGTTCTTTGCATTCCGATGCAACTGTCTTTGATATTGTTTATAATCCCATCAAAACTCCACTGGTTAAACTTGCGAAAGAGGTTGGCTGCGAAATTATCCCCGGCATCGATATGCTCATCTATCAAGGATTAGAGCAAAATCGAATATTCACAGGCACATACACACCTAAATCATTTACAAAAAAAATAAGAAAAACTCTATTAAATAATCTCAAGCAATGAAATTTCTCGAATTCTTGAGTGAGCTGAATAACCCGGAGAAAACCAGGAACTTCAATCAATTTTTATCTTATTCTTTGGAGCCCTTTTCGGATTGTATTGAAACTGTATTTTCGAAATATTTTAATTTCTCTAATTTTACCAATCATAAAATTTCGATTGTAGGTACAAACGGAAAAGGATCATTGGGTTACTATCTTCAATCCCAATTAACCAATAGAAACTATCGAACAGGATTTTATTCTTCTCCTCATTTGCTTAGCCCATTGGAACGAGTTATGATTGATGGAGCACCTATTTCAGAAAGAAAAATAGATAAATTTATGGAAATCTTCAATAGTGAAGATTTGAATTATCTCAAGCAGTTTTCTTATTTTGAAATTTTCACTTTGTTCGCTATGATTGCATTTCAAGATGAAAGAATCGAATGGCAGATTTATGAAGCAGGGTTGGGCGGAAGATTGGATGCAACAAAGTTAGTTAAAGCCGAATTTGTTGCTCTTACAAAAATTGGTCTCGATCACACTGAAATATTGGGGAAAAGTTTAGAATTAATTCTTCAAGAAAAACTGGGGATCATCTCTTCAGAAACAAAATGTCTATTTGCTTTGGAGCCTGATCCCAAGACTCAAATAGATCTAATAGAGATCATAGAAAAATACTGTAAGGTTTTAAATATAGATCTTCATTTTTTTAAGGACTTATCCCAAAAAAATACTTATTTAGAAAACTATAGAAGGATGTCAGAATGGATGATTGATATCATTCATAACAATTATATCCACAAACCTGTTCCTATTCCCAATAACGAAAAAAATTCAGTCACGAACGACAATCCTCCCGGAAGACTGGAAACCATCAATACGAATCCGATTGTATTATATGATACTGCTCATAATGCAGATGCTGTACAAAATGTAATTTATACAATTGAAAGAATTCATCCCAATACTACATGGAAAGTATTCGTCGCTTGTCTTCCGGACAAGGATCTAAATGCAATCATCAATAGCTTTAGATCCTCTAGAAAAATTGAGGCATTTCATGTATTGTCTTACCCACCTTTCCAGGCGACAAATTATCTTAAGTCCAGTCAAATACCCAAAACTAATTCAAAAGAATATCCAAGCGAACACAGAATAGAAACAGAAGAAGAATTCACCAAGGTTATTAATACTTGTATCAACTTAAAAACTCCTATTCTTGTTTTAGGTAGCTTCAGAATATATTCAAAGTTAAAAGAGATACTTTATTGATTTGAATTATTTTTAGCCCGATTTAGGTCTCCGATACCACCCGCATTGATAACATCCTGATAACCACTTCTTATTAAAATATCTCTGGCACTTGCGGATCTCCCTCCGGCGGCACAATAGACAACAACCGGTTTATTGGACGGAATTTCTTTCAAGCGAGTGGCAACCATATTCACCGGAATATTCTTGGCACCCGGAAAATGACCGGATTGGTACTCTGACTCAGTTCTAACGTCCAGTACAAATGCACCCTCCTTAATCTTTTGAAGAGCCGCTATAGCCGCTTGCGAACCACCGAATTTAATATTTCTATTACTAAATCGAAATATTAACACAATAGTGGATATAATCAAAGTAATAACTACAATTGCTGTCATGCTCATTTTTTTCAACCTCTACACCTTAACCAAATTAAATTTACTGATATATTAATTTTCCGAATATATAATCAGTATAATCCTTATAACATCTGGGAGCCATATGACCAGAGTCCGAAAAATAATCACAATTATAATTCGGATCTTCATTCATATTCCAAAGCTTGACTCCCGATTCTTCCTGAAATTTAATAATTTTAGGAAACCAGTAATCATATAATATTGCATTTCGGTCTGGAGATACACTAACCGACTCAGTCTGAATTAATTTAAAATAAGGTCTCGATAGTCTAACCCATATAGCTGAATGAGCGATTCCCATATCGTCTAAAATTTTGTAACTTTTGCCAAGAAAATACATAGGTTGTTCTTGAAAGCGAAACGGAACCAGATAAGAATGAAAATCACCCCAGGAAGATTTCTTAAGATTCTCTTCCGACATGGAATCTGTAGTTACCCCTGGCGTTTTGGCACTTCCCTTTCCTTCCCTAAGCCGTTGTTTTAATCCAGCCCGCAATGCTCTATAGGATTTCAAGATGGCATAATCATCCTTAATCCTGGCTTGGATAGTCTTTAACTTGGGTCTGTAATGGTAAGTCTTAAACATTCGTTTGGCAAGAAGAGTAGAAATCTGTGAATTGGAATAGTACTTTGCATGACGAAGTACAAAAGGAATAGATAAACCATTCGTTAATACATCATCCAAACTAATAGCGGCAGAGCTATTATACGCTTCTATCGATTGATCAAGCAACACGAAATCAGGTTTCAACTTATCTTCTTTAAATCTTTCGATCCAATACAATGCATAATCAGGAGTTCCACCGGGAACAGAGAAATTAAACATTGTCCAATCGGAATAATTTTTTTCAATATAATCGTTTTCGAATAAAAGTGCACGAGAAGTTCCAAAATAGACTATTACCTTTCTGCGATTTTCTCGCTCCAAGTAAATTTTTAGTTCTTCATACAATTCATGCTTTTGCATATAATTGATCTCGGACATTGTGGTAGAAAAATATGTCTGAATATTCTCTGATAGGAAAATTTTATCCAATATAAAAGCAGTAAAGACAACAAGAAAAGGAAGTAGTAAATATTTATTTTTTAGTATATCCATATTAAAATTTATAGTAAATAAACTCCCCCCCATCCTGAGACATCATTGCCAATAAGAAAATAGTCAGAATACCCAGAAATGGCATCAAATAGGGATCATATTTTCTGAATGATTTCATCTTCTCGGGAAAATATTGAATCACATGAAATAATACCAGAGCAATAAAAAGATAGAAAACCCTTTCCAAATCCTTAATTCTTTCCAGATAAAAAAGCTCTTCTCCCATAAATAATGAAGATGATTCCAACAACCAAGAAGAAGTTCCGGACTGAAAGAAAGACACTAAATAGCTATTTCCGTTGATGAACAAACCATGGAACAATGTAATCATCGACTCTGCATTATTCGAGCGAAACATCAGTCCACTGATTGAAAACAAAATAAATACGATGAAAGCTTTAATGATTTTAAGAGACAAACTTTTCTGCGGAGTCAGAGGTATTTTATACTTATCTTCCAACATCCTTTCCCCCGCTAGAATCACACCCCAATAAAACCCCCAAACCACAAAAGTATAATCGGCTCCGTGCCAAATTCCCCCAATCGTCATTGTAATAATTAAGTTATAGTAACCTCGCCACTCGGTAACCCTTGAACCACCTAAAGGGATATAAATGTATTCCCTCAGCCAAAAAGAGAGAGTAATATGCCATCTTCTCCAAAGCTCGCGACCCGATGTTGCGAAAAAAGGAGCCTTGAAGTTTTCGGGGATTTCAAATCCCAAGAATAGGGCTACCGAACGAGCCATATCTGTTAATCCGGAAAAATCACAATATACTTGAATGGAATAACCAATTCCTGCCATAAACAATGAAAAACTATCATAGGCACCGGGATTGGAAAAAATTGGAGTAATAGTAATAGACACCGGGTCAGCAACCAAAATTTTCTTCACCAAACCACTCATCATTAAGTAGGATGCGCGGTACATCTTATCTTTGTCGGGCTTTAATGATTTTAGATTTGGGAAAAAATCGGGTATTCTCATTATAGGTCCCGCGATTAGAACCGGAAAGAATACAACAAATAAATAATAATCCCTAATCGTTATAAATTCCTGAGGAGGGTTTCGTTTTGTATCCACTGCAGCTGCAATCATTTGAAATGAATAGAAGCTAATTGCCATTGGAAGTGCAATATGTATGAATTCCGGGATTGATTGAAACACCGGGTAACCTGTCACATCGGCAAGAACCTGGTTAAAAAAATAAAAATATTTGAAAAAACCCAAGTTTACAACATTCAAAATAACTGCTGTGCGAACGGGCCAATTCTTATCTTGCTTTAAAATGATCTGTCTATAAAGAAAGTAATTGATTCCTACAATAAATAAAAAATGAATAGAAAAAGAGAGAGAAAATAAAGAATAAAAGAAAATACCCGATAGTAGAAGAAAGTTTTTTCTTGCTCGCTCAGGTATAGACCAGTATACTAAATATACAACTGCAAAAAAGAACAAAAAGGATATAGAATTGAATAGCATTATGGAACCAAAGGACTATAGATAATCTTTTTAGTAAGTATTTTCTTGTCAAACTTTTTCAAAGTTCCGCTATTATCTCAATCAGTAAGGATGCATTATGAAATATAAATCAATCACCAAAATCTGCCTTTATTTCTTTCTGGCAACTTCATTAATCAGCCAGAATGTTGAAGAACCGCCCGGCTCAAAGACTATCATTGTCAAGAAAGGAGAGACTCTATCCGCTATTGCAAAGGAACATTTATCCAATCCAAGCCGTTGGAAAGAATTATTAAAATACAACAATGTTCCAAACCCCAATTTAATCAAACCCGGAATGAAATTGGTTATACCCGATTATCTTGGAAAAGAACCCATTGCAGTAACAAATTTGGTTGTTGGACGGGTAGATTGGAAGACCGGCGAAGGTAGCCAGGAATGGATCACTCTCAAGAAAAATCATCAACTTTTTCCATTGGATAGCATCAGAACATTGAAAGAATCGAAAGCCGATCTATCAATAAAAGGAAGCGGCTTGGTTCGAATTCACCCAAATAGCTTAGTTCAGATAAAATATCTACAAGATCAAAATGCCACCCCTTCAGTTAATCTGAGGAAAGGGAGCTTGGATGCATTTGTTAGCAAATTTTTTATTCAAGGCAAACCAAGAGCAGGAGAAAAACTTCAAATTATTACACCTTCAGCTGTCGCGGCAGTTCGCGGTACAGAATTTAGTGTGGAACTGGACAATGGTGAAAATTCCACAATTTCTTGTTATGACGGAGCCGTTGGGGTTACTGCCCAAGAAAAAACTGTGGAAATCTCAAAAGGATATGCGACATTTGTAAAGAAAGGAGAAGCACCCGGTGAACCTTATAAAATTCCTCTTCCACCGGAAATCAAAAAAGAATGAAAAAGAGTTTTAAAATAACGACATTTATAATTTTTTTTCTGTTCATTTTGGGAGATTTATATTCTCAGAAATTTCAATTTACAATTGAAACGGAAGGGGATGGTGAGTATTCGTATTTTGAAGTGGAATATTTAAAGGACGAACAATCCAAACTGGGTGAAATCGTACGTTTTGAAGGATCAAAATTTCAGAGCGAGTCCATACCGGCTTCAACTCCTTTTTTTAGAGTTAGACGAATAGGAGACCATGAAGCCAAAGGATTTTGGTCCAATACTTTTAAAATTGCAGACTTCATGAAGAAAGATATCATCGAAATTAAAAAACCTGAAGTTCCGGAGATTGCAAAAAACGATGATGTTTTTTTGGAGCTTGAAAAAAATGGTAAGACGATTTTATTTCTAAACGGCAAGTCGGTATCTATTCAACCAAAGATAGATTCAAAAATTAAAATCGCAGAAACCAAATACAGATTAAACAACGGTAAGTGGCTTAGATACAATCAAGATTCATTGAAGTTTGAAAAAGACGGTGAATATCAAATGGATTATTATTCTATCGATATTTTAGGGAATCGTGAAGAAACACAATCAGTTATATTTTTAGTTGATAATATACCACCTAAGTCCAAAATTCAAGTTCCTCAATTTAAACACCAATCGAACGAAAGAGCTTATGTGGCAGGTTCTGTAAATTTATCGATTGATAGCTATGATGAAGTGAGTGGTGTTGACAAAGTCTACTACAAATTAGAGTGCATTAATGGGAAGTCCTCCGGTTTTATGGAATATGAAAATCCAATACCAATTAAAGAAATATCCCAATACTGCAATAGTGATTTGATTCTTGAATACTACGCCGTTGACAAAGTTGGAAATCAAGAATCCAAAAAATCCATTCTCATCAAGTATGGAAAGTAAAAGTTATTGATTCCCCAACCCAAAATACTAATTTCTATTCGAAAGAAAATTTCTGATTTTACATACTATTTTTTAGTCTTAAATATTATTTTTACTATTCCCATTTCAATTATGACATTGATCATTTTGAATAGCTATTTTGAAGCCCTCTTGGAAAAATCAAAAGAAAACTTACAAGTAAGAGCCAAAGCTCTTTCTATCTCTTTGGAAAATTCCATAAAAGATAGAATCTATCCCTCGAAATCTAGCAAAGAATTTGTTTCATCAAGAGTCCTTCCGAAATCCAATACCAACAAAATAGATGAGCTTTATCTTATATGGGAGAAAGATGAAACTTATTTTATCTATAAAACATTTGCTACCAATACCGGTACAGAATGGATTTTTTCTGCCAATTTCATGAAGGAAAAAATTCTTGATTCTGATCTAATTCATTCGGACGAGGAGACAATATTTTTTCATCCACAATATCGAGAAGGCATTTCCGACAATATTGAAAATGGATTCCGAATTTCTGATGATATCTTGAATAGAATGGAAGAAGGAACCAACAATAAGTTATTTACGATTTTAAAAGAGCGTGGCAAAGGTCAGATTATAATGGCGGCTAAATTACCTAGCCTTCCCTTTCAGGTAATAGTTTTAAAATCAAAATCCAATATATATTCAGTTATTTTATCCTCTTTATGGAAATTTTTCATAAGCTTCTTTGTGCTTATATCTTTCGTTTCCGGAATCTCAGCTATCCTAGCAAAAAATATGAGTGCTAAAAGAAAAGAGCAGTCCAAGCTAGAATCATTATTGAAAAATTTACCGCTTGGTGCCATTCTGGTTAACTCTCATTTTGAACCTATTATTCAGAATGATATTATGAAAGATTTAACCTTTCAAGATCCCACATTATGGAACCGCATTTCCAATGAGTCTCAATTTCGAATTCGATCAGATCTAAAATCCACTAACAACTATGTATGGGAAATCCAAACCAATAAGAACTGGGAAGTTACTCTATCTCCATGGTTCGGGAAATCTCTGGAGCCGGAAGGATATTCAATTGTTTTAAGAGATTTAACAGCGAAGAAAGTAATCTTTGAACAAGAAATGGAAATGGCGAAAAAAATCCAAGAAGAATACTTGCCGAACGATTCAGAAGAATTTGACGGAGTGGATTTTAAAGCTTATTATAAACCATATATGCATGTAGGTGGAGACTATTATGATTACTTACAATTGGAAGATAATAAAATACTTTTTGTTATGGCAGATGTTGTGGGTCATGGTCTTCAAGCAGCGATGATGATGACTGTAGTTAAAATATTATTTCTTCAGACTGCATCCACAAACTCTCCGGAAGAAATTCTAACCAAGCTAAATGTTCTACTAAAGGACAGCTTACCTATGGGCAAGTCATTGGTGCCGCTTCATTTTTTAATACTTAATACTGATGAAAGAACTTTTAAATACGCAAATGCAGGGCACCCGGGAGCAATTTTTATTCCGGACAAAGGTAATATAGAATTTCATACCTATGAAAGATTAAATCCTGTTTTGGGTTTTTATGAGGGTTGGAATACAGAAATTATTGGGGGAACATATAGTTCGAATTCGAGATTTTTCCTTTACACAGATGGTTTAACAGATGTGAGTAATTTAGACGATGATATGTTAGGCACAGAAAGAGTCAATGAATTTGTTATTTCCAATAGGCACCTAAACCCTACTGAATTCACGCAAAAATTGGAAGAAGAACTAATGCTTTTTTCTCAAGGAAAGAATTATCCTGACGACATCACTTGGTTTGTGATTGATGCTGTGTAAATTCTTCCATCCACTTATTCACTTCCCAGCCTTCCATCTCAGGTTTATTTTCATCCTCTGATTTCATTTCTTTCATTCCTAAAAGTTCCATAAGATATTCGGAATAGGCTTCGGAAGTAAGACATTTGACCTTGAATTGCTTGGCGTATTGAATGATTTTTTTATCGCTGGTTACTAGAGTCAAACGATTCGGATTCGAGTTCTCTTTGATAAACATTCGAATCAGATCATCTGCCTCTTTTTCTTGGCTATAGTAAATATCAAAACCATACCGATTTTCTTGTATGGTATCGTAATCACCCTTCACTTTCTTTCCATCCACAAATACAACAAATTCCAAATCTTTATTGATTAAATTGGCTTCTTTTAATAAAAGCAATAAACCTTCCTTCGCCTCATCAAGACGATCTTCATACATGCATAGCTCAAGATCCGGAAATTTATAGATAAGATTGAAGGAATCAATTAAAATCTTCATAAAGTAACTTACTTCACAGAATACAGCTTGCTAAACCTGATTCCAAGAAAAAAACGGTAGTATGGGAAAAAAATACATAGTAATCGGTGCATCAAGTGGAATTGGATATGCAATAGCAGAAAAACTGCTTTTAGAGGGCAATCATGTTGCTCTACTCGCCAGACGAGATAAAATATTAAAAAGTTTCGCCGATAGATTCAACCAAGATGGGAAACAACTCGCACTCACAATCAAGTATGATTCGAATCATTTTGACAAGTCAGGAACTGTTTTCAAAAGAATACTAAAAGAATTCAATCAAGAACTGGATGGCATCATCTATGCTTCGGGAATCATGCCCAAAATAGAACCGGATGAATTCGATACAGAAAAAGATCTAAATATGATGAATACAAATCTCTTGGGTGCAATTGCATTCATAAATCCTGCGGCAAGCTACTTTCAAGAGAAAGGTTCCGGCTTCATTGCCGGGATTTCCAGTGTTGCAGGAGATCGAGGAAGAAGAGGGAATCCTGTTTACAATACATCCAAGGGAGGATTGAATATCTATCTGGAAGCCTTGAGGAATCGCTTGGCAGTAAAAGGTGTTCAAGTTGTAACAATCAAACCCGGATTTGTGGCAACTGAAATGCTAAAAGATGCCCAAGTTCCCGACAAAGGTTTCTTGAAACCTATATCAGCCGAAAATGCCGCCGATATAATTCTGAAAAATATCGCAAAAGGAAAAGAAGAATTTTATGTTCCGGCAAGATGGGGACTCGTAATGATGATCATTCGAAATATTCCTTCTTTTATATTCAGAAAATTAAATATATAGGTTAATTATGGCTGTAAAAAAACAAATTGCTAAAAAAGCAAAAAAACAAACCCCCAAGGCCAATCCGGCTAAGAAAAAGTTAGTCAACTTACCGGAAGTCATCCTACCCTCTCCCGAAAAAGTGGAAGCATGGGGGATGAACTCATTCTCGATGAGTTCAGTTTTAAAACCAACCTCGGAGAAGGAAATTGAAGAGATTTTCCAATATGCCGCCTATACAGATACTAAAATTGCCTTTCGAGGTGGAGGTTGTAGCTATGGAGATGCCGCAATCAATTCGGAGGGAATTGTAGTCGATCTATCGAATTACAACAAAATCATAGATTTCGATCCAAAGAGCGGAATTCTAACCGCAGAGTCAGGTGTAACCATTAAGCAATTATGGGAATTTGGAATAGAAAAATCCTTTTGGCCGCCGGTAGTGAGTGGAACTATGTTTCCCACACTAGGTGGAGCTCTTTCCATGAATATCCATGGAAAAAATAACTTTGCCGTGGGGACAATTGGGGAGCATATTCAAGAATTTACTTTCCTTACTCCTAAGGGAAATATATTGAATTGCTCACCCAAAAAGAATCAGGATGTATTCTACTCGGCAATATCCGGATTTGGTATGTTAGGTTGTTTCTTGGAAGTTAAGATCAAAATGAAAAAAATATACTCGGGTAAAATGAAAGTATGGCCTGTGGTAACTCGCAATTTTCAAGAAATGTTCGATTATTTTGAAGCAGAATATAAAAACTCCGACTATTTAGTCGGCTGGGTGGATGCATTCGGTTCAGGAAAAAATCTGGGAAGAGGACTGATACATAAATCTATCAATCTTCCCAAGGGAGAAGATCCTGATTTCCCGGATAATTGCAAGTTGGAAAATCAAGATTTACCCACAAGATTTTTAGGAATCATCCCGAAATCTTGGATGTGGGTGTTTATGAAACCCTTTAGTTTTCCACTGGGAATGAGAATTGTAAACTATTTAAAGTATCTAAGCGGTTTCTTATCCAATAACAAACCATATACGCAAGGTCATGCGGAGTATTCGTTTTTATTGGACTATGTTCCGAATTGGAAATATATGTATAAACCCGGATATATGATTCAATACCAAAGCTTCATCCCTAAAGAGAATGCTCAGGAGGCGTTCGAAGAAATATTCGCTCTTTGCCAGAAGAGAAAAATTGTTTCTTGGCTTGCTGTATTCAAGAAACATAAACCGGATCCATTCCTGCTAACTCACTCCGTAGATGGCTATTCCATGGCTATGGATTTTCCGGCAAGTGATAGAACTCGTGAAAAAGTATGGGCTCTTGCCTATGAGATGGATGAGATTGTATTGAAATATGGTGGAAAGTTTTATTTCGCTAAGGATGCAACACTAAGACCGGGAATTCCTGAGAGATTTTTCCCTAAAGAAAACCTTAAAAAATTTCATGCACTCAAGAAAAAGCTCGATCCCAAGTCCATTCTTCAAACAGACCTCTACAAAAGAATTTTTCTGAACTAGAAAAACGGTTCTATACAAAAAAAATCCCCGGAGTTGTAACCCCGGGGAATCCACTTAGACTAGATTACTCTAGGAAAGCAGCTTTAAAACTGAAGTTGGCTTCAGATTGGATTGCGCGAGCATCGCCGTACCACTCTGCACTAATATTTGTTTTGTTGTAAACGCAACCATCTCCTCTGCCATATCAGCATCTCTGATTCTTGACTCGGAAGCCTGCATGTTTTCGTAAGCACCCATCAATCCTTTGGTAGTATACTCCAAACGATTGTAATAAGCACCCATATCCGCACGCTGCTTCATGATCTTATCAAGAGCCGCATCTGCCAAACCGATAACATTGTCCGCTTTCTCCGGTGTAGATAGAGAAATTGGTCGACTGTCATCAGTCGTCAATTTTAAAGCCCTAGCAGTCATCGTTCCGATGTAGAATCTTTCTCTCTGGTGCTGGTTTGGTCCCATGTGAAACCACATAGACGCATTCCTTGAACCTCGTGCGAATTGTCCTTCAAAGAGTTTAAATTTATTAAACTCAGCTTGAGAAGCAATTCTATCCACTTCGTCCACCAGAGCAGAGACTTCCACCTGAATCATCTGCCTATCTTCAGGGCTATAGATCCCATTCGAAGATTGAACAGCAAGAACTCGAATTCTCTGGATGATTTGGGCCGATTGATCCAGAAAACCCTCCGCTGTCTGAATGAAACTCATTCCATCCTCAGCATTGCGTTCAGCCTGCCTAAGTCCCCTTATCTGGGTTCTTAGTTTCTCCGAAACGGCAAGTCCTGATGCATCATCTCCGGCAGAGTTTATTCTCATACCGGAAGAAAGAGACTTCATAGACTTATCTACGTCCCAGTGGTTAAATTTCAGAGAGCGATGCGCATTGATCGCACTCATGTTGTGATTGATAACCATCTTCACACTCCTTTGTTGATTTTCAAACTTTCGTTAGACGGACATTCCCTGTCCGGCAATAAAGGGGAGCTATGCCTGACAGAGAACAATAAACTAACGAAATATCAAATCAACAAAGGAAAATTCTTTTTCCCTATCCCCTTGCAACCTAACTTAACACTACACGAAAAAAAAGTCAATGTTTTTTTGAATTTTTTATCTATTTTGTTAAAAACTAATTATATAATTTATATATATTGAATATGTCATTAAAAACAAAAAAGGCAGAGCTATCGCTAGGATAGTCTGCCTAAGTATTAAAATCCTTAACAGAGGGTATTTAAACCCTCTAATTAATTGATTTTATCTTAAAAGTGATAGAACGGACTGTGTTCTAACGTTAGCTTGAGCAAGCATCGCAGTTCCGGATTGAACCAGAATTTGATTCTTGGTAAAGTCAACAGTCTCTTCAGCCATGTCCGCATCCCTAATTCTGGATTCAGATGCTTGTGTATTCTCATAAGCGTTCATGAGACCTTTGGTCGCATGCTCTAGCCTGTTGAAATACGCACCCAAGTTGGCTCTTTGTTTGTTGATTTTATAAAGAGCTTCATCCAGAACTCCGATTGCTTCATTCGCAAAGTCAGCAGTGGATAGAGTAAGCAAAGAGTTGTCTTCTTTTCTCAGCATTAACGATCTAGCAGTCATAGTAGCGATAAATACTCTTTCTCTTTGGTGCTGATTCGGTCCAATGTGAAACCACATAGAGGAGGAACGAGAACCTCGAGCAAAATCACCTTGCAAAAGATTCATTTTGTTGAATTCAGCTTGAGAAGCGATTCTATCCACCTCATCAATCAACTGAGATACTTCAACTTGAATCATTTGCCTGTCTTCTTGAGTATAAATACCGTTAGATGACTGTATGGCAAGTACACGAACTCTCTGAATGATATCATTCATTTCTTGAATGTAACCTTCAGTTGTCTGAATCATGGACATACCATCTTCAGCATTTCTTTCTGCTTGTCTAAGCCCATTGACCTGAGTTCTCATTTTTTCAGAAACTGCAAGACCGGAAGCATCATCTCCCGCTTTGTTGATTCTGAGACCCGAAGAAAGTTTTTCCATATTCTTGGAGACTTCTTCGTTTTGAAATTTAAGAACCCGATGCGAATTGATCGCGGATAAGTTGTGATTTATGATCATGGTTTCCTCCTTGAAACATGTGATCTAAGTCGGGGAAACAATCCTTGTTTCCCGTCCAATTGTCTGGTTTTATGGTCTTTTTCTTTTTACATTAAATACATCGGAAATCCAACATCTATAATTAATTCGACGATTTATATGTGTTTTCAGGGAAAAATGAGTAAATTCAGCTGAATTTAAATGAAATTGAGGTTTTTGGGGTTATAGAAAAAAAGATTTTTTTTCTATTTTTTCCTTTTCTTATTCTCGCAGGGTTTTACATTTTCCTGTAGCGTTTTTTTATGAATTCTGACTTAAAAATAACATTACTCCTGGTGGAAGATGACCCTATACAAGCATCCATGGGCAGTTTGAGGCTTCAGAAGAGGGATTACCACGTAATTGTGGCACATTCAGGGGAAGATGCCTGCATAAAAATAGAAGAGCAACCTGAGATAGACTTAGTTCTTATGGATATTGATCTGGGCTTGGGGATGGATGGTACACAAGCCGCCCAAGAAATACTAAAAATTCGAAACCTTCCAATTGTTTTTTTGAGTTCTCACACCGATTCTGAAATGGTTGAAAAAGTAAAAAATATTACAAGATTCGGATATATAGTAAAAAGTACCGGAGATTTTGTACTTTTTTCCGGAATCGAGATGGCATTAAATCTCTATCGGACAGAACAAAAATTACGAGAGAGTTTGGAAATGTTCGAAAATATTTCAAGAAATATCAATGAAATATTTTGGGTAGAAGATGTAGTGAATAATACTATTATATACATAACTCCCAGTTACGAAAAGGTATTCGGACACACTATTGATGACTTATACTTAAATTCTCATTCCTTTATCGATGCAATTATTCCGGAAGACAGAGAAAAAGTTTTACAAAGTTATAAACTTTTTCTGGCAACAAAAACTTCCAATAAAATAGAATACAGAATTAAAAAAGAGGACGGATCTATTCGTTGGATAGCGGTAAGAAACTATCCTGCTGAAATAATTGATGGAGAGATTGTGCGAGCAGTGGGTTTTGCAGAAGACATAACTCATTTCAAGACCCAATCCATGATTTTGGAAAGTCGTGATAGAGTTTTAAAATCAATATTTCATAATATTCCTCTACCTTCCCTATTCATAACAACTGAATTTTCGATTTTGGATTGGAATAAAGAAGCCGAAGAAACTTTTGGATTTAGTAAAGAAGAAGTCCTTGGTAAAAATATTTTCGAACATATAATTCCCAAAGAAGAGCATGGAGTTGTTGCGAATTTAGCCGATGAGTTGATTTCTTCCAATGGAGTGATCAAGAAAGTCAATTGGAACATAAATAAATTAGGAAATAAATTCTTATGTGAATGGCTAAACACTCCTGTCTATGATGAAAAAGGAAATCTTCTTGGTATAGTTGCCATAGCACAGGATATTACAGAAAGAAAAAAGAACATAGATTTTCTGTCGATTCAATTGAATCAAAAAGAAATTCTCCTAAAAGAAATTCACCATAGAGTAAAAAACAATATGGCAACTATAAGTGCCTTATTGGAGATTCAAGCTCATTCTACCGAAAATGATTCCGCAAAACACCACCTCCTCGATGCCAAGGGTAGAGTAAACGGAATGATGGTTTTATACGATAAACTTTTTAGATCTTCCAATTATAAAAGAGCATCATTTTCAGGCTACTTAGCCAGCTTAATATCGGAAATGGTTTCGTTAAAAAGATCAGGCACGATTCTGATTCATACTGATGTGGAAGATATAGAAATGGACACAGCAATCTTATTCCCTCTTGGTATAATTGTGAATGAATTGGTGACTAATAGTCTGAAATATGCTTTTGTTGGTAGAAAGCAAGGTCAAGTTTCCATCCAAGGAACCTATGAAGAAGAAAACAATCAATATATACTCTTAATAGGAGATAATGGTATCGGATGGGATAGCAAACAAAAAAAGCCAAAAGGATTTGGATTGGAACTTGTGGGTCTTCTTGTGAATCAAATACAAGGAACTTATATCAATTCATCAAAAACAAATCAGGGTGCTTTACACGAAATCAGTTTTCCACTGCCTCCCAATAAGAGAAACTCTCCTATTGGGCAACAATGAAATTAGAAAAGATTCAAGGAGAACTGGGCTTTCCCTTCTTTTTACCTCTATAAGGTCTTCTCTTACCACCTTTTCTTGGTGGTCTTTTACCGGGTGTATTTTCACCACTTGCTTTACTCGATGTTCCCTCAACAACAACCGCTTCACCGGAATCTGCAATATCATCGATATCCGATTTATGGTTTGTTTTTTCAGTTTCATCTGAATCGACTAAATCAGAATCTTCAGAAGCATCGCTATCAATCTCTGACTTTGGAAACCTTCCGTTTCCTCTTGGGTTCTGTCCTGTTTGTTTGGAAGTAGATTGGTGTCTTGGATTATTCCTCTGACCATCCCGAACAGGTCTCTGCCTGAGCGAAATCTCCCAGAAAAATGCGGCTTGCAATGCCTCATCATCTTGCTTGGACAAGGCAATGATTTTATAAACCATGAATGCATCATAGAAAAAATCTTTCTTCTTGAAGAAAGCATTTTGATCTGCTTTTTCATCTTCAATGGAGAGGAAACGAGATTGACTGGTAAATATCTTAACCAACTTGTCTTTATCTCGCTTGGAAATACCCATGCTCTGACAAAAGCCATCTAAAGCTTGTTTGATATTATGAGCAATATTTCCTTTTTTCCCTTCAATTGCAGGACTAACCAGATCATAGGCAAGAATAGAATAGAAGATGCATGGTGTCATTTCTTCGCGCTCAGACAACATTTTGTCTATAATAGCGAGTCGTTTTCCAACACCATCATCCATGAACTTTTCAGCCCAATCGCTCTGCTTCTTGGCTTCTTGGAAAGGTTCCGGAATCATTGCATCCAATAGAGAATTCTCGGCTAAGGCTTGGAATATCTGACTGGCTTTCCATGTTCGGAATATTTTATTATATTCCTCAATCATTCTTGCCGGAGATGCTTTTAGTATCTCCAAGCGATTCTTTTTAATCGCAGTCTTGGTCTTTTTTTCAATGTCCAATCCGAGGAGAACGGAAAATTTAACCGCTCTAAGCATTCGAACCGGATCTTCTTTGAAAGAGACATCAGGGTCACCTATCACACGTATTACGCGGTTTTGAACATCTTCAAAACCACCAACATAATCTATTATGGACTCATTTCGGGTATCAAAATACAAGGAGTTTATGGTAAAATCTCTTCTAGCCGCATCTTCTTTTGCCGAGCCGAACACATTGTCCTTCTTCAGAAGATAATCTGTATCCTTCTTGTGGCTTTCTTTTCGATGCTCAGGCAATGATCGAAATGTTGATACCTCGATCACCTTGCCCCGAAAAAGAATATGAACGAGTTTAAATCGCTTTCCAATAATTCTGCAATTATTGAACATTTTCTTTATCTGATTGGGAGTTGCATTCGTCGCTACATCGAAATCCTTTGGCTTCTTATCCAGAAGGATATCGCGAACTCCTCCACCTACAACAAAGGCTTTGTAACCAAACTTATTGAGTCTATGGATGATTTTTAGTGCATCCGGATCTATGTCGTTTTTTCGTACTTTATGTGACTCTCTGTAATATCTCTTTCCCTCTGGGTAGACAAGGCTTGCCGCGGCAGAGCTGTCTTTCTTACGGAAAAGGTTTGCAAAAATTTTCAACATATAGGATGAGTCAATTATTCCCTTGATTTCTGAGCTGGCAAGCAAAATTTAGGGAGAAAGGCAAGATTTGGAAAATTCTACTTATACCGCAACACTCTACGAAAGAATGCTGATTTTCTTCATTCGCTCCAAAAAAAGATGGGAAAAGTGGCAAAACAAGGGCAGAGAGAAAGTTTCCTTCGTTTTAGTCCCCCATTCGGAAAAAGTAGTGGTTAGTTTGGACATGTCATTTGCCATGTTGCTCTTTCTATCCTTTATGAGCGGACTTCTTTTGCTCCTCAGTCTGCTGTTTCTGATCTATTTTAGCTTTTTTTGGGTAAAAAATGAGGATATCTTCCAAGGATCTTCTCAAGATGAAATCGCCTTCCTCTATTATAAACATATGTCCAAGGATATGAAGGCTGGAATCAAAGATCTGGAGAAAACCACCGAAGAATTGAATCTTCTCGCCTGGAATGAAGTATCTTGGAATCAATTGATCACTCAGGATTATTTTCCGGAACCATTATTGGAAGTTCCCGACTACAGGGAAATGCAGACCAATATGAATCTCTATCCTCAGACAGTCCAAGCCTACTCTGAATCGCTTTTGAGGCTAAAAAAAATGAAGCCGGTATTCCAAAACGCAATGGACTATCTTTCTCTTCGAGAATCCATCTTTCACAACATACCACGAGGGCGCCCACTCGGTCCGGGAGTGGGGAATGTTACTTCTCTTTGGGGCCAGAGGCGGGATCCTTTTGGCATTCTACCTACAGGTGAATTCCACTCGGGAATTGATTTTGCCTCGGGGCATGGGACGCCCATCTATGCCACGGCTCCCGGTGTAATTCCTAAATTAGAATTTACCTCCGGTGGACTGGGAAGATATGTTCGAGTCTTTCATGAAAATGGCTATATTTCAGTTTATGGACATTGCAGTGAAGTTTTGGTGAAAGAAGGAGATGTGGTCAAAAGGGGAGATAAAATCGCCCTCGTGGGAAGAACCGGTAAAGCAACAGGTTCCCACGTCCACTATGAAGTTCGCATTGGTTTGGATCCTTCTATGAATCCGGAAGAATACATAAACCTAGAATAGAATCTTTTTGATTTGCCCTCTGAGACAATTCCCAAGAAAACGTAGATATGATTGATAGAATTCCAATTCCGAATCCATTTGGTTGGGGCGGTCCATCCACTTTTAGCATCTTAATGATGATTGCTTTCATAACAGCCTCCTATATGCTTCCCAAAGAGTTCAAGAGACGAGGTTTGGAGCCTGCTCATTCGGATACAATGATCCTTTTGGGTATTATTGGGACTTTGATTGGCGCTAAGGTATTTTTTATATTTGAAATCTGGGATCAAATCTTCGTAAACGTTCCCGGCTTCGATGGAAAATATCTATACCCGATCACACATTGGTACGGTTTTCCCGGTCAGCCGGGTCTTTGGAGTTCCCTCTTCTCCGGAGGAGGATTGGTATTCTACGGTGGGCTACTGGTCGGTTTTTTATTTATCTATTTGTATATGAAAACCAAGAAACTGGATTACGGATCCTACTTGGATTCCATTGCTCCTTCCATTTCCATCGGTTATGCCATCGGAAGATTGGGGTGCTTTGTTTCAGGTGATGGTTGCTATGGTTTTGCCACCGACGCGACCGTTCCTTTTTTCGTTTTTGAATTCCATGGAGCTCATCCATCCGGTGTTCCGGTATGGAATACACCTGTCATGGAAGCGATTATGGCGTTCGGGTATTTTGCCTATTTCCACTATTGGGCAAGATTTCAAAAGTTTCGCAAATTTTCGATTACTTGCCAATGGTTTATGATTCATGGAACAGCAAGACTGCTCATCGAGTTCCTGCGTGTGAACAAAGCCGTAATCCCATTTTGGGAACCACCTAATATGGCAAATATTCCGGATTCCACCCAGAACCCGGAATTCCTCACAGGATACTACTGGCATGGATTTTCTCAATCGCAATATATTTCCATTGCTCTAATTGGATTCGGTGCTTTCTTCTTTATCAAAAATAAATATTGGAGAAGAGACAATGAAGTATGATTTTCCGTTTTTCGAAGTAGTCGTAGAAGAGCCCATAGCCATACTTTATCTTAACAAACCGGACAAGCGAAATGCTATGGAATGGTCTTGTTGGCGAGACCTTCCTTTGGTAATTGATGCAATCAACCAAGATGATCGAATTCGTGCCTTTGTTATTGCAGGGAGAGGTAAATCTTTCACTACGGGTCTGGACTTGGACGAATTCTTTACGGAATTTAAAGACATATTGCACGGTGACATCGGTGATAAAAGAGAAAAGCTCTACCAACTCATTCTCACCATGCAAGAAGGAATGAATCGAATAGAAAACTCTCCCAAGCCGTCCATTGCCGCTGTCCACAAACACTGCATTGGTGGAGGGTTGGATCTCATTGCCGCCTGTGATATTCGTTATGCATCCAAAGATGCAAATATCTCACTTCGTGAAGCTAAGGTGGCAATCGTTGCCGACATGGGTTCTCTAAATCGATTGCCCTCCATCATCGGAGAAGGAAATACAAGAGAGCTTGCCCTAACCGGTAAGGACATCAGCGGAGAGGAAGCATTGAACATGGGTTTGGTTACCAAATTGTTCGAAACCCCGGAAGAACTTTTGGAGGGAGCCAAGGCAACTGCTTTGGAGATTGCCAACAACCCTGCAATAGTAATTCGCGGTGTTAAAAATGTAATGAACTACTGCCGAGACAAATCCATTCAAGCAGGTCTGCAATATGTGGCAAGCTACAATGCCGGTATGTTGGATACCAAAGACCTTAGAGTTGCCTATGAATCTTTTCAGAACCGGAAGAGACCTATTTACAACCAAAGCTAAGTATCGATGAGTTTTATCCAGCACGTTCGAGTAGCAATCAACCACGAGCATAACAAAGATTATACTCGTGCGTTCAATGCCTACAATCAATCTCTGCCTTATGCCCGGAATGAAAATTCTATTATTAAAATTCGTTCCAGGCAGGCTTGGTGTCTTCACTTGGTGGGCAATCCACAAGAAACAGAGAAAATTTACCAAGAACTGATTGAAAACCATGAATCCAATCCATGGAGTCACATACTCTTTGCTAAATATTTAATCAAGACTCGTCGATATAAACAAGCCAAGAATCTACTTCAAAAGAGTTCTTTGCGATTTCCCGATAACCTTGAGCTTTACCTTTTGCTCGCTTCCCTCCTAAAAGATATGGAACGCTCCAATGAAGCTATCCAAGTATTGAAAAAAGCTCTAACCCGAGAAGACCTGACTCGAGGGAGAGGAATTCTAAGAAAAGACATCTGGGCAGAATTGGGAACTTTATTTTATATTAGAGGAGATTACAATTCTGCCATATCGGCACTAAAGAAGTCTCTTCGAATGGATCTCGATGAAAACTTCCTACACTATGATGTGCTGAGTGCCTGTTACCTAAAGGTGGGAGATCCGGAAAATGTACTTTATTATATAGATAAGTACATTCGCTACAGTGGAGATATGGACGCGGAATTATTGATTTTGAAAGCAAGAAGCCATTGTAGACTCAAGCAATACCCTCACGCTTCGGCAAGTCTATTGCAAGCTTATGCCTTTGAAGATGGGCTGGGTCTTACAGCCGAAGAAATGGTGGATCTTGCTCCACTCAAGCAATTTGGATTCTTGGAGACACTGGAAAATTTGAGTATAGAAGAATAAAAAAATGGTCCCTAAATCGTAAAAAGAAGGGACCCAGTAAACCAGACTTACACAACTTACTGCTCAAGCGATCCGGGCGGATCACTAAGCACTTAGCCTAATTTAATTTTCGACCAATGTCGGATTTTTCCCTTAAACTTTTTTGAGACAAAAAACGTTAAGATCCCGTCCCAAAA